>JBMFXF010000056.1:0-14725 GCA_049964515.1 Acetobacteraceae bacterium | reverse complement strand
ACCGCGCCGGGCGCGCGTTCGGCCGGTTCGAGCGCCGCCGCCCCGACGGGCGCTGGGTCGAGATCCGACGCGAACCGCTGCCGGACGGCGGCTTTGTCGCCCTGTTCACCGACATCACCGAGCGCCGGCGCGCCGACCAGGCGCTGGCCGAGGCGCGCGCCGCCGCCGAAGCTGCCAACGCGGCCAAATCGCGCTTCGTCGCCATGGTCAGCCACGAGATCCGCACGCCGTTGCAGGCGCTGCTGACCGGGCTCGACCTGCTCGACAGCAACCCGGTCGATGCCCCGGTGCGCGCCGGGATGCGCGAGGCCGGCATCGCGCTGCGCCGGCTGCTGGCCGATGTCCTCGACGTGTCCCGCTTCGAGGCCGGCCGGCTCAGCCTGCACCCGGTCGCGGTCGATCCGCGGGCGCCGCTCGGCCAGGCGCTGGCCATGCTTGCGCCCCGAGCCGCCGAACGCGGCATCCGCCTCGCCTTCACCCCCGACCCCGGGCTTCCCGCGAGCATCCTGGCGGACCCCGAGCGGCTCTGCCAGGTGGTCGCCAACCTGCTTTCCAACGCGGTGAAATTCGCCGATCCGGGGGTCGTGACGGTGACCGCCGTCAGCGCGGAGGGGGTGCTGCGGATCGCGGTCACCGACCCCGGCCCGCCGATTGCCCCGGAGCGGCGGGCGCAGCTGTTCCAGCCCTTCGCCCGCTCCGACGCGCAGAACGACGATGGCGCCGGTCTCGGGCTGGTGATCTGCCGCGACCTGGTGACGGCGATGGGGGGCGAGATCGGCCATACGGTGGCCCCGGACGGGCAGGGCAACGTGTTCTGGTTCACCCTGCCGGCTCCGATCCCGCCCCTGGCACTGCCCTTGCCGGAGCGGCTGCGCATCCTGCTGGCCGAGGACGTCGCCGCCAGCCGGCTGGTGACCGCCACCATGCTGCGCCGCGAGGGGCACGAGGTGACCGAGGCCGGGGACGGCGAGACCGCCGCGCGCGCCGCCGCCGCCGGGCAATTCGACCTCATCCTGATGGACCTCGACCTGCCGGCGCTGGACGGGATGGCGGCCACGCGGCGGATCCGGGCCCTGCCGGGCCCCGCCGGCGCGGTGCCGGTGATTGCGCTGAGCGGACATATCGGCGCCGAGGAGCAATCCGCCGCCCTGGCCGCCGGGGTCACCGAGATTCTCGCCAAGCCGGCGGCCCGCGCGGCGCTGCTGGCCGCGCTGGGCCGCCACGCCGGCCGACCGGAGGCGGGCGGCGTGCTGTCGGCGCCGCGCCTGCGGGAATTGCGCGAGATTCTCGCCCCCGACGCGCTGGCGCAGGTGGCCGAGGAATGCCTGGCCGAGCTCGCCGCCCGCCTCGGACGGTTCCGCAGCGCGCTGGCGGACGGCGACGCCACCGCGGCGGTCTCGGCGCTGCACGCCATGGCCGGGCTCGCCGGCGGCTACGGGCTCGCCGAGTACGAGCGGGTCGTGCGCGCCGCCATGGCCGCGCTACGCGCCGGCACGCCGGCCGACCCGGCGCTGCTGGACGCCGCCCTGCATCGCGCCGGCCGCGAGATGCGGGCCTGGGCGGGGGGATGACCGCGGGCGGCTACAGCGAAACCGAGGCCCCGAGCTCCGGGCGGATGACCTCCCCGGCAAGCAGCGGGGCGAAGGCATCCATCGCGCGCGCCTCCCCATGCACCAGGATCGTCCGCGTCGCCTCCGGCACCGCCCGCCGCCAGGCCAGCAAGCCGGCCTGGTCGGCGTGGCCGGAAAACCCGTTGATGGTGTGGACCTGCGCGCGCACCGGAATGGTCTCGCCGAACAGGCGGACGCTTTGCGCCCCGTCGATGATGAGCCGCGCCAGCGTGCCTTCCGCGGCGTAGCCGACGAAGATGACCGCCGCCTCCGGCCGGCCGAGGTTGTGACGCAGATGGTGCCGCACCCGCCCACCGGTGGCCATGCCGGACCCCGCCATCAGCACGGCGCCGCCGCGGATCGCATTGAGCGCCATCGAGGCCGCGGTTTCGCGCACGAAATGCAGCCCGGGCAGGGCGAACGGGTCTTCGCCCCGACCGATTGCCGCGGCCAGCGACGGGGCCAGCGCTTCCGGATGCCGCTCGAACAACTCGGTGGCGGAAATCGCCATCGGCGAATCGAGATAGACCTGCATCGCCGCGGCGAGCCGGCCCGAAGCGATCCCCCCGCGCAGCGCGAACAGCAACTCCTGCGCGCGCTCCAGCGCGAAGGTGGGGATCACCACATTGCCGCCGCGGGCGAAGCTTGCCGCCACGGCATCGAGGAACTCGCTGACCGAATCCGCATAGGCACGATGCGCGCGATCGCCGTAGGTGGTCTCCATCACCACCAGATCGGCGGCCGGCGGCACCGCCGGCGGCGGCAGCAAGGGCCGGCCCACCGCCCCCAGATCGCCCGAGAACAGGACCCGCCGCGTCGCTTCCTCGCGGGCGGTGAGCAGGATCGAGGCCGAACCCAGGATATGTCCCGCCTCCACGAAGCGGGCGGTGAGGCCCGGGCCGAGCGCGACCTCGCGGTCGAGCACCGCCGGTTCGGCAAACCGCCCCATCGCCTCGAGGGCATCGATCAGCGTGTAGAGCGGTGCCCCGGCCGCGCCCCGCCCGCGCCCGTGATGATGCCTTCCATGCCGGGCCGCGTGGGCGGCGGCGCGGCGGGTCTCCTCCTCCTGCAGATGCGCCGCATCCAGCAGCACCAGCCGGGCCAGATCGCGGGTGGCGGCGGTGGCGATGATGCTGCCGCGGAACCCCTGCTTCACCAGCAGCGGCAGCCGTCCGCAATGATCCAGATGCGCGTGGGTCAGCAGCACGCAGTCGATGGCGGCGGGATCGAAGCCGAACGGCGCCGCGTTGGCCGCCTCCGCGGTCGGTCCGCCCTGGATCATGCCGCAATCGACCAGCACCCGCCGCCCGGCCGCCTCCACCAGGTGGCAGGAGCCGGTCACCATGCGCGCGGCGCCGTGGAAGGACAGCTTCATGGCGATGCCTCCGGATGCAGCAGCGGCGTGCCGCGGGTTTCGTACCAGTCCAGAATGTGCCGCCAGATCGCCTCGGCGGTCTCGGCATAGCGGATCAGCGCCAGGTCCTCGGGGTCGATGCTGCCTTCGGCGACCAGCACCTCCGGGTGCCATATGCGGCGCCAGTATTCCTCCCCCACCATCACCACCGGCAGCGGCGCCATTTTCCTTGTCTGGATCAGGGTCAGCACCTCGAACAACTCGTCGAGCGTGCCGTAGCCACCCGGGAACACCACGAGCGCGCGGGCGCGCAGCAGGAAATGCAGCTTGCGGATGGCGAAATAGTGGAAGCTGAAGCAGAGCTCGGGACTGATCCACGGGTTCGGATGCTGTTCGTGCGGCAGCGTGATGTTGAGGCCGATCGAACGCTCCCCGGCCTCATGCGCGCCCCGGTTGGCCGCCGCCATGATCCCCGGCCCGCCGCCCGTCATCACCAGCAGCCGCCCGCCATGGGCGCGTGCGCCGGCGGCACCGACCAGCGCGCCGAACGCGCGGGCGATGTCGTAGTAGCGCGCGTTGGCGACCCGCCGCGCCGCCACCGCGACCGCGCGCCGGAGGGAAGCATCCTCGGGCGCCTCGGCCAGCGCCGCCTCGGCCGCCGCCAGCGCCGCGCGTGCCTCCTCGGCGGGGCGCAGCCGGGTGGAGCCGAACACCACCACGGTATGCGCCACCCCGTGGCCCTCGAGCAGGATCTCCGCCTTCTGGTAGTCCAGCTGCAAGCGGATCCCGCGGGTATCGTTGCGGTTGAGGAAGGCCACGTCGCGGTCGGCGGGCAGGCTGTTCGGATGCGCCAGGATGGCGGCGATGGCTTCGGCTTCGGTCACGGCATCCCCTGGCGACGGCGCCTTCGTGTCAGGCCGCGCATTGATCGCCCTTTGCATCGGGTACGCAAGTCTTGCCGCCACTGGTGTCGGCCATGCGCGGCGGCTAGTCTCGGCTGATGTCGCAAGCCACTATCTACGAAGCCCCGCGTCCCGCGCCGCGCGACCCTGGCGAAACCGTGGTCACCTCCACCTGCGGCCATAATTGCGGCGGGCGCTGCGTGGTCAACGCCCATGTCCAGGGCGGGCGCATCGTGCATATCTCCACCGACGCGCGGCGCTGGAACCCGGAGCATCCCCCGCTTCCCGCCTGCGCCCGCGGCGTGGGGCAGCAGGAGCGGATGGCCCACCCCGACCGGCTGCTGCGCCCGCTGCGCCGCACCGGGCCGCGCGGGTCCGGCCGCTTCGCCCCGATCCCGTGGGATGAGGCGCTGGACGAGGTCGCCCATCAGCTGCGCCTTGTGCGCGACACCTACGGGCCGGCCGCGATCCTGGATGCCTCGCGCACCGGCTCGCTTTCGGTGCTGCACGGCCGGACCGCCGCCCAGCGGTTCCTTTATATGCTCGGCGGCTGCACCGTGCTGTGGTCCAGCATGTCGGCTGAAGCGGAAATCTTCGCCATCCGCACCACCTTCGGCCCGCGCACCGCGCATAAGGCGGCGGGACGCGAACCCTCGGACTATCCCAACTCGCAGCTCATTCTGATGTGGGGTTGGTCCCCCGGCGACGGCACCTTCGGCACCGGCACCCTGGCCTGGCTGCGGGAGGCGAAGCGGCGCGGCAGCCGCATCGTCTGCGTCGATCCGCGGCTGACCGAGACCAGCCGGCAACTGGCCGACGAGCATGTCTTCATCCGCCCCGGCACCGACACCGCCGCGCTGCTGGCGATGGCCCAGGTGATCGTGAGCGAGGGCCTGCACGACCAGGGTTTCTGCGACCGCTTCGTGCTGGGCTTCGACGAGGCCGGGCTGCCGCCGGGCGCGGCCCCGGGCGCCTCCTGGCGGTCCTACCTGACCGGGACGGCCGATGGGGTGGCGAAAACCCCCGAATGGGCGGCGCCGCTCACCGGGGTTCCGGCGGCCACGCTGCGCCGGCTGGCGCGCGACTTCGCCACCGCCCGCCCGGCGGCGTTCCAGGCCGGCTACGCGCCGGGGCGCACCGCGCGCGGCGAGCAGTTCCACCGCGCCGCCGCGGCGCTGGCGGCCATCACCGGCAATATCGGCATCCCGGGCGGCAATTCCTCCACCTCCAACGGCGCCACCGGGGCCTCTGGCATCGCCCGGCTGCCGACCGGGGAGAACCCGGCAGGCGCCCGGGTCGCCTCGCCGCTGCTGGCCGATCTGCTGGCGCGCGGCAGGGCCGGCGGCTATCCCGCCGACATCAGGCTGATCTATGCCGCCGGCGGCAATCTGTTCAACCAGGCACCGAACGCCGCGCGCATCGCCGGCGCGCTCGGGGGCGTGGAGTTCATCGTCGCCCAGGATCATTTCCTGACCCCCACCGCGCGCTGCGCCGATATCGTGCTGCCGGCCACCACTTTCTGGGAACGCAACGACGTGCACACCCCCTGGGCCGGCGCCGGGCACTACGCGATCTATATGCGAAAGGCGCTGGAACCGGCGGGGGAATGTCGCAACGATATCGACATCTTCGCCGCCCTCGCCGAGCGGCTCGGGATCGCCGGCTATTCCGACCGCGACGAGGACGCCTGGCTGCGCCATCTCACCGCCCGCGCGGTGGATGATTTCGACGCCTTCGCCGCCGCCGGCGTCGCCCGTTTTCCCGCCCCCGCCGACGCGGTCGCCTATGCGCGCGAGATCCGCGAGGGCGCGGCGTACCCGTTCTCCACCCCGTCGGGAAAGATCGAGGTCTATTGCCCCGCGCTCGCCGCCGACCCGAACCCCTGCGGCCTGGGGCCGATCGCGCCGGTGCCGGCCTGGGTGGCGCCGCTCGATCCGCGCGCCGAGCCCTCCGCCGCCTTCCCGCTGCGCCTCTGCTCGCCCAAATCCCGCGCCCGCACCCATTCCATCCACGGCAACCAGCCCGGGCTGGCACGGATCGACCCCGATACGGTGTGGCTCCATCCCGACGATGCCGCCCCGCGCGGCATCGCCGACGGGGCGCGGGTGCGGGTGTTCAACGCCCAGGGCCAGGCGGCGATGCGGGCCGAGGTGACGCGGCGGATCGCCCCCGGGGTGGTGGCGATCAAGGAGGGGGCCTGGTTCGCCCCGGACAGCACCGGTCTGGACCAGGGCGGGGCGGCGAACGCGCTCACCGCCGATTATGCGGCGCGCTGCGGGGCCACCACCTACAACGCCAATGCGGTCGAGGTGGCGCGTCTGCCCGACTGACTCCCTATCGCGCCCCGGCCGGCTGCGGCACCCGGCGGAACTTTGCGGGATCGTACCCATCCGCCGCGAAGCGGGCGAGCAGCCCGCGCAACGTGGCATCGTCCATGTGCCGATGGCGCGACAGCACCCAGCCATAGTTCCGCCCGGGGTAGCCGACCAGCGCGGTGCCGTAATGCGGCCCGACGTAAAGGATCAGATACGAGAAATACAGCGGCCAGAACGGCGACTCCCGCCAATACGCCCGGTGCTGACCCGGCACCACGTAGCCATGCATGACGAAGCGGGTCGGCTTTCCGGAAAACCCGCCGCTCAGCCCATGATAGACATCGCGCACCCGCCCGTGCGGGAAGCTCACGTCGAAATAGCTGGCGACGTTGCCGCGTTCGGCGAAATACGGAATCTCTGCGATGATGTACCAGCGCCCGGCATAGCGCGACAGATCGACCCGCGGCGCCAGGGGCTGACGGGTACCGAAGCCGGCGCAGCCGGACAGCGCCAGCAACGCCAACGCAACCAAAACGAAGCGTTTCATGTCACTCTCTCATAGCGGACCAGCGAGCCGTCGCTGGCGGTGAACAACAGCCCGGTCCACACCCCGCCGAGGGTGTACCAGAGCCGCATCGTCGCCGGCCCGGTGATGGAATAGCTGCGCGCCGGCACCTGCGCGCCATCGGCCAGCAACGCCGGATGCACGCCAAGCGGGGTCACGTGCGGATGCAGCAGGCGTCCGTTTTCCAGGTTGATCCAGGGTCCGCGCAGCTCGGCCTGGTTCCAGTGGCTGGCCACCAGCGCCGTCGGCGGCGCGCGGTAGCGCGGGGTGTGCGTGCCGGTCACCCAGAACCCGGACGCGTCGCGTTCGGCGCGCATGAACAACGGCGTTCCGTCGTCCTCGGTGCGCGACGCGGCCCCGACGCAGCGGCCGTTGCGCCAGGTTTCGCTGCCGCGCAGCCGGTAGCGATACAACACGAACGGGCCGAACCGGACCGCGATATCCACCGCGATCGTCACCCGCATCCCCTCCGGCCGCGGCAGGAAATGCAGCACATGGGCACCGATCTTCGATCCCTCCCGGATCAGCCGGAACCGCAGCACGTCCGAGCGCGGCACGCCGGGCGCCACCACCGAAGCGGCCAGCAGCGCCCGGCGGGTCAGCACGGGCGCGGTTCCAGCCGCCACAGCCCCACATCCACCCGGCCGGCGCGGAAACCGGCCTCGCAATAGGCGAGGTAGTAATCCCACAGCCGGCGGAACCGCGGCGGAAACCCGAGCGCGGCGACCGCAGGCCAGGCGGCGTGGAACCGGGCCCGCCAGGCCGCCAGGGTCAGCGCGTAGCTGGCCCCGAAGCTCTCCTGATGCGTCACCGCGAAGCCGTGCGCGTCGGCCAGCCGGGCAATCTCCCCCGGCGAGGGCAGCATCCCGCCGGGGAAGATGTAGCGCTGGATGAAATCGGCGCCGCGCCGATACGCCGGCGCCCAGGCGTCGGCGATGGTGATGGCCTGGATCACCGCGATCCCGCCCGGCGCCAGCCGACGGCGCAGGGTGGCGAAATAGGTGGGCCAGTACGCCGCCCCCACCGCCTCGATCATCTCGACAGAGACGATCCGCTCATGCACAGCTTCGCAATCCCGGTAGTCCTGCAACAACAGCCGCGCCCGTCCGCCCAGACGTTCCTGTGCCCAGGCGAGCTGCGCCGGCGAAAGGGTGATGCCGGTCACCTCCGCCCCCGCCGCGACCAGCCGGGCGGCGAGCCCGCCCCAGCCGCAGCCGATCTCCAGCACCCGATCGCCGGGCCGCGGCGCCAGCAGTTCCAGCACCCGCGCCTGCTTGGCCGCCTGGGCGGCTTCCAGCGACATCCCCGGCCCGGTGAACAGCGCCGAGGAATAGCTCATCGTCGCATCCAGCCACAGGGCGTAGAAATCGTTGCCGAGATCGTAATGGGCGACGATGTTGCGGCGGCTGCCGCGGCGGGTGTTGGCGTGCGCCAGATGGGCCAGACGATGCAGCAGGCGCACCGGCGCCGGACCGCCCTCGGCGCCGGGGATCCGCGCCATGTTGCGCGCCGCCAGTTCCAGCAGCGCCACCGGATCGGGGCTGGACCAGTCCCCGTCCACATAGGCTTCGGCAAACCCGATGTCCCCACCCAGCAGCAGCCGGCGCAGCGCGGGCCAGCGATGCAGCACCCAGACCGCCTCCGGCCCACCGCCGCCGCCGCGCAACCGCTCGCCGTCGGGCAGCACCACCGTCAGCCGTCCTTCCGAGATCCGTTCCAGAAGCCGCGCGAGCAGCCACCGTCCGGGCCGCGGCCAGGCCGCCGCGGGGCGGGATAACGCGCGTCCGCTCATGCCGGATCTCCCTCTGAGACGATGCTGATCGGTTCGGATGGCGGCGGCGGGGAGCGGCGGATGCGCAGCCCCTTGCGCCAGAGCTTCGCCGCTTCCCAATGGATGGCGCCCAGCACCTCGGCGGCGAGCAGCGGATGGCGCAGGAACCCGGCCAGCAGCGCGGCATCGGTCAGCGCCTGTCGCCGCGCGGAAAGCGCCGCGGTCATCACCGTGCCCGCCGCGTCGCGGACATCGATGGCTACCGCCAGCCGCGCCTCCGGCCCGGCGAGGCGGAACCGGTAGCGCAACCCCATGTCCATGAAGGGCGAGACATGGAAGCGCTTGGCGCATTCCTGACGCACCGGCCCGCTGTCTCCGGCGACCGGGATCAGATAGCTGTGGCGCTGGCCGAAGGTGTTGTGGACCTCGTACAGCACCGCGCGCAGCCGGCCGTCGGCGCCGTAACACCAGAACAGGCTGAGCGGGTTGAACGCGAAGCCCAGCACCCGCGGCATCGCCAGCAGCAAGATCCGCCCGCCGGCGGTGTTGATGCCGGCGCGCGCCAGCGCCGTCTCGACCTGGGCGCGCAGCGGGACGGCCCCGCCCGCCAGATGATCGCGGGCGAAAAAGCCGAACAGGTTGAAGCGCTCGGCGGAGAACCAGCGCAGCCGGGCCGACAGTGCCGGGATCTCATCGAGATCGAGCAGCAACGAGAACATCCGCCGCCGCAGCCGGTGGCGGACCGGCCGCAGCCGCGTGTGCACCACCGACCCCGCATAGATCGCCGAGGCGCTCATGCCGCGACCGCCCGCCCCGACGCGGGCAGGCGTGCGGAGGCATCGGCCACCCGCCAGGGGCGGCGCACGCCGCCGATCGCCTCCGCCACCGCGAGCCCGGCCTGCAACCCGTCCTCGTGAAACCCGGCCCCGAACCAGGCGCCGCAGAACCAAGTGCGCCGCTGGCCCTGCAGCTCCCACAACCCCTGCTGGGCGCGCAGCGCCGCGGCGTCGAACAGCGGATGCGCGAAGGTCTCGGTGCGGATCACCGTCTCCGGCGCCGGCGGGCGCGGCGGATTGAGGGTGACGAATACCTCACCCACGCCGGCCAGCGGTTGCAGCCGGTTCATCCAGTAGGTCACGCAGGGCGCCGCGCCGCCGAGATAATTCCAGCTCGACCACACCGCCCGCCGCCGCGGCATCAGCCCGGGATCGCGGTGCATCACCGCCAGATTGCGGCTGGTGCGGATGGCGCCGAGCAGCGCCGTCTCGGCCGCCGACGGGTCGGCGAGCAGCGCACGCGCCTGCGGCGCATGGGTGGCGATCACCACCTGGTCGTATATTTCGGGTCCCGTGCCCTCGGCCGCGACGGCGACGGCTCCGGGCAGCCGACGGATCGCCCGCACCGGGCAGCCGAGCCGCAGCCGTCCTTCCAGCGGGGCGATCATCCGGCGCACGTATTCGCGGCTGCCGCCGGCCACGCTGCGCCATTGCGGGCGGTCGCGCAGCTTCAGCAGCCCGTGATTGGCGCAGAAGCGGATGAAGGCAAGCGCCGGGTAGTCGGCGATGCGCGCGGCCGGCGCCGACCAGATGGCGGCGGCCATCGGCAGCAGGTGATCGCGCACGAACGCCTGCCCATACCCCTGCCGGGACAGGTAGGCGCCGAGCGAAAGCTCCGGGTCCATCGCCAGCGCGTCGGTCTCGGCCTCGCGGTAGAAGCGGGCGATATCGCGCAGCATGGACCAGAAGCGCGGGCGGACCAGGTTGCGCTTCTGGCCGAACAGCCCCAACAGATCGGTACCCGCGTATTCCAGCGCGCCGCCGTCCAGCGCGACCGCGAAGGACATATCGGAGCCGACGCTGGGCACGCCCAGATGCTCGAACAGCGCCACCAGGTTGGGATAGGCGGGGGGATTATAGACGATGAACCCCATATCCACCGGCGCCGTGCCGCCGCCCTGCGGCCCGGCGGGGACATCCACCGTCAGGCTGTGCCCGCCGGGGCGCGGCGCCGCCTCGTACAGCGTCACCTCATGGGCCTGGGCCAGCAGCCAGGCCGAAGCCAGACCGGAGATCCCCGCCCCCACCACCGCGATCCGCAACCGCCGCATCCTCGCCCCGTCCGTGCTACCTGACCCCCTTACGCAGCCGGCGCGGGTTCGGATCACCCGCGGCGGAGCCAACCGAAGGATCACCGCGGCGGTGATCCGATCCGCCGGAAGCGTCGTAGAAGGGGCATGTATGTGTCGCGCCAGCCCTGGATGGTCTGGGCCGGGCCTGCCCGACGCCACGGGGAGCCCCGCCCGATGACCGATGCCCCGGACGCCACCCCCGCCGCCTGGATCCTGGCGGTGGCGCGCGGCGACCGCGCCGCCTTCGCCGCCCTGTTCGGCCAGTTCGCCCCACGGATCAAAGCGTTCCTGATGCGGCGCGGCCTCGGCGCGGCGGAAGCCGAGGAGCTGGCGCAGGAGGCGATGCTCGCGGTCTGGCGCAAATCCGCCCAGTTCGACCCCGCCCGCGCCACCGCCGCCGCCTGGATCTTCGCCATCGCCCGGAACCTCTCGATCGACGCGCATCGGCGGGCCCGGCCGGCGCCGATGCCCGATCCGGCGCTGGACCCCGACCCGCCGGCCACCGCCGATGCGCTGCTCGGCGAGGCGCAGCGCGCGGCGCGGGTGCGCGGCGTGCTCGACACTTTGCCGGCCGAGCAGGCCGAGGCGCTGCGCCTCGCCTTCTTCGAGGAGCACTCGCACGCGGAAATGGGGAGCCTGCTCGGCATCCCGCTGGGCACGGTCAAATCGCGGCTGCGCTTGGCGATGGCGCGGCTGCGCGCGGCGCTGGGAGACCTGGAATGATCCGCCACCACCCCGCCGACGCCACCTTGCTTGCCTGCGCCGCCGGCGCGCTGCCCGAAGCCCATGCCCGGGTGATCGCCGTCCATGCCGCGCTGTGTCCGGCCTGCGCGGCGGGGCTGCGCGCGGCGGAAGCGGCCGGCGGGGCGCTGCTGGAATCGCTGGCGCCGGCGCCGCTGGCGGCGGATGCGCTGGCCCGCACGCTGGCGCGGCTGGATACGGCGCGGCCGGAGCCGCCACCGCCGCGCTTCGATCTCGCGGCGCTCGCCTCCGGGCGATGGCGGCGGGTGGCGCCCGGGATCGCGATCATGGCGCTGCTGCCGCGCGATGCCACCGACAGCCGGCTGGACCTGATCCGCGTCGCGCCCGGCCGCGCCCTGCTGGAGCATGGCCATACCGGGGCCGAGACCACCTGCGTGCTGACCGGCGCCTTCGCCGATGGCGCCGGCACCTATGGCCCCGGCGACTGCGTGGAAACCGATCCGGCGCTGGCCCACCAGCCGCGCGCCCTGCCGGGGGAGGATTGCATCTGCCTGATCGCGGTCACCCACCATTTGCGCCCGCGGTCCTGGATGGGCCGGCTGGTGCGGCCGCTGCTGGGGATGTGAGCATGTCCGCGACCAGCATCCTCCCGGCCTCGGAGTTCGGTTTCGCGGTCGATCTGGTGAACCGCCTGGCCCCGCGCCGCGGGGTGCGCCATGCCGAGGCGGCCTATGGTCCCGGCGCGCGCGGCGGGATCGATCTCTACCGGCCCGCGGATGCGCGCCGGGCGCCGACAATCCTGTTCTTCTACGGCGGCGGCTGGGAGGACGGCGCGCGGGCGATGTATCGTTTCGTCGGCGCGGCGCTGGCGGCGCGCGGCGTCGCCTGCGCCATCCCCGACTACCGGCTGTTCCCGGAGGTGCGGTTTCCCGCCTTCATGGAGGACGCCGCCGCCGCGCTGGCCTGGCTGGCCGCGCGACCCTGGGTGGACCGCGCGCGGCTGCTGGTGATGGGGCATTCGGCCGGGGCGCAGATCGCCACCCTGCTCGCGCTCGATCCGCGCTACCGGCGCGCGGCCGGGGCCCCGGTACCGGCGGGCGTGATCGGGCTGGCCGGCCCGTATGATTTCCTCCCGCTGCGAACCCCGGTGCTGCAACGGATTTTCGGCCCCGCCGAAACCTGGCCGGACTCGCAGCCGGTCCGCTTCGTCCACCCCGACGCGCCGCCGATGCTGCTGGCCGCCGGCGCCCGGGACCGTACCGTGCTGCCGCGCAACACGCGGAGCCTGGAGGCGGCGCTGCGGCGGGTGGGCGCCCCGGTTCGCGCCCGGATCTATCCCGGACTCGGCCACCGGGCGCTGATCGGCGGCTTCGCCGAGGGGCTGGCGCCGCTGCTGCCGGTACGGCGCGCGGTGCTCGGCTTCATCCGGGAATTCGCATGAGCGCGGCGATGACAGCCCTGGCCGTCACCGCCTGGCTCTCGGTGGCGATGATGGGCGCCTGGGCGGCCCAGCGCGCGGCCGGCAACGCGGGCTGGGTGGATGTGATCTGGACCCTCGCCCTGGGCGCGGCGGGGGTGGGAAGCGGTCTCGCCGCGGCGGGACCGCGCGGGGCGCTGGTGGCGGTGCTGGCCGCGCTGTGGGCGCTGCGGCTCGGCGGTCACATCCTGCGCCGCACCCGCTCCGGCCCGGAGGATGCCCGCTACGCGAACCTGCGGGTGGACTGGGGCGTCCGGTTCCAGGCCCGCATGTTCGGCTTTCTGCAGATCCAGGCCGCGGCGGCGGCGGTGCTGGCGATGGCATTCGTGGTGGCCGCGCACAACCCGGCCCGGCTCGGCATCGGCGATGCGCTGGGCGTGGCGGTGTTCGCCGCCGGCGTGGCGGGTGGCGCGGTCGCGGACGCGCAGCTGGCGCGGTTTCGGCGCGATCCGGCCCATCATGGCGGCCTGTGCGAAACCGGCCTCTGGCGTTACGCGCGCCACCCCAATTATTTCTTCGAGTTCCTGGGCTGGTGCTGCTGGCCGCTGCTGGCGATCGCCCCCGGCTACCCCTGGGGCTGGCTCGCGCTCGCCGCGCCGGCGCTGATGTATGTGCTGCTGGTCCATGTCTCCGGCATCCCGCCGCTGGAGGCGGCGATGCTGCGCTCCCGCGGCGACCGCTACCGCGCCTATCAGGCGCGCACCCGCCCCTTCCTGCCGCTTCCGAAACGGAGTCCGCGATGAACCTGGTTTCCGCCGCCACCGGCGCCGCCGAACGACTGCCGCTGCCGGATGCGCTGACCCGGGCCGGGATCGCGCTGCTGGTCAACCGCACCGGCCGGATGCTGGATCGCGCGCCGCCCGAGGCGGAGCGGGATTTCGCGCTTTCGATGGGAGCCTGGCCGATCGCGCGCACGCCGGAGGCCGCCAACGCCCAGCATTACGAGCTGCCGGCGACCTTCTTCGGGCAGGTGCTGGGCCCGCGACGCAAATACTCCTGCTGCCTCTATGCCGACGGCGCCGACACGCTGGAGCGCGCCGAGGAACGGGCGCTGGCGGAAACCGCCGCCCACGCCGGGCTGGCGGACGGGCAGCGGATCCTGGAACTGGGCTGCGGCTGGGGGTCGCTCAGCCTCTGGATGGCCGAGCATTATCCGCGCGCCGCCATCACCGCGGTCTCCAACGCCGCGCCGCAGCGGGCGTTCATCGAGGCGGAAGCGCAGCGCCGGGGCCTGGCCAATCTGCGCGTGCTGACCGCGGATATGAACGAGTTCGACCCCGGCGCCCGCTTCGACCGGGTGGTTTCGGTGGAAATGTGGGAGCACATGAGCAACTGGCACGCGCTGCTGGCGCGGGTGCGCGCGTGGGTGGAGGCGGACGGGCGGCTGTTCCTGCATGTGTTCAGCCATCGCGCCGCCCCCTATGCGTTCGATACCGAGGACCCGGCGGACTGGATCGCCCGGCATTTCTTCACCGGCGGGATCATGCCGAGCCACGGGCTGATCCGTCAGCTGGACCAGCATTTCACCCTCGTCGCCGACTGGCGCTGGTCCGGCACCCATTACCAGCGCACCGCGCGCGACTGGCTGGCGCGGTTCGACGCCAACCAGGCCGCGATCGCGCCGATCCTGAGCGACGTGTATGGCCCCGATGCCGCGCTGTGGCGGCGGCGCTGGCGGCTGTTCTTCCTGGCCACCGCCGGGCTGTTCGGCGCGCGCGACGGTGCCGCCTGGGGGGTGAGCCACTATCTGCTCGCCCCGCGATGACGCCGCGCGACGTCGCGACCCCGCCTGACCCCGCCACCGCGACGGCCTGTTTCGTCGCCCGGGTGCTGGGGTGGAACGGGCCGATCTACCCGCTCTACGTGATCGCGCTGGTCGGCTGGGCGCGCGGCCACGCGGC
>JBMFXF010000055.1:0-15086 GCA_049964515.1 Acetobacteraceae bacterium | reverse complement strand
CAGCCGAGATGGTCCGCCTCGGCGCGCAGGAAGCGGCCGGTCTTGTTGGAGACCACGGCCTGGCTGGCGGCGGGGAAGCCGGCCAGCAGCGCGGCGCTGCCGGCGAGCGGGCGCAGGGTTTCGGTGTGCCGGGCCTGATAGGCGGCATGGAAGATGTCGCGCGCGCGCGGCCATTCGGGGCCGAACAGCGGCGGGAACGCCTCGGTGAGGGAACGACGGGCGCGGGCGCGGGTTTCCGCCACCGTCCAGGCGGGCATGGCGAAGGCGGCGAAGGCGGCGTTCATGGCGGCGGTGACGCCGGGCCAGGCGTCCACCAGGGTGTTGTCCCAGTCGTAGATCAGGTGGGTGGGGGGCATGGGGCGCCGGGCTCCGGGTGAGGTCAGGAAACCCCGACCATCGCCGCCACCGCCGCCAGCCGCAACCGGGTGCCGTCATCGGCCTGCCCGGTCACCGCCTCCGGCCGCCAGTGGCGCTGGAACGCGCGCAGCACCGCGGCCAGCGCCGGGTCCAGCCCGCCCTCGGGCGCCACCGCGTAGCCCACCGCGCGCAACGCCGCCCGCACCGGCGCCAGCGCCGCGGCGTCGCGCGCCGCCCCGCCGGGGCCGGCGTCGCCCACCCCCTGCGGCCACAGCCCCACCCCGTTGGCGGCCAGCGCCTGCCAGTCGAACAACTCCCCCGGGTCCTGTTTGCGCGCCGGCGCGATGTCGCTGTGGGCGAGAATGTTGCGCGCCGCGATCGGATGGCGCGCCAGCAGCGCCAGCGCGAGATCGGTGAGCGCCGCCAGTTGCAGCACCGGGAACGGGCGATAGCCCCACTCATGGCCCGGATTGACCAGCTCGATCCCGATCGAGACGTCGTTGAGATCGCGCCGCCCGCGCCAGGCGGAGACGCCGGCATGCCAGGCCCGCCGCGCCTCGTCCACCATCCGCCAGATGGTGCCGTCCTCCTCGATCACGTAATGGGCGGAGACCTTGGCCGCGGGATCGGCGAGCCGGGCCAGCGCCTCGGCCGCGGTCCTCATGCCGGTGTAGTGGATGACCAGGGTATCGATCGGTGCCCCCGGGGGGCGGGCGTCGTGATTGGGGCTGGGCCGGTCGCGCGGGGCGAGGCTCACAGCCCGCGCTCGCGCTTGATGCGGTCCCAGGCGGCGTTGATGCGGGCGACCTTCTCCCCGGCGCGCGCGATCGCCTCGGCGCCGGCGCCGCGGGCGGCCAGGCTGTCCGGGTGATATTCGCGCATCAGGTTGCGCCAGGCGGCGTGCAGCGCGTCGGGGCTGGCGTCGGGGGAGACGCCGAGCACGGCGTAGGCGTCCGGCTCCGGTTCGGCCCGCGCGCGGTCCCAGGCCGCCTGATCGAGGCGGAAGGCGGCGTGGATGTCGGACAGGAAGCGCCATTCCGCCTGGTTCACCGGCCCGTCGGCGCGGGCGACCGCGAACAGCACGCCGAGCAGCTGTTCGAGCCTGCCGGGCTGGTCGGGGAAGGCGGCGCCGAGGGCGGCGGCGGTCTCGCGGTGGCCGCCGGGGTGGGCGCGGGCCCGGTCGAACAGCTGGCCCACGGTGGCGACCGCTTCCGGCGGGACCGGCACGGCGGCGCGGAAGGCGGCGATTTCGGCGCGGTTCACCGGGCCGTCCGATTTCGCCAGCTTGGCGGAGAGGGTGACGACGCCGAGCGAGAACATCTGTTCGCGCCCGCCCGGGAGCGAGGCGGGCGAGAGCGGCGGCGGGAACGGCAGGCCGAACAAGCCGCCGCCGGGCCAGCCGGCCTGGCCGCCGGCGCCCCAGCGCGGCAGGCGGCCGGTGTCGGCGGCGTGGCCGAGCGTGGCGCCGAAGATCGCGCCGGCGGGGCCGCCCATGGCGAAGCCGGCGACGCCGCCGATGATTTTACCCCAGTAGGCCATGCGGGGGATTTACCATGGCGGTCCGGGCGGCGGCAAAGCGACGGGTGGGCGGGTCAGCGGGTCAGCAACATGCGGCCGAAATGGTCGCGCAGCATGGCGCGCTCGGGCGCCGACAACGTGCTCTGGCCGAAATGGGCGCGACCGGCCCGCAACCGCGCGCGATCGAGCTCCCGAGGGATCTGGGGATTGATCGCCCATTGCGCCTTGAGCGTGGCAGCCTCCTCCGGTGCCAGCGCGGCCACCAGCGGCGCGATCACGCGGTCCAGCGCGGCCGTGGCCGCCTGCCCGGCGGGCGTCTCCGAAGGCACAACCGCGGCAAGGCGCAGGAACCGCGCGACGGCGGCGGCATCCCACTCGACAGTGGTATCCGCTTCCTGCCGCAGCGAGCGGCTTTGATTGGCGCGGGCCGGATGGATCCCGACCAGATGCACCCGCACGCCGAATTGCTGGGCCAGCACGACGCCGACCCGCACGTCTTCGTCTCCGCTGACCAGCACCGCGTCCGAGATGGCGTGGTTGCGGGCGAGCTCGACCATATCGGTGACGATCAGGGCATCGACGCCCTTCTGCTCGCCGGCCGCGTTGACCTGACCCAGGCGAATCTTGATGTCGGCGGCGTCGGCGAGCGCCATCTGCTCGGGCGTCGGACGGCCCAGAACCATCGCATCGTACCAATAGATGCGGAGCAACGGCAGCCGGCACTGCTCGGCGACGGCGGCGGAGAGCGCGGCAACCACGGCGGGAAGCTCGAGAGTGAGCAGCTCACGCCGCTGCCGGGTCCCGGTCAGCAATACCGAGCCTTGGGCGAAAATATAGCCGGCATCGACGAATACGGCGGCACAGGACATGCCTGGCCCCTATGCAAAGGGCGCCCGCAGGCGCCCTTTGACCAAATACATGCGCCGGAACGTGCGTATTCTCCGCCCGACGCGACGGTGAGGGTTATGGGTACGCGGAGGGGCCTTGTCAATACCGGGCATGGGCGCTCGGATCGCGCGCCGCCTGCGCCAACATCACCCGCACGGGCAGGCCGTGGACGCCGAGGTTTTCCAGCACCCGCGCCCGATCAACCGCGATGGTGCGCGGGCTTGCCCCCAGGTGCTGGGGGATCACCATTTTCGGATGGCAGGCGCCCCCGCGGGATCAGCTCGCCGCCGAGCGAACACCGCAAGCCCGAGGCAGCCGACCAGCAGCAGCGCCCAGGTGGACGGCTCGGGGACAGGCTGCGACAGGTTCACGCCGATGGCGTTGTTACCGATCGACGGGTCGAGCCCGTAGGAGGCCTGCCCGCTGTCGAGCGCGAAGGTGCCGAGCGTGAGCGCGACCGTCCGGGTGGTGGAATCATAGCCGAACATGCTCGGGAAGGTGAGCACGGACAGCGAGAACAGGCCGGTCGGGACCATGAACTGCGGCGCGTTGAGGTTGATCTCCCCGAACCCGCTGTCGGTGCTGGCGAGCAACTGCGCCGTGGCGCCCGAGAAATCCGTGATCTGGCCGTTGTTCGCGTAGGCCCCGGAAATCCCCCCGAGGGAGAAACTGCCGTTCGAGACGGTTCCCGTCGGCCCCTGCACCTGCACCTCGCTGGGCAGGGAGAAGCTGAGCGTGAACGGCGCGGCGGCGAACGGCGCGGTACCGGTGGGCGCGGTGTAGCTGCCGAAGATCGAAATGACGTCGGTGGGCGACGGCAGCGCGACCGCCGCGTCGGGCGTCGGGAAGGTGATCAGAATGGTCGCTTTGGCGGGCGAGGCGGCGAACAGCGTCGCGGTCAGCGCAAGACCGCAGCAGACGGCACGGAACATGAGGCAATCCTTGAGGGGATGGGAGAGAGGGTGGGGTGGAACGTGGAATCGCCAAGGGGGGGCGGCGGAGATTGTTTGGCAGCGGGCCGGCCCGGCGCGGGCTATACGCTCGCGCGCGCCGCCTGCGCCAGCCGGACCAGCTCGGGCAGGCTGTGGACACCGAGCTTTTCCATCACCCGCGCCCGATGCACCTCGATGGTGCGCGGGCTTGCCCCCAGGTGCTGGGCGATCACCTTGTTCGGATGGCCGGCCACCAGCTCGGCCAGCACCTCGTGCTCGCGCGGGGTCAGGCTGGCCAGCAGCGCGGCGGCGGCGGCGGCGGCGGCGGCCTCGGCGGCGGCCTCGGCGGCGCGCGCCAGCGCCTGGCGGAGCACCGCCAGCAGCGCCGCCTCGGCGAACGGCTTCTCGAGGAAATCCACCGCGCCCGCCTTCATCGCCGCCACCGCCAGCGGCACGTCGGCGTGCCCGGTCATCACCACCACCGGCACCGTCACCCCGCGCGCGGCCAGCTGGCGTTGCAGCGCCAGCCCGTCCATCCCCGGCATCCGCACATCGGTCAGCACGCAGCCCGGGGCCAAAGTTGCCGCCGCGGCCAGCAGCGATTCCGCGTCCGGATGGGTGCGCACGGAGAACCCGGCCGCGTCCAGCAGCAGCGCCAGCGATTCGCGCACCGCCGGATCGTCATCGACCACATGGACCACCCCTGGCACCACCCCGGCGGGGGGAGATACGGGGTTGTCCGTACGCAGCGCTGCGAATTTCGCCGCCTCGCCCGGGCCGCTAGATCCGGCCTCAGCAACAGACGCAACGGGTGAGGTCGAGGATGTTCGGTTCATCGCAGCTGACTGGAACGCATCAGGCACCGCATCGGGTTGTTCCCCCGCCGCATCCGCTGGCCGCGCTGGACGCGACCGCGGCGACGATCTGTTTCGACAAGGACCGCGCCATCTTCGCCGAAGGCGAGGAGGCCGCGTTCTGCTACCGGATTCTGGGCGGTGCGGTGCGCATGGTCAAGCAGATGGAGGACGGAAGGCGCCAGGTGGTGGAGTTCCTGCTGCCCGGCGACCTGTTCGGCCTGGACGCGCGCGACCGCCACGACCTGACCGCGGAGACGGTGATCGCCAGCACGGTGCAGCGCTACCGGCGCAGCGCGGTGGAGGCGCTGGCCGACCGCGAGCCGGCGGTGGCGCGGGCGCTGCGGGCGCTGGCGACCGAGGGGCTGGCGACGGCACGGGGGCGGCTGGTGCTGCTGGGCCGCCGCAGCGCGAGCGAGCGGCTGGCGCATTTCCTGCTGGAGATGGAATCCCGCGCGCCGCGCGGCGGTGCCGGGCGGGTGGTGCTGCCGATGGGCCGGGCCGACATCGCCGATCATCTGGGGCTGACGCCGGAGACGGTGTGCCGGCTGCTGACCTGCCTGCGCCACGAGGGGATTATCGGCACCGGAAAGGGGATCGACGGGGCGGAGGTGATGATCCTGGACCCGGCGGCGCTGCACGCGCTGGCCGAGGCGCCGCGGCACTGAGCCGCCCGCTCGCGGTTCAGGCCCAGCTGACGAACAGGCCGATATCACCCGGCAGCCCGCCCGGATATTCCAGCTCGCGGGCCGAGATATGGAACCCGCGCGGCTTCAGTTCGGCCTGCCAGTGGGCATAGAGAGCGGCCGCCTCGCCGGTCAGCGTGTCGGGCCATTGCGGCTCCTGCTCGCGGATCGCGCGCCCGCCGTCGCGGGTTTCGTCGCAGGGGAAGCGCAGCAGGCGGTATTCCTTCTGGCCTTCCTCGGCGGCCTCGCGCATCCGTTGCAAGAGGTCGCGCCAGCGAAGGTCGGCCACGGTTCCGATCGCCCCGCGCAGCTGCCGGCGGAGCGCCGCGGCCTGGTCCGCCGGCCGCGGGGCGGCATCCGCGGTCGGCACGTGGATGTCCGCGAAGGCCTCGAGCAGGCTGCGGAAGGCACCGGCGGAGACGTCTGACTGGCTCATCGGGCGAGGTCCCTGGTTGGCTTCGGGGCGGTCGTGCCGGCACGGGGCGGGGGTGGGCCGGGGCGAACGCCGGTATCGGGCCCGGGCATAGCGCGATTCTTTGCCGGGGGCGAAGGGGCTCGGCCCGCAAGGCCACGGTCAGCAGCATCCGCCGGCGGGCGATGGCATCGCCGAACACTGCGATGCCGGAGGCGGCGGGGGGATGGGGCATTGGCTCGGGTTCCGACGTGCAGGCCAACCCCCACCCGCCGCGGTTGCCCTGGCCGCCGGCCTGGCGGAGAATGCGCGGGGCCAGAAGAGGGCGGACCGGATGGCGATGGACGTGCGCAAGGAGCACCAGATCCATTTCTGGTACATCGTCGCCGCCGTGCTCGCGATGGTGCTGATCCAGAATCTGGTCGCGCTGGCGCCCAATACCCAGATCCCCTACAGCCGCTTCCAGTCCCTGCTGGCCGCGCATCAGGTGAACGACCTGACCGTCGGCACCCACGAGATCACCGGCCGCTACGTCACCCCGCCCAAGGGCAAGCCCAACCGCTTCGTCACTTACCGGGTCGATCCGGCGCTGAGCGCGGAGCTGGGAAAGGCTGGCGTCACCTATGCCGGCATCCCCGGCCCGGGGCCGCTCGCGGAGATCCTGGGCTGGGTGGTGCCGGCCGCGGCGTTCGGCCTGCTTTGGTATTTCATGATCCGCCCGATGGCCGGTGGCGCCGGCGGGCTGATGACGGTGGGCCAGAGCAAGGCGCGCATCTATGTGGAGAACGACGTCAAGGTGACCTTCGCCGACGTCGCCGGGGTCGATGAGGCCAAGGAGGAGCTGAAGGAGATCGTCACCTTCCTCAAGGACCCCGAGCGCTACGGGCGGCTGGGGGCGCATATCCCGAAGGGGATTCTGCTGGTGGGGCCGCCGGGCACCGGCAAGACGCTGCTGGCGCGCGCGGTCGCCGGCGAGGCGGCGGTGCCGTTCTTCTCCATCTCCGGATCGGAGTTCGTCGAGATGTTCGTGGGCGTGGGCGCGGCGCGGGTGCGCGACCTGTTCGCCAAGGCGCGCGAACAGGCCCCGGCGATCGTGTTCATCGACGAGCTCGACGCGCTGGGGCGGATGCGCAGCGGTGGCCCGATGCAGGGCGGCAACGACGAGAAGGAGCAGACGCTGAACCAGCTGCTGGCCGAGCTCGATGGGTTCGATCCGTCGAGCGGGGTGGTGCTGCTCGGCGCGACCAACCGGCCGGAAGTGCTGGACCCGGCGCTGCTGCGGGCCGGGCGGTTCGACCGCCAGGTGCTGGTCGATCGCCCCGACCGCGCCGGGCGGGCGCAGATCCTGGCCGTGCATGTCAAGCGGATCCGCCTCGCCCCGGGGGTCAGCATCGATGAGATCGCCGCGCTGACCCCGGGCTTCACCGGCGCCGATCTGGCCGGGCTGGTGAACGAAGCGGCCCTGCTCGCCACCCGCCGCGACGGGGCGGATGTGACGATGGAGGATTTCAACCAGGCGGTGGAGCGGGTGATCGCCGGGCTCGAGAAGCGCTCCCGCCTGCTCAACAGGCACGAGCGCGAGGTGGTGGCGCATCACGAGCTCGGCCACGCGCTGGTGGCGATGGCGCTGCCCGGGGTCGATCCGGTGCAGAAAATCTCCATCATCCCGCGCGGCGTCGGCGCGCTGGGCTACACCATCCAGCGCCCGCTGGAGGACCGGTTCCTGATGACCCGGGCCGAGCTGATGAACCGCATGGCGGTGCTGCTGGGCGGGCGGGCGGCGGAGAGTGTGATCTTCCACGAGATCTCGACCGGCGCCGAGGACGATCTGGTGAAGGCGACCGACATCGCCCGCGGCATGGTGGCCCGCTTCGGCATGGACACGGGGCTGGGCCAGGTGGCGTATGAGGCGCAGCGCCAGCAATTCCTGCAATCGGCCAACGGCACGCCGTGGGAGCCGCGGCGCTACAGCGACGAGACCGCCGCCGCGATCGACGCGGCGATGCGGGCGCTGATCGCGCGCGCCTTCGCGCTGGCGATCGCGGTGCTGGAGGCCAATCTGCCGCTGCTGCGCGAGGGGGCGGCGCGGCTGCTTGCGCACGAAACGCTGAGCGGGGACGATCTGGAAACCTTGGCCCGCGGGGTGCAGACCCCGGCCCTGCCGGCACCATCCGAACCCTGAGAGGGAAACCATGCGCGCACGCGACATCATGACCCCCGACGTGATCACGGCCGGCCCCGACACCCCGGTGGAGGCGCTGGCGCGGCTGATGCTGGAACGGCGGATCAGCGCCGTTCCGGTGCTGGAGCACGGCGCGCTGGTGGGGCTGGTGAGCGAGGGCGACCTGCTGCGCCGGCCGGAACTGGGCACCGCGCCGGCACCGCGCCCGCGTTGGCTGGCGCTGTTCGGCCTCGGCGCCACCCGCGCCGCCGAGACCTACACCGCCAGCCACGGACGGCGCGCCGCCGAGGTGATGTCGCACCCGGTGATCACCGCCGGCGCCGACACCCCGCTGACGGGGTTGCAGGGGCTGATGCAGCGCCATCACATCAAGCGGCTGCCGATTGTGGATGATGGGCGGCTGGTCGGGATGGTCACCCGCGCCGATCTGTTGCGCGCGCTGGTGCTGGCGCTGGCCGCGCCGGCGGGGCGGGACGACACCGCGATCCGCGCCGCGCTGCTGGCCGAGGTCGCCCGCCAGCCCTGGGCGCCAGGACCGGGCGCGGTCGCGGTGCTGGTGCGCGACGGCACCGTGCACCTGGCCGGGGCGGTGGCGGACCCGGCGGTGCGTTCGGCCCTGATCGCCGCCGCCGAGGCCAGCTCCGGCGTGCGCGGCGTGGTGGACGAGGCGCTGGTGCTGGCCCAGCCGATCGACCCGATGGATCGCCCGCACTGGTTCGACCGGCCGCCTCCGTGAGCGCGCCCGTCGCCGCGGCGGTGCGACGCGCCGACGTCACCCGGCTGGTGCCATTCGCCTTCGTGTTGCTGTGGAGCAGCTCCTTCATCGCCGCCAAGGTGGGGCTGCGCTATCTCTCGCCGCTGGCGTTCGTGGCGATCCGGCTGAGCGCCTGCGCGCTGGTGCTGCTGGCGCTGATGGCGGTGCGGCGCACTTCCTGGCGCGGCCTGGGCCAGGGGCGTTGGCTGCATTGCGCCATCGCCGGGGCGTTGCTCAATGCGGTGGGGCTGATGGCGCCGCATGTGGGGCTGACCCTGGTGGCGCCGGCCTTCATCGCCCTGGTGCAGTCGCTCACCCCGCTGCTGACCGCGGGCTTCGCCATCGTCGTGCTGGGCGAGCGGATGCGGGCGCGCCAGTGGCTGGGCATGGCGCTGGGGGTGGCCGGGGTGGCGCTGGTGGTGGGGCTGGCGGCGCTGCATGGCACCGCGCGGGTGGACGGGATGGCGCTCGCCCTGGTGGGCGTGCTGGGGTTCGTGGCGGGCACGCTGTGGTTCGGGCGGTTCTGCCGCGGCGTGCCGGTGCTGGCCGGGGTGACGGTGCAGTTCATCTCCGCCGCGGTGATGTCGGTGATCGGGGCGGCGCTGCTGGAGACGCCGCGGCTGCACTGGACCGCGAGCGCGGTGGCGGCGGTGGCGTGGAACACGCTGGCGGTGTCGCTGGGCGGGATGGCGCTGTACTACTGGATGCTGCGCCGGGGCGCGGCGGCGCGGGTGACCGCCAATTTCTACCTGGTGCCGGGCACCACCGCGATCATCACCTGGCTGTTGCTGGGCGATACGCTGTCGCCGCTGGCGGTGGCGGGGTTCGCGGTGGCCGGGCTCGGCTGCGGGCTGGTCAGCCGCGGCTAGGCTTGCGCCCGCCATCCACCCGTTCGCGCAATTCCTTCCCGGCCTTGAAGAAGGGGATGGATTTGGCCCCCACCGGCACCGCTTCCCCGGTGCGCGGGTTGCGCCCGGTGCGCGGGTCGCGGTGCTTGAGGGTGAAGGCGCCGAAGCCGCGCAGTTCCACCCGGTCACCGCGGGCGAGCGCGTCGGTGATTTCATCGAACACGGTGGCGACGATGCGCTCCACGTCGGTCGCGCGCAGATGCGGGTTGGCTTCGGCCAGTTCGGCCATCAGCTCGGATCGGGTCATGGCGTGAACGCTCGTGCTGGCGCCCGGGGGCGGGGATGGAACGGTGCCAGACCGGTTCGCTTGCGTCAAGCGCAACCAGTTGCCATTCCACCCCGCCGCGCCGCGCTACTCCGCCGCCGGCAGGTAGAGCGCCTTGCCCTTCTCGGCGAACTCGGCGCTTTTGGCCTCCATCCCGGCCATCCGCGCCGCGTCCTCCCGCAGGTCCTGGGTGATTTTCATCGAGCAGAACTTGGGCCCGCACATCGAGCAGAAATGCGCCACCTTGTGCGCCTCCTTGGGCAGGGTCTCGTCGTGGAAGCGGCGCGCGGTGTCGGGGTCGAGCGAGAGGTTGAACTGGTCCTGCCAGCGGAACTCGAAGCGGGCGCGGGAGACGGCGTCGTCGCGCAGCCTGGCCGACGGATGGCCCTTCGCCAAATCCGCCGCATGGGCGGCGAGGCGATAGGTGATGACGCCGGTCTTCACGTCGTCGCGGTCGGGCAGGCCGAGATGCTCCTTGGGCGTGACGTAGCAGAGCATGGCGGTGCCGAACCAGCCGATCATCGCCGCGCCGATGGCCGAGGTGATGTGGTCGTAGCCGGGGGCGATGTCGGTGGTGAGCGGCCCGAGGGTGTAGAACGGGGCCTCCCCGCATTCGGCGAGCTGCTTGTCCATGTTGACCTTGATCTTGTGCATCGGCACGTGGCCGGGGCCCTCGATCATCACCTGGCAGCCCTTGTTCCAGGCGATCTTGGTGAGCTCGCCCAGCGTTTCCAGCTCGGCGAACTGGGCGCGGTCGTTGGCGTCCGCGATCGAGCCGGGGCGCAGCCCGTCGCCGAGGCTGAACGAGACGTCGTATTTGCGCATGATGTCGCAGATCTCGTCGAAGCGCTCGTAGAGGAAGCTCTCCTTGTGGTGGGCGAGGCACCAGCGCGCCATGATCGAACCGCCGCGGGAGACGATGCCGGTGGTGCGGGTCGCGGTGAGCGGCACATAGGCAAGCCTGACGCCGGCATGGATGGTGAAATAGTCCACCCCCTGCTCGGCCTGCTCGATCAGGGTGTCGCGGAACACCTCCCAGGTGAGCTTGTCGGGTTCGCCATCGACCTTTTCCAGCGCCTGGTAGATCGGCACGGTGCCGATCGGCACCGGCGAATTGCGCATGATCCAGCCGCGGATGTTGTGGATGTTCCGCCCGGTGGACAGATCCATCACCGTATCGGCGCCCCAGCGGATCGCCCAGACCAGCTTCTCCACCTCCTCGGCCGCACCCGAGGTGACGGCGGAGTTGCCGATGTTGGCGTTGATCTTGACCAGGAAGTTACGGCCGATGATGACCGGCTCGAGCTCCGGGTGGTTGATGTTGGCGGGGATGATGGCGCGCCCGCGGGCGATTTCGTCGCGGACGAATTCCGGGGTGATGAACTCGGGGATAGCGGCGCCGAAATCCTCGCCATCGGCGCGGCGCTCCGCCGCCCCGGCCACGGCGGCGGCGCGGCCGAGGTTCTCGCGGTGGGCGACGTAGATCATCTCCTCAGTGATGATGCCGGCGCGGGCGAATTCGTACTGGGTGACCGGCTGGCCGGGGCGGCCTTCCAGCACCGTGTGCTCGGCCGGACACGGGGGCAGCAGGTGCTCGGCGCCGATATTGCCGTTGTCCTCGGGGCGCACCGCGCGGGCGGGCACGGCGGCGAAGCCGCGGCGGGCGAGCCAGGGGCGGCGCACCGGCGGCAGCCCGGCGGCGAGGTCGATGGTGACCGCGGGGTCGGTGTAGGGACCGGAGGTGTCGTAGGCGCGGTACGGTTCCTCCCGCGCCGAGGGATCGAGCGCGATTTCCCGGAACGGCACGCTGATCCCCGGATGGCCGGGCACCGGGCGGTAGATTTTGCGCGAGCCCGCAATCGGCCCGGTGGTCACGCTGTCGGGGCGGGCGGCGGATTTGGACTGGACCGTCATCGGCGTCTCCTCAGGAGGATGCGGGCGCCGGCGGTGGGGGGTGGTGAGAAGCTGCCCGTCCCTCCGCCGGCATGACCCGGATCAGGTGCAAGGGTCACCGGCGCCGGTGCGTCTGCACCCCTGCCGGACTCTCAGTCCCTGGTGTGGCGGGACCCCCCTCGGTGGTCGGGTAGAGTGGGGGGAGGAGGGCGGGGTGTCAAATGGCGTGCCCGCCGCGGCCGCCGGTGGCCCTGGACGGGCCCGCGACAGCGTGTCACGCCTGCGCCACCGCGGGCAGCCGATGAGCGCCACCGATGACCCTGAGCGATCCCGAGTTGCAGGCCTTGCTGGACGACCTGGAATCCGACCGCGCCGAGCGCAAGGAGTCGCTCCGCGGCGACGCGCCGGAAAAGCTGCGGCAGGCGATCTGCGCCTTCGCCAACGATCTGCCGGGGCACCGCCAGCCGGGCGTGGCGTTCATCGGGGCAAGGGATGACGGGTCCCCGTCCGGACTTGCGGTCACCGACGAGCTGCTGCGCCAGCTCGCCGATATCCGCTCTGACGGCAACATCCTTCCGCTGCCCAGCATGACGGTCGAGAAGCGCGAACTCGCAGGTGCGCCGATGGCGGTGGTCACGGTGCTGCCGGCCGATGCGCCGCCGGTGCGCTATCGGGGGCGGATCTGGATCCGCACCGGCCCGCGCCGGGGCATCGCCCGCGCGCAGGATGAACGCGTCCTCAACGAGCGGCGGCGACACCGCGACCTGCCGTTCGACCTGCGGCCGATTCCGTTCGCCGCGTTGGCCGATCTCGACCGGGGCCTGTTCGAGAATGAATATCTGCCGGCGGCCGTCGCCCCCGATATTCTCGCCGCCAACGCGCGCAGCTACGAGGAGCGTCTGGCGGCAAGCCGGATGATCGAGGCGGCGGATCAGCCCGTGCCGACCGTGCTGGGATGTCTCGTTCTGGCGCCACGGGCGCGCGATCTGATCGCGTGCGACTTCATCCAGTTCCTGCGCCTCGACGGGCCGACCCTGGCCGACCCGATCATCGACGAGGCGGTGATCGACGGCCCACTGGCGCAGTTGCTGCGCCGGCTGGACGACAAGCTGGAGGCGCATATCCAGACCGCGATGGACATCGTCTCCGGCCCGGTGGAGCGGCGCAGCCCGGATTATCCGCTGGCGGCGCTCCAGCAGCTGGCCCGCAACGCGGTGATGCACCGGACCTACGAGGCGACGAACGCGCCGGTGCGCATCAGCTGGTTCAACGACCGGATCGAGATCACCAACCCGGGTGGGCCGTTCGGTATCGTGACCCGCGGGAACTTCGGCAAACCCGGTTATACGGATTATCGCAACCCGAACCTCGCGGAGGCGATGAAGGTCATGGGGTTCGTGCAACGATTCGGGGTCGGTATCCAGACCGCGCAGAAGGCGCTGGCCGGGAACGGCAACCCACCGGCGGAGTTCGAGGTCGAGGGCAATCTGGTCCTGGTGACGATCCGGAGGCGCTGATGGGCATCCCCGTTCTGACCTTCTTCAACAACAAGGGGGGCGTCGGCAAGACGACGCTCGCCTATCATCTGGCCTGGATGTTCGGCGAGTTGGGGCTGCGCGTGCTGGCGGTGGACCTCGATCCGCAGGCCAACCTGACTTCGGCGTTTCTTGACGAGGACCAGCTGGTGGGCCTCTGGGAGGAGGCCGACCAGAAACCCAACACGATTTTCCGGTGCATCAGGCCCCTGCTCGAGGTTGGAGATGTCCAGCCGGCCGATCAGGTTCGGATCAGCCCCCGGATCTCCCTGGTCCCCGGTGACCTCGCCTTGTCCGGGTTCGAGGAGGAATTGTCCGGCCAATGGCCGGCCTCCATGCGCGATACGAACCTGATCCGTCCGTTCAAGGTGCTGTCGGCATTCTGGCAGGTGATGCAGGCGGCGGCCGCGGCCAACGAGGCATCGCTGATCCTGGTCGATGTCGGGCCGAACCTGGGCGCGATCAATCGGTCCGCCCTTATCGCATCGGACTGGGTGCTGATTCCGCTCAAGCCGGATTTGTTTTCATTGCAGGGATTGCGGAATCTCGGTCCGGCTCTGGAATCATGGCGCCGGTTGTGGAAGCGGCGCCTCGAGAACTGGGGCGATCCCTCCATCGCCCTGCCGGAAGGGGTCATGCGGCCGGCGGGTTATGTCGCCCAGCAGCATGACGTCCGCCTCGACCGCCCGGTGCGCGCCTACAGCCGGTGGATCGAGCGGATCCCGCTGGAATACCGGCGGAGCGTGCTCAGGAAACCGGAGGAGCAGGCCCCCGCTTTCGGCAATGACCCGGAATGCCTGGCCACGCTCAGGCATTACCGGAGTCTCGTGCCCATGGCGATGGAGGCGCGCAAGCCGATCTTCGCGCTGCGGTCGGCCGACGGAGCCATCGGCGCCCACTCCCATTCGGTCCGGTCGGCGTACGCGGATTATCGGGCCCTTGCCGAGAAGATTCTTGCGAGGATCGGGGTGAGCCCGGACGCCAGGGACGATCCCGGCCCGTGAGGAACGGCCCGAACATCCCTGCCCCCTTTCCCCCCCGCCACATCCCGATCTACGCTGCACCGAACCCGGCGGGAGGAACGCCATGCTGACCCCAGCGCAGATCGACACTTACAACCGCACCGGCGCCATCGTGGTGCCCGACGTGCTGTCGGCCGCCGAGGTGGCGGAACTGTCGCGCGTGACCGACGATTTCGTCGCCCGCGCGCGCGGCCTGACCGGGCATACCGACATCTACGATCTCGAGGACAGCCACACCCCGGAGGCGCCGCGGGTGCGACGGATCAAGGCGCCGCATCTGCACCACCCGGCCTATGCCGCGCTGGCGCGCCATCCGCGCATCCTCTCGGTGCTGGCCGCGCTGTGGGGGCCGGATATCCGCTTCGACACCGCCAAGCTCAACATGAAATGCGCCGGTTTCGGCGCCGCGGTGGAATGGCACCAGGACTGGGCGTTCTACCCGCACAGCAACGACAGCCTGGCCGCGGTCGGGGTGATGATGGACGACATGGCGATGGAGAACGGCCCGCTGCTGGTGGTGCCCGGCTCGCACACCGGTCCGACCTTCGATCACCATGCCGACGGCGTGTTCTGCGGCGCGATGGACCCGGCGCGGCGGGATGTGGACTACGAGGCGGCGGTGCCGCTGACCGGGCGGGCCGGCTCGATCACCGTGCATCACGTGCGCGCGGTGCATGGCTCGGCGCCGAACCTGTCCGACCGCGACCGCCGGCTGCTGCTGTTCCAGTTCCGCGCCGCCGATGCCTGGCCGCTGCTGGGCTTTCCGGCCGGCATCGAGGCGTTCGACGCGCTGATGGTCGCGGGCCAGCCGCGCGCGCCACGGCTGGCGCCGGCGCCGGTGCGCCTGCCGCTGCCGCCGGCGGCGCGGCAGGGCTCGCTC
>JBMFXF010000054.1:0-15115 GCA_049964515.1 Acetobacteraceae bacterium | reverse complement strand
GCCACCGTCGCGGTGAGGCCGAACAGCCGGCCGAGCGCGGTGGATTGCGCGCCGAGCCCGGTATCCGGCTCCAGCACGTTGGCCAGCCCCATCATGTAGCCGATCACCTGGCCGGCCATCGGCAGCGCCAGCACCAGCACGCGGGCCAGCCAGCCGAGCCAGAGCCCGGTGGCGGCATCGGCCAGCACCATCGAGGCCGCCGGCAACACCGCCGGCGGCACCGGCGGGATCAGCGGGCGCAGCAGCGGCAGCAGCAGCAGGGTGAGCCCCAGCGAAAGCCCGGCGCGCAGCATCGGCGGCGGGCCGGACTCGCCCAGGCCAGGCAGCACCATCACCGCGCCGGCGACGCGCGCCAGCACCAGCGCGAAGGCGAAGGCCCAGCCCGGCGCCGCCGCCAGCAGCGCGGCATCGGCACTCACGACGCGCCGAGCGCGACGATCCGCGAGAACAGCAGGCGGGCGTAGCTGTCCAGCGCGGCCAGCATGAACGGGCCGAGGAACAGCAGCGTGGCCCCGAGCGCGATCAGCTTGGGCACGAACGAAAGCGTCGCCTCGTTGAGCTGGGTGATCGCCTGCACCAGCGAGATCACCAGCCCCACCACCAGCGAGGCGGCCAACAGCGGGCCGGCCAGCTTCAGCGCCAGCAGCAGCGCCGCGGTCAGGATGGCTCCGGTCTCGGCGCTGCCCATGGCGTCACATCGGCATCTGCATGACGTCCTGATACGCCTGCACGAAGCGGTCGCGGATGGCGGTCGCGGTCTGCAACGCGAGCTCGGCCTGCGAGACCGCCATCACCACCTGGGTCAGGTCGCCATGCCCGGCGATGGCGGCGGCGGCCTGCTGGTCGGCCTGCTGGCCGTCGCCGATCGCGCCGCTGATGGCGTGGTTCAGGGTGGCGCCGAAATCCGCCCCGCCGGTGCCGAGGCCCGGATTGCCGGCGGCGGTCTGCCCATAGGCGCGGGCCGCCGCGCCGGGGGTGACGGTGATGGTGGGGATGGCGCTCATTTCAGCAGGTCGATGGTGCGGGTCAGCATCGAGCGGGTCGCCTGCATGACCGAGACGTTGGCGTCGTAGCTGCGCTCGGCCTCGCGCATGTCCATCATCTCGATGAAGCTGTTCACGTTGGGCAGCTTCACGTAGCCCTGCGCGTTGGCGGCGGGGTTGGAGGGATCGTAGCGCAGCGGGAAGGCCGAGGGATCGGTGCCGATGCCGCTGACCTCCACCAGCCGCGTGCCGGCGGCCTGGCTCATCCGGTCGGTGAAGGTGACGGTCTTGCGCCGATACGGGGCGGCGCCGGGGGTGGCGCCGGTGGTGTCCTGGTTGGCGAGGTTCTCGGCCACCACGCGCAGCCTGGTGCCCTGCGCGCTCATGCCCGCAGCCGAGATCGCCAGCGCCTTGTCGAGCTCCATCCGCTGCCTCCGCTACCCGTTGCCGTGACCGAGGGTGAGTTGGAACATCGCCACGTATTTCGCGTAGAGCTGGGTCACCAGCTGCTGGTCGGACGCGGCGGCGGCGATGTCGGACAGCTCCACGTCCAGCGGCACCGCGTTGCCGTCCGGCTGCTGGGCGACCGGGCGGATGCGGGTGGCGCCCGGCAGGCCGCCGCCGCCGGCGAACTGGCGCGGGGAGACCCGGCGCAGCGTGAGATCGGCGCCGGCCAGCACCGCGGCGAAGGGCGGCAGGTCGCGGGCGACGTAGCCCGGCGTGTCGGTATTGGCGACGTTCTGGGCCAGCACCGTCTGCCGCTGCGCCAGATAGTCCAGGCGCCGGCCGGCGAGGTTCAGCAAGCCGGGGATGAGCGTGTCCATGCCCCGAGCATGGCGGCAGTTGGTTGAGCTTGGGTTAACGCCGCCGACACCGCGGGCGTTGCCGCGCGCCCGCGCCGCCGCCGCCTGGTCGTAGGCCTCCCGCATCCGCGGATACCGATAGTCGCCGGGGATGCCCATTTCGGTGCGGGGATCGGTGGAGCCGCTGTGCAGCATGTCGATCCCCGGCACGGCGGCGATCGCCGCGGCCTCGGCGACCGCCTGCGGGGCCTCGGTCACGGCGGTAGCCCAGCGCGGGCACGGTGCCGGCGGCGGATTCGAGGTCGGTCTCGATCGCATCGAAGCGGCGGGCGAGGTTTGCGAAGGGCATCCAGCCTGCCGATCGCCTGGCGCCCGTAGCTGCCGCATGAGTGGGCAGACGACAGCGGGATCGGCCTTGCCCATGCCGTCGGCATCCAGTCCACCACCGGCCGGTGGCCGTCCGGGGTGGAACCGCTGCCACCGACACCATCCCGCCGCGCTGTCCATGCTGCCAGCGGGGCGCCCGCAGGATGGTCTTATGACGCAGCCGGACTAAAGCCCCAGAATCGCCTTGGCGATGATATTCCGCTGGATCTCGTTCGATCCCCCGTAGATCGAAACCTTCCGCATATTGAAATAAATCGGCCCGGCCGCGGCGGCATACTCGGCGCCGATGAACGGCTCGTTCTGCGCCTGCTCCGGCGGCTGGTAGGGCATCACATACGGCCCCACCACCTCCATCGTCAGCTCGGTCAGCTGCTGCTGGATCACCGAACCCTTCAGCTTGAGGATGGAGGACGCCGGGTTCTGCCGTCCCTTCTCGCGCTTCCTTTCGTCAGAGACCACCCGCAGCTGGGTCATCTCCAGCGCCTTGAGCTCGATCTCCACCGCCGCCAGCCGCTCGCGGAATCGCGGGTCCTCGATCAGCGGCGTGTCGCCCACCCGTTCCATCGCCGCCAGCTGCTTCAGCCGCGCCACCCGCGCCTTGGAGGTGCCGACCCGGGCGATGCCGGTGCGTTCGTTGCCGAGCAGGAACTTGGCGTAGTCCCAGCCCTTGTTCTCCTGCCCCACCAGCTGGTCGGCCGGGACTTCGACATTGTCGAAGAACACCTCGTTCACCTCGCGCCCGCCGTCGATGGTGACGATCGGGCGGACGGTGATGCCCTTCGACTTCATGTCGATCAGCAGGAAGCTGATGCCCTCCTGCTGCTTGGCCGCCGGGTCGGTGCGCACCAGGCAGAAGATCCAGTCCGCGTACTGCGCCAGCGTGGTCCAGATCTTCTGGCCGTTGACGATGTATTTGTCGCCCTTGCGTTCCGCCCTGGTGCGCAACGAGGCGAGATCGGACCCCGATCCGGGTTCGGAGAATCCCTGGCACCAGAAATCATCGGCATTGGCGGCCCGCGGCAGGAAGCGGCGCTTCTGTTCCTCGGAGCCGAACTGGGCGATCACCGGCCCGACCATCGAGCAGTTGAACGCGATCGGCGGCGGGCAATAGGCCTGCTGCATCTCGTCCTGGTACAGATAGACCTGCACCGGCGACCAGTCCTGCCCGCCCCAGGCCACCGGCCAGTTCGGCACCGCCCAGCCGCGCGCGTTCAGGATGCGCTGCGAGGCGATCATCTCGTCGCGGGTCAGGTGTTCGCCGTCGCGCAGCTTGTCGCGGATGGCGGCCGGAATCTCGGTGCGGAAGAAGCGGCGGGCCTCGTCGCGGAACGCCAGCTCGGCCTCGGTGAAGCGCAGGTCCATCGGTCCCTCCCGGACAGCGGGCGAAGACTGTGCCGGTCGCGGCGGCGGCGTCAACCGTGCTAAGGGGCGGCCATGCCAGCGCCGCTGCCCCCCGCGTTCGACCCCGCGCTCTACGCCGCCCCGCCGCACGGCACCGACCTCGCGGGCCTGGACGAGGCGGCGCTGCGCGCCCACTATCGCGACTTCGGCCAGGCCGAAGGACGGGCCTGCTCGGCGGTGAGTTCCCGCGCCCGCTTCATCGCCCTGCTCCCGCCCGCATCGCCGATGCTCGAGATCGGGCCGTTCTGCGCCCCCTGTCTCGCGCCGCACCGCACCGGCCCCACCCGCTATCTCGACATCATGCCCACCGAGGCGCTGCGCGCCACCGCCGCCACCCTGCCCTGGGCCGATGCCGCCCAGGTGCCCGAGATCGACTATGTCTGGCGCGGCGAACCCTACCGGGTGCTGATCCGCGAACGGTTCGAGACCATCTATTCGGCGCATTGCATCGAACACCAGCCATGCCTCATCACCCATCTCACCGATCTCGCCTCGGCGCTGGCGCCGGGCGGGCGGGTGTTCCTGGTGATCCCGGATCATCGCTACGCGTTCGACCATTTCGTGCCGACCTCCACCCTGGCTGACGTGCTGGCCGCCTATCACGCCGCCACCCTGGGCTATCCGGCCCGCGCCGTGCTGGCGCAGCATCTGTGGCAGACCCACAACGATCCGGCGCGGCACTGGCAGGGCGATCATGGCACCCCGCCGGAGGCCGACCCGACGCTGCCCGACCGTATCGGCCCCGCGCTCGACGCGCTGCACCAGCCCGGCCTGACGCATGACCTGCACGCCTGGCAGTTCACCCCCGCCAGCTTCCGTGACCTGATCGAGACCCTGGCCGCCGCCAGCCTGTCGCCGCTCAGGGTGGAGCGCCTCTACCCCACGCTGCGCGACCGCGGCGAGTTCTATGCCGTGCTGCATGTCGCCGCCTGACCCGGCCGGGGCGCTGGAGGCCAGCTTCCGCCTGCTGTGCGACCCGGAGTGGTACCGGCGGCGATACCCGGACGTGGCCGGCACCGGGCTCGATCCGGTGCTGCATTATCTGCACCACGGCCTGACCGAGGGCCGCGACCCCAACCCGTTCTTCGACGGCGCCTGGTACCGCGAGCACTACCCGGACGCCGCCGAAAGCGGGGTGCATCCGCTGCTGTTCTATCTGCGCACCGGTGCCGCCCGCGGCGACAACCCGCATCCGCGCTTCGATGCCACTTGGTACGCGGCGCGCCATCCGGAGGCGGCCGACAACCCGCTGCTGTTCCATCTGCGGATCGGCCGCCGCCGCGGCTTCGCCACCGAACCGGTGTTCGATCCGGGCGCGTTCCTGCCCTCCACCGGCGTTGTGCCGGTGCCGCCCTCCGGGGTGGTGGTCGATGTGATCGTGCCGGTCTATCGCGGGCTGGCGGAGACCCGCCGCTGTCTGGAGAGCGTGCTGGCCGACCCCGAACGGCCGACCGGGCGGGTGATCGTGATCGACGATGCCTCGCCCGACCGGGCGCTTGCCGCCTGGCTGCGCGGGCTCGGCGCCGAGGGGCGGGTCCTGCTGCTGCGCCAGCCGCGCAACCAGGGCTTCGTCGCCGCCGTCAATCGCGGCATGGCGGCGGCGGTCCCGCATGACGTGGCGCTGCTGAACGCCGATACCGAGGTGCCCGCCGGCTGGCTCGCCCGGCTGGCCGGCCATGCCTATGCGGCGCCGCGCATCGCCTCGGTCTCGCCGTTCTCCAACAATGCCACCATCTGCGGCTACCCCACGCTGGCCGGCGGCCCGCCGGCGTTCGGGATGGCGACCGCGGCGCTGGATGCCGCCACCCGGGCGGTGAATGCCGGGCGCGCGGTGGCGGTGCCCACCACCGTCGGGTTCTGCATGTATATCCGCCGCGCCGCGCTGGATGCGGTGGGCGGGTTCGATGCGGAAACCTTCGGCCGCGGCTATGGCGAGGAGAACGATTTCTGCCTGCGCGCCGCCGCCGCCGGCTGGGAGCATCATCTCGCCTGCGACACCTATGTGCATCACCAGGGCGCGGTCAGCTTCGGGCCCGACCCGGCGCCGATCCGCCGCGCGCAGGAGATCCTGGCCCGGCGCTGGCCGCGCTACGCGACGCAGGTGGCCCATCACGTCGCGCGCGACCCGGCCGACCCGGCCCGCTACGCGCTGACCGCGGCGCTGCTGCGCTCCCGGGCGGATCGGGTGACCGCGCTGTTCTGCCACGACCTCGGCGGCGGCATCGCCCGCGCCATCGCCGAACAGGTGGCCGGCGCGGACCCGGGCGAGGCGTTCGTGCTGCTCCGCCCGCACGCGCGCGGCACCGCGCTGTCCTTCCCCGCCATCCCCGATCATCCGCCGGCGCTGGTGCCGGCCGAGGGGCTGGATGCGCTGGCCGCGCTGTTGCGCGCCGCCGGCGTCACCCGCGCCCATGTCCATCATGTGATGGGATTCGATTTCGACCCGGCGGCGCTGCTGCGCAGGCTCGGGGTTCCGTTCGAGACCAGCGTGCATGATTATTACGGTCTCTGCCCGCAGGTGAACCTGCTGCCGCTGCCCCATGGCGCCTATTGCGGCGAGCCCGGTCCCGCCGCCTGCAACGCCTGCATCGCCGCACGGCCCAGCCATGGCGCGCGCGACATCACCAGCTGGCGGCAGCGCCATGTGTGGATGTTCCTCGATGCCGCGCGCGTGCTCTGCCCCTCGCGCGACGCGCGCGACCGGCTGGCCCGGCACGGCTTTGCCGCGCGCGCCGAGCTGGTGCCGCACGAGGCCGCGCCGCCGCCGCCGCCGCGCCGCCCACGCCCCGGGCGCGGGAAGCTGCACGTGGCGGTGCTGGGGGTGCTGGCGCCGCAGAAAGGCGCCGCGCTGTTCGCCGAGATCGTGGCCGCGGCCGATCCGGCCGCGCTGCGCTTCACCCTGATCGGCGCGCCGGAAAAGCCGCTGCCGCCGGACCTCGCCGCCGTTGTCACCGTCACCGGCGCCTACCGGGAGGCCGAACTGCCCGGCCTGCTCGCGCGCCACCGCCCCGACCTGGTGTGGTTTCCCGCGCAATGGCCGGAGACCTGGAGCTACACCCTGAGCGCCGCGCTGGCGGCGCGGCTGCCGGTGGTGGCCCCGGCGATCGGCGCGTTCCCCGAACGCCTGGCCGGACGCGGGTTCACCCGGCTGCTGCCGCCCACCGCCCCGGCGGCGGCGTGGCTCGCCGCGTTCGCCGAGGCCGTCGCCGGGGCCGCCCCCGCGCCGCCCCCGCCGCCACGCCCCGCACCGGCCCCGCCGGAGGCGGGTGCGGCGGTCAGCGTCATCGCCGAATGTTACGATGACGGCGAGCCTACCCCCTGCGCGCATATCCGCCTGCTGCTGCCGCTCGACCGCGCGGCCGGGGCGGCGGTGCGGCTGGTCGGCGCGGCCGGCCCCTGGCCCACGACGCCACGCGGGGTGGTGGTGACGCAGCGCCACGCGCTGCCCGACCTTGCCACCGCCGAGGCGCTGATCGCCCATTGCCGCGCCCACGGCCAGCGGCTGATCTACGATCTGGACGACGACCTGCTCGACCTGCCGCCGGCGCACCCGGACGCGGCGCGGCTGGCCCCGCTGGCCCCGGTGGTGCGCGCGCTGCTGGCGGCGGCCGATACCGTCACCGTCTCCACCCAAACCCTGGCCCGCCGGATCGCCCGGCTGCACCCGGGCGCGGTGGTGGTGGCGAACGCGCTGGACGAGCGGCTGTGGCAGCCCGCCCCGCGCCCGCCGCGCGCCGGACCGGTGCGGCTGCTCTGCATGGGCACGGCGACGCATGGGGGCGATTTTGCCCTGATCCGCCCCGCGCTCGAGGCGCTGCACGCCTGTTTCGGCGCCGATGTCACGATCGATGTCATCGGTGTCACCGCGGGCGGCTTGCCGGGCTGGGCCAACCGGATCGCGCCGCCGCCGCAGGCTGCTTCCTATCCCGGGTTCGTGGGCTGGATCACCCGCCAGCCGGGCTGGGACATCGGGCTGGCGCCGCTGGCGCCGGGACGGTTCAACGCCGCCAAATCGCCGATCAAGGCGCTGGATTACGCGGCCCTCGGGCTGGTCACCGTGGCCTCCGACGCACCGGCCTATCGCGGCTCGCCGGCCGAGGGGGTGGGCGGGGTGCTGGTGGGGGACGCGCCGGAGGCCTGGTTCGCCGCCCTTGCGGGACTGATCCGCGACCCCGCCCGCCGCGCCGCGCTGGCCGCCGCCGGCGCCGCCCGCCTGGCCGAACGCCATGTGCTGGGGGCGGTGAATCCCTGGACCCGGGTGCTGGCCGGCCCCTATAGTCCGCGCCGGCGCGGCAAGGAGCGGACATGAGCGAAACGACCCCGGACCCGGGCAAGGAAACGGTCGAACAGGCGCTGGCGCGTGCCCAGGCCGCCACCCAGGCGAAACGATACGGGGAGGCGGACGGGATCTGTCGCGACGTGCTGGCGACCTCGCCCGAGCACCCGAGCGCGCTCGCGCTGCAGGGCGTCATCGCCGCCCATTCGGGCGACCCGGAGCGCGCGGTGACCCTGCTGGAACGCGCGCTGGCGCGCCATCCCGGGGTGGCGTCCTGGCACGCCAACCTGTGTTCACTCTATCGCATCCTCAACCGGGTCACCGAGGCCGCCGCCGCCGGGCGGGAGGCGGTGCGGCTGGCCCCCGACAACGCCGACAACCTGGTCAATCTCTCGCTCGCCTTCACCGATCTCGACGAGCGCGACAACGCCATCGCCTGCCTGCTGCGCGCGATCGGGCTGAACCCCGCCCATGCCGACGCCCGGCTGGCGCTGGCGCAGAACCTGCTGGCGCGCGGCGAATACGACCCCGGCTGGATCGAATACGAGTGGCGCAACGAGACCGCCGCCGGCAAGAACCAGCTGCCGCGCATCACCTCGGCGCCGTGGAACGGAATGGCGATCCCCACCGGGCGGCTGCTGCTGATCGGCGATCAGGGCTACGGGGATACGTTGCAGTTCTGCCGCTTCATCCCGCAGGTGGCGCAGCGCTGCCGGGAGGTGGTGCTGGGCTGCTCGGCGGAGATGGCGCCGCTGCTCGCGCGCTTGCCCGGGGTGACGCAGGTCTATCACAAATGGAACGAGATTCCCGGTCACGCGGCGCATACCAGGCTGTCCTCGCTGCCCTGGCTGCTGCGGGTGACCGAGGCCAGCATCCCGAACCAGGTGCCCTATCTCACCGCCGATCCGGCGCGGGAGGCGAAATGGCGGGCCCGGCTCGATACGCTGGCACCCCGCCCGACGCTGCGCGTGGGCATGGCCTGGAGCGGGCGGCCCACCCACCCCAACGACCGCCGCCGCTCGATCCGCCTCGCCCAGCTCGCTCCGCTCGCCGAGGTGCCGGGGGTGACCTTCATCTCGTTGCAGAAACCATTCCCCGCGGTCGATCGTCCGGCCGCCGCCGCCTTCAACGGGCTGGCCGACATCTCCGAGGAGCTGCTGGATTTCGAGGAGACCGCGGCGCTGGTGGCGCAGCTCGATCTCATCGTCACGGTGGATACCTCGATGGGGCATCTCTCCGGCGCGCTCGGCCGGCCGGCCTGGATCATGCTGGCCAAGGCGCCGGACTGGCGCTGGCTGCTGGACCGCTCGGACAGCCCCTGGTACCCCACGGTGCGGCTGTTCCGCCAGGACGTGCCGGGCAACTGGAGCGGGCTGATCGCGGAGGTCGCCGCCGCGCTGCGCCAGCGCGTCCGACCATGAGCGTGCCGGCGCTGCTTCCCCCGCCGGCGATCGCGCCGGACGATCCGGCGCGGTTCATCAACCGCGAACTCTCCTGGCTGGATTTCAACCACCGCGTGGTGGAGGAGGCCGAGAACCCGCGCCACCCGCTGCTGGAACGATTGCGCTTCGTCTCCATCTCGGCGGCCAATCTGGACGAGTTCGTCTCGGTCCGGGTGGCCGGGCTGATCGGCCAGGCGAAGGCGGGGGTGACCGCGCCGAGCCCGGACGGGCGCACGCCGGCCGAGCAGCTGGCCGAGATCCGCCGCTGCGCCGAGACCCTGCTGGCCGACCAGCAACGCATCTGGCGCGAGCTGCGCGGACTGCTGGCCGGTGCCGGAATGGTGCTGCACGAGACCGCCGAACTCGGCGAAGCCGACCTGATCTGGGCCGAATCCTGGTTCATGGAGCGGGTGTTTCCGGTGCTGACGCCGCTCGCCATCGACCCGGCGCATCCGTTCCCGTTCATTCCCAATTTCGGGCTGGTGATGGCGCTGCGCCTGACCCGGCTCGAGGACGGGCAGGTGATGCGGGTGCTGATCCCGCTGCCCGCGCAGGTGGACCGCTTCGTCCGCCTGCCGGCCGCCGGGCGCTCGGTCCGCTTCGTCATCCTGGAAGATCTGGTGGGCCGCTTCCTGCACCGGCTGTTCCCCGGCTTCCGGGTGGCCGGGCACGGCATGTTCCGGCTGATCCGCGATACCGACATCGAGTTCGAGGAGGAGGCCGAGGACCTGGTCCGCTCCTACGAGACCGCGTTGAAGCGCCGGCGCCGGGGGGTGGCCATCCACCTGACCCTGTCGGCCGACATGCCGCAGGATCTGGTGGAGCTGGTGGCCGGCGAGCTCGGCGCCACGCCGGAGGAGATTTTCACCGAACCCGGCCTCCTGGGCGTGGCCGATCTGCGCCAGCTGATCGTCGATGACCGCCCGGACCTGCTGTTCGCGCCCTACACGCCGCGCTTCCCCGAGCGCATCCGCGATTTCGGCGGCGACTGCTTCGCCGCCATCCGCGCCAAGGACATCATTGTCCATCACCCGTTCGAGAGTTTCGACGTGGTGGTGCAGTTCCTCCGCCAGGCCGCCGGGGACGCGAACGTGATCGCGGTGAAGCAGACGCTCTATCGCACCTCCCGCGACAGCCCGATCGTGAAGGCGCTGATCGAGGCGGCGGAAGCCGGCAAGTTCGTCACCGCGGTGATCGAGCTGCGCGCCCGCTTCGACGAGGAGACCAACATCCGTCTGGCGCGCACCCTGGAAGCGGCCGGGGTGCAGGTGGTGTACGGCTTCGCCGCGCTGAAGACGCACGCGAAACTGTCGCTGGTGGTGCGGCGGGAGGGGGCGCAGGTGCGCTCCTACGCCCATTTCGGCACCGGCAATTATCACCCGATCACGGCGCGCATCTACACCGATCTGTCGTTCTTCACCTGCGAGCCGGCGCTGACCCGCGACGCGGCGCGGCTGTTCAACTACCTCACCGGCTATGCACGCCCGGAAGGGATGGAGGCGATCGCGTTCTCGCCGCTCACCTTGCGCCGGACCCTGATCGAGCTGATCGACCGCGAGATCGCCTATGCTCACGCCGGGCGGCCGGCGGGAATCTGGCTCAAGCTCAACTCGCTGGTCGATACCGCGTTGATCGACGCGCTCTACCGCGCCTCGGCGGCCGGGGTGTCGGTGATGGCGGTGGTGCGCGGCATCTGCTGCCTGCGCCCGGGCGTGCCCGGCCTGTCCGAGAACATCCGGGTGAAATCCATCGTCGGGCGGTTCCTGGAACACGCCCGCATCTGCGTCTTCGGCTGCGGGCACAAGCTGCCGTCGCGGCAGGCGCGGGTCTATATCAGCTCGGCCGACTGGATGGAGCGGAACATGGACTGGCGGGTGGAAAGCCTAGTGCCGATCACCAACCCGACCGTCCACGCCCAGGTGCTGGACCAGATCATGGTGGTGAACCTGCGCGACAGCCTGCAATCGTGGGAGCTGCGCGCCGACGGCAGCTGGCGGCGCGTCGCGCCCGGGCGCAAGCCGGTCTCGGCGCATGATTATTTCATGACCAACCCATCCCTGTCGGGCCGCGGCTCGGCGCTGCACGGCCCGGTGCTCACCGCCGCCCCGGTGCGGCGCGCGGACCGCACCATCGAGGATTGACGATGGCGGATGAAAAGCCGCGCTGTGCGGTGGTCGATCTCGGGTCGAACTCGGTCCGGCTGGTGGTCTATGAGGGACGGGCCCGCAACCCGGTGGCGATCTTCAACGAGAAGGCGGTGCTGCGGCTCGGCCGCGGCCTGCAGGCCACCGGCCAGCTGCACCCGGACGGCATGGCCCGCGCCTTCGTGGTGCTGGGGCGCTACCACGCGGTGGCGCGCGCGATGGGGGCGGCGCCGATCGAGGTGCTGGCCACCGCCGCGGTGCGCGATGCCACCAACGGCGCCGCGTTCGTCGCCGCGCTCGGCGCGCGCCTGCCCGGCATGGGCATCCGCGTGCTGTCGGGTGCCGAGGAGGCCGATCTCGCCGCGCGCGGGGTGCTGTGCGGCATCCCCGATGCCGACGGGGTGGTGGCGGACATCGGCGGCGGATCGCTGGAACTGCTGCGCATCCGCGACGGCGGCCACGCCGGCGCGCGCACCCTGGGGCTCGGGGTGATCCGGCTCGCCGAACGCGCCGGCAACGACCCCGAGCGCGCGCGCGGCATCGTCGATGCCGATCTGGACGGTGTGCCCTGGCTTGGCGAGATGGAAGACCGCGACCTCTACCTCGTCGGCGGCGCCTGGCGGGCGCTGGCGCGGGTCCATATGGCGCAGGTGGCCTATCCGCTGCGCATGGTCCACCAGTACGCCATCGGACGGGAGGAGGCGCGCGAACTCGCGGTGATGATTGCCACCGCCGGGCGCCGCGCGCTGGAACGCCTGCCCGGGATACCGCGGCGGCGGATCGAGGACCTGCCGTTCGCCGCCATCGTGCTGCGCCGGCTGCTCCGTCTCGGCGCGCCGCGGAGGGTGGTGTTCTCCGCCTCCGGGCTGCGCGAGGGCTGGTACCTGGGGCGGATCCCGCCGGCGGTGGCCGCCGAGGACCCGCTGGAGGCCGCGGCGCGGCATTACGCGCATTTCCTCGGCCGCGACATTGAAATGCCGCCGGCGCTGATCGACTGGACCGCGGCGCTGTTCGCCGACGAGCCGGCCCCCGCCCGGCGGCTGCGGGAGGCGGCCTGCTGGATGTCCGATCTCGGCGCCCGCGACCATCCGGAGTTCCGCGCCGAGCAGGCGTTCCTGCGCGTGTTCCGCCAGCCCGGCATCGGGCTCGACCACACCGCGCGCGCCTTCCTCGCCCTCACCATCGCGCTGCGCTACGAGGCCGACCCGGAGACGCCGTTCCTGCGCCCCGCCCGCACCCTGCTCGACGTGGCGGCGGCGCACCGGGCGGAGGTGTTGGGGATGGCGTTGCGGCTCGCCTACTCGCTCTCGGCCGGCACGCCGGCGCTGCTGGCCGGGGTGGCGCTGCGGGTGAGCGCGGGGCGGCTGGTACTGCGGCTCGACCCCGCCGCCGGGCTGTTCGAGGGCGACAGCGTGATCCGCCGGCTGGACCGGCTGGCGCAGGCGATGGGGCTCGAGCCGGTCGCGTCAGTCGAGTAGCGGGGCGACCTCTGCCAGCGTCGCCGGCGCGTCCCCCAGCAGCAGGTCGGCGGCCGGAGTTTCCCATTCCGCCAGCGCCGGCGCCAGCGGGTCGCGCGGGGTGAGCCGGTGTTCCAGCACCATCCGCGCCAGCAGGGCGCGGCGCGCATCGGCGCCGGGGCGGGAGGCTTCCCAGGCCATCAGCACCGCGCTGGCGGCGTCATACATCGCGCGCGCGGCCTGGCGGGCCAGGGCTTCCGAGGGGACGGCGGCGGCGAAGGTCTCGGCGCGGTCCCAGGCCTGGCCGAGGCGGGCGCGGAACCCGGCCGGCAGGGCGGCGGCCTGATCGAGCCGGCCGCGCAGCAGCGTCCCCAGTGCAAGCTGCGCCCCCAGCTTGCCCACCGCGCGGCCGATCACGTCCAGCGCGTTGATGTTGCTGGTGCCCTCCCACAGCAGCCCGACCTGAGCATCGCGGATCAGCCGGGCGGTGACGTAGTCCTCAATGTAGCCGTTGCCGCCGCGCGCCTCCATCGCCCCGGTGGCGACGGCGATGTTGTCGCGGCAGGCGCGGAGTTTCAGCAGCCCGGTCAGGATACGCAGTTCCGCCGCGGCGCCGCGGTCCAGCGCGTCGGCGGTGGCGAAGGTCATCGAGAGGGCCTGCGCGGCCGGCACCATCAGCTTGAGCAACTGCCGGCGCATCAGAGGGAAATCGATCACCGCGCGGCCGAAGGCGTGGCGTCCGCGGGTGGCGGCCAGCGCTTCGTTGACGCAGCGGCGCATCATCCCGGCGGCGCGCGCCCCGTGCGACAGGCGGGAGCGGTTGACCTGCTCCATCATCTGTTTCAGCCCGGCGTCCAGCCGGCCGACCAGATAGGCTTCGGCGCCCTCGAGACGGATCTCGCCGCTGGCCATGGATTTGGTGCCGAGCTTGTCCTTGAGCCGGATCACCCGGTAGGCGTTGCGCGACCCGTCGCGCCGGTGCCGCGGCAGGGCGAACAGCGCGATGCCGCTTGTGCCGCCGGGCGCGCCGCGGGGCCGCGCGAGGGTGAGCGCGACATCGGCATCGGCGTGGGAGTTGAACCATTTGTCGCCGGTCAGCAGCCAATGCCCGCCCGCCGGGTCGGCGACAGTCTCGATCGCGCCGACATCGGAGCCGCCGGCGCGTTCGGTCATGAACTGCGCGCCCTTCCACATCGTCGCCGGATCCGCCGACAGCATCCGCGGCAGCAGGTAGTCGCGGAGCGCGGGGTCGGCGAAGCGCCGCAGCAGATGGATCGAGGTGTCGGTCATGCTGACCGGGCACATCAGGCCGAACTCGGCCTGGGTGAACAGATACTGGAAGGCGTATTTCGCCACCGCCGGCAGCGGCGCGTCCTGGCCCAGCACGCCGGCGCGGTGCGCCATGGCGTGGAGCGCGAAATCGCCGAAGGCGATCTGCTCCATCTCGCGATAGGCCGGATGGTATTCGATCCAGTCGGCATCGTTGCCGTAGCGGTCGCGGTGGTGCAGCACCGGCCCGTGGCGGTCGGCCAGCCGGGCCAGCGCGTCGAGCCGCCCGCCGGCGAGCGCGCCGAGACGGGCGTAATGCGGGGTCAGCGCCTCCTGCCAGCGCGGCGGCAGATAGATCGCCAGCAGGTCGCGCAGCGCGCGGTCGATGGCGTAGAAATCGAGGCCGGCGCAATCGGCGGGGATCAGCGGCGCGCGGGTCGGGGGCGGGATCGCGTTCATCGCTCGGCTCCTGCAGCACGCCGCCGGTGCTACCGGGTTCGGGCCGCGGCGGCCATCGCTTTCCCGGCCGGGTGGTTTGAGCCAGACTCAACGCCATGCCCTGGCGCCGCCTGCCCCCGCTGCACGCCATCCGCGCCTTCGAGGCGGCGGCCCGCCATCTCTCGGTCACCCGCGCCGCCGAGGAGCTGGCGGTCACCCCGGGCGCGGTCAGCCGGCACCTGCGCGGGCTGGAGGCGATTCTGGGCCACGCGCTGTTCCTGCGCCGCCCGTCCGGGCTGGTGCTGACCGCGCCCGGTGCGGCGCTGGCCGAGGCCTGTCGCGCCGCGCTGGACCGCATCGCCGATGCCGCCGCCGGGGTGCGGCTGGTGCCGTCGCGCCGCCTCTCCGTCGGCGCCTACGGGCTGTTCGCCGCCCGCTTCCTGCTGCCGCGCTGGGCCGCGCTGCGGGCGGCGCATCCGCAGCTGGAGGTGGAGCTGCACACCAGCGCCAACCCG
>JBMFXF010000053.1:0-15149 GCA_049964515.1 Acetobacteraceae bacterium | reverse complement strand
CAGCACGATGACGATGCGGGTGAACGCGGTCACCATCACCAGCAGGCTGGGGGCCAGCGACAGCACGGTGATGAGCGCGGTGATCTGCACCAGCCGCGCGGTGGCCCCCGGCCCGCCGCCGGGCAGCGGCAAGGTCAGCCCCTGAGTTGGACCGGCACCCGTCCCCTGGGCGTGCGCCATGGCGGTGAACGCCAGCAGCAGGCCCGCGGTCAGCAGCACGCGCGCCCGGGTCATCCGCCGCCCTGCCTCGCCTCGGGCGCGGGCAGCACCGGCACGCCCTCCGGCACGCCCTCCGGCGCGCCCTCCGCCGCCACCCAGCCCAGCAGCAGGTCCTGCGGCCCCCCGGTCAGCACCAGCACATGCCCGGTCCCACAGCGCAGCAGCACCGCCCGCCGCCTAGGATCCAGCGCCACCGCGGCGGCCACCGCCAGCTCCGGCCCGCCGACCGCCGCCCCACGCGCCGGCGCCAGCCCGAAACGTCGCGCCGCGGTGGCCAGGGCCCAGATCAGCACCAGCACCACCCCCAGCGCAGCCAGCGCCAGCCATGAGACGGGAAGGGGCATTTTGCCACCCGCCCGCTCAGTCCGCCGCCGGCGGCGGTGGGCGAGAGAGGCTCGCCGCCAGCGCGTCCAGCTCGGCCCGCAGGCCGATCAGGGCCACCCGCACCGCCCGCCCCTCCTCCGGGGCGAGGTCGAGCGCGCGGGCGCAGAGCAACCCCACCTGGCTGTCGAGCCCGGCGAGGTCGATGCGCCGCCCCGACTCGGCCAGGGCGCGCGCCAGCGCCAGGGTCCCGGCCAGGCCCTGCGCCAGCCCCGCCACCTGCTCGCGCGGCGATTCCGGTACCGGAAAGCTCGAGGGCGGCTCGGCGATACCGTGGCCGCGGCTGCGAAACGGGACGAACACTTCAACTTGCATCCGCCCATCACAGCACGCGAAGATTGACCATTCCTTTCCCCCGCCCGGGCGAATCGGCGGTTGACCGCGCCGCCCGCGCCGGCCCAGAACCGGGTGATGCACAGCTCCGAAACCGGCTTCGACCGCCCCCTGCCCTATTCCGAGCTGGTCCCCGCGCTCGCCGCGCTGCTCGCCGGCGAGGACGATCCCATCGCCTCCCTGGCCAACGCCGCGGCGGCGATCTTCCACGCCCTGCCGGCGCTGAACTGGGCCGGGTTCTATCTGCGCCGGGGGGCGGGGCTGGTGCTGGGCCCGTTCCAGGGTCGCCCGGCCTGCGTGCGCATTCCGCTGGGCCAGGGCGTCTGCGGCACCGCCGCCGCCACCGCCCGGCCGGTGCGGGTGGCCGATGTCCACGCCTTCCCCGGGCATATCGCCTGCGACCCGCGTTCGCGCTCCGAACTGGTGATCCCGCTGATCGCGGATGGCGCGGTGGTGGGGGTGCTGGACCTGGACAGCCCCGAGCCCGGCCGCTTCAGCGCCGCCGATCAGGAAGGCTGCGTCCGCCTGGCAGCCCTGGTGGCCGCCGCCGCCGCGCGCCTCGCCACCGGCTGAGCATGGCCCGGTCCCGCCCCAGCGCGACCGAAGCCGCCGACTGGGCCCGCTTCGTCCAGGAGATCCGCCCGTTGCCGGGGCGAGCCCGACCGATCCCGCCGCCGCCGCCCGTCCGCGCCGAGACGGCTCCGCCCGCGCCTCCCCCGCCGCCGCCACGCCAACCGAGCCCGCCGCTCGCGGTCGGCGAGGCGCCGGGCGGGCTCGACCGCAGCTCCTGGCAACGATTCCGCTCCGGGGCGCTGCCGGCGGCGCGGGTGCTGGACCTGCACGCCCACACCGCCCAACGCGCGTTCCTGGCGCTCGGCGCGTTCCTCGCCGCGGCCAGCGCCGAGGGGCTGCGCTGCGTGGAGATCGTCACCGGGCGGGGCAGCGGCGAGACCGGCGGAGTGCTGCGGCGGGAGGTGCCGCTGTGGCTCAACCGCGCCGAGCTGCGCCCGCTGATCCTGGCGGTCGCCCATCCGCACCCGGCCAACCCCGGTGCGCTGCGGGTGTTGCTGCGCCGGCGGCGGGATCAGGCCGCGAGCACCTCGGTCGCGCGCCACAGATACCAGGCGGCGAAGGACCGGTAGGGCGCCCAGGCGGCGCCGATCTCGGCCAGCACGCGGGGCCTGAGCTGCGCCGCCGCGCCGGCCAGCCGCCGGTAGCCCTCGCGGACGCCGAAATCATCCACCGGCAGGATGTCGGGGCGGCCGAGGCTGGAGATCAGCAGCATCTCCACCGTCCAGCGGCCGATACCGCGGATTTGGGTCAGCCTTGCCACCAGCTCCTCGTCGCCGAGACGCGCACAGGCGCGGCGGGTGGGCACCACCCCGGCGGCGGCCTGCGCGGCGAGGTCGCGCAGCGCGGCGATCTTGGCGGCGGAGAAGCCGCAGCCGCGCAGCCCCGCCTCCGGCATCGCCAGCAGCGCCGCCGGTTCCGGCATGGCGCCGCCGGCGGCGGCAACCAGCCGGCCCAGGATCGCCTCGGCGGCGCGACCGTGCAGCTGTTGGTGGGCGATCGCGCGCAGCAGCGCCTGATAGGGGCTACGGGCGCGATCCACCGCCAGCCGGGGCGGGCCCACGCGGTCGATCAGCGCGGCGAAGCGCGGCTCGGCGGACAGATGCGCCATCGCGGCGCGGGCGGTGGCGGAGACCGGCATGGGGTCAGCCGGCGGCCTCGGCGAGCACCTCGCGCGCCAGCGCCAGCATCGCATAGTCCACCATCGCCCCGTGGTAGCGCACCGCGCCGGCGCCGGCGGCCTCGGCCTGCGCGAAGGCGTCCAGCAGCCCCTGGTAATAGGCCACCTCGTCGGCGGTCGGGCGATAGACCTCGCGCGCGATCGCCACATGCGCCGGGTGCATCACCGCGACGCCGGCATAGCCGATCGCCTTGGCGCGGCGGATCAGCGCCTCGGTGCCGGCGAGGTCCTCGATCGGAGTGCCGAAGATGCCGGCGATCGGATGCATCGCCCCGGCGGCGCGGCTGTCCAGCACCAGCTTGGAGGCGAGGAACAGCTGCTCGCTGCCCTCCATGCTGGCGCGGAAGCCGAAGGCGCGGGCGAAATCGCCGGAGACCGGTCCGCTGATCGCGCCATGGATGCCGCGCACGCGCGGGCTGGCGGCGGCCAACGCCGAGGCGTGCAGCATCCCCTCGGCGGTCTCCGGCAGCGGCAGGATGCCGGCGGAGAGATGCGCGAGGCCGCGGCGGCCCTCATGGTAGCTCAGCAGGTCGGCGAGGCGGCGGATCTCGTCCGGGCTGGCCGCCTTGGGCAGCACGATCGCCGTCAGCCCGTCCACGGTGGCGGCCGCCACCTCGGCCGGAGTGCCCTGCCCCATCGGGTTGATGCGGACCAACGCGCCCACCCCGGCGGCGCGGAGTTCGGCGATCTCCCCGGCCAGCGCTTCCATCGCCGCCGGCTTGTGCTCGGGCGGCACCGAATCCTCGATATCGAGCACCACCGCGCCGGGCCGGTGACGGATCGCCTTGGCCACCCAGTCCGGGCGATGGGCGGGCACGAACAGGGAGACGCGGATCGGCCACATGGCGGGCTCCGGGATCAATAGGATTTCGGCAGGCCGAGCGCGTGCTCGGCGATGTAGCAGAGCACCAGCTCCTGGCTGACCGGGGCGATCAGCGGCAGGATCGATTCGCGGTAGTAGCGCTCGACATGGTATTCGCGGGCGTAGCCGAAGCCGCCATGGGTGCGCACGGCGCGGCTGGCCGCCTTGTAGTAGAGCTCGGCGCACATGAACTTGGCCGCGTTGACCTGCGGCCCGCACTCGGCGCCCGAATCGTACAGGCCGGCGGCGTGGTGCAGCAGCAGCCCCGCCGCCTCCTGCGCCACCCAGATCTCGGCCAGCGGGTGCTGGATCGCCTGGTTCTGGCCGATCGGACGGCCGAACACCACCCGCTCCTTCGCATAGGCCACCGCCTTGTCCAGGCAGTAGCGCGCCGCCCCCAGCACCCCGGCGGCGACGATGATGCGTTCCGAGTTCAACCCGTGCAGCAGATACTGGAAGCCGCGGCCCTCCTCGCCGATGCGGTCCTCGACCGGCACTTCCAGGTTGTCGATGAAGATGGCGTTGGAATCGACCGCGTTGCGCCCGCATTTCTCGATCAGCCGCACCTCGATGCGGGATCGGTCGAGATCGGTGTAGAACAGGGTCATGCCGTGGCTCGGCCTGGCGCTATCCTCGAAGCTCTGGGTGCGGGTCAGCAGCAGGATCTTGTTCGCCTCCTGCGCCGTCGAGGTCCAGACCTTGCGCCCGTTGACGATGTAGCGATCCCCCTTGCGGACGGCGCGGGTGGTGATGTGGGTGGTGTCGAGACCGGCATCCGGTTCGGTGACGCCGAAGCAGGCGCGGTCGGTGCCGGCGATGATCGGCGGCAGGAACCGGCGCTGCTGCTCGGGGCTGCCGAATTTCACGATCGGCTGGCAGCCGAACATGTTCATGTGCAGCGCCGAGCAGGCGTTGAAGCCGAGGCGGCCGACCTCCTGCATGATGATCGCGGCCTCGGTCATGCCGAGCCCGGCGCCGCCGATCGCCTCGGGGAAGATCGCGCCGAACCAGCCGGCGGCGGCGAAGGCCTGGGCGAATTCATGCGGGAACGCGTGGTCGCGGTCGTGGCGCTGCCAGTAATCGTCGCCGAAGCGGGCGCAGATGGCGGCAATCGCCTCGCGGATGGAGCGTTGTTCGTCGGTGAGCGTCGCCGGCATCGGGGCCTCCCTCGGGCTACATCGTGTATTGCATGTCGGCGTCCACCGCGATCGCCTGGCCGGAGATCGTGGCCCCGAACGGGCTCGCCAGATAGAGCGCCATGTTGGCGATATCCTGCTGGGTGACGAAGCTTTTCAGGCTGGTGGTGGCGACGAAGCGCTCGGTCATCTCGTTGTCGGACATTCCCGACGCCTTCGCCTTGGCGGCGATCACGGCGCGGATGCGCGGCCCATCGACCGGCCCGGGCAGGATCGCGTTCACCCGGATGCCGTCCGGACCGAGCTCGATCGACAGCGACTTGGTGAACCCGATCACCCCCCATTTCGCCGCCGAATAGGGCGCGCGCAGGGGAAAGCCGAAGCGCCCGGCGGCCGAGGAGAGGTTGATCACCGCCCCACCGCCGGCCGCGCGCAAGGCGGGGATGGCCCGGCGCGCGCAATGGAACATCGCGGCGAGATCCACCCGCAGGGTCGCGTCCAGCGCCTCCGGCGTGACCTGCTCCACCGGCGCGGTCGGGCCGGCGATGCCGGCATTGTTCACCAGCACATCGAGCCCGCCGTGATGGGCCACCGCGGCGTCGATGAAGCCCTCGCACTCGGCCGCGCTGCCGGCGTCGGCGCGCATGTGCGGATGCGGGCAGGCGGCCAGGCTGGCGGGGTCGAGGTCGGAGACGAACACCGCCGCGCCGCAGGCGGCGAAACTGTCGGCCATCACCCGGCCGATGCCGCCGGCGCCGGCGGTGATGGCCACGCGCAGGCCGGAGAGATCGACGGTCAGGGGGGTGCGGGCGCCGGCCACCATGAGATCCACCTCGGAAGTTTCCGTCCCCACCCTAGCGGCTTCGCCGGCGTGATAAACCCCGGCCCGGACACGGCGGAGGCGAGCGGGTGACGGAGCGGGCCGAGGGGGCGCGGGTGGACGCCGAGCTGATCGCGGTGCTGGCCGCGGTCACCGACGGATCGCCGCGGGTGCTGACGGTGGCGGACGGGCACGCGCTGCCCTCCGGTCCGCTGGAACCGGGGCACCGGTCGTTGCAGGCCGGCTTGCGCGCCTGGGTGGAACGCCAGACCCGCCATCCGCTGGGCTATGTGGAGCAGCTCTACACCTTCGCCGACCGCGACCGGGCGGACACGGAGGCGCGACACATTTCGATCTCGTATCTGGGCCTGACGCGGGAGACCGCCGGCGCGGCGGGGCCGGGCGTCACCTGGCAGGGGTGGTACCGGTATTTCCCGTGGGAAGACCGGCGCGGCGAGGCGCCGGACCTGGCGCCGCGGCTGCGCGCCTGGGCGGGGGCGAACGCGGCGCGGCGCGGCCGTGCCGCCATCACCTTCGGCCTGGACGGGGAACCTTGGAACGAGGAGCTGGTGCTGCAACGCTACGAGCTGTTGTGGGAGGCCGGGCTGGTGCCGGAAGCCGCCGCCGCCGATCCGGTGCCGGGGGCGCCGATGGCGCATGACCACCGGCGCATCCTGGCCACCGCGATCGCCCGGCTGCGCGCCAAGATCAAGTACCGCCCGGTGGTGTTCGAACTGATGGCGGCCGAGTTCACCCTGTTGCAGCTGCAGCGGACGGTGGAGGCGCTGGCCGGGCGCCTGTTGCATAAACAGAATTTCCGCCGGCTGGTGGAAACCCAGGAGCTGGTGGAGGAGACCGGCGCCGCGGCGCGCGGGACCGGCGGGCGGCCGGCGCAGCTGTTCCGCTTCCGCGGCGCGGTGCGGGCGGAACGGGCGGTGAGCGGCAGCAAGCTGCCGCTGGCGCGCGGGCGGTAGCCGAGCCGCAGGGTCAGGCCCCCGGGGTCAGGCCGCGGGGTCAGGCCGCGCCGGGCGGGGCGGCGGCGAGCGGCAGCGTCGCCCCCCCGGCGCGCCGGCGCCGGGTCGGCGCCGGCACCGGGGCGGCCGGCGTGTCCTCGGGGGGGGCGAGGGCGTCGAGCAGAGCCGTGCGCAGCTGACGGAGTTTGGCCTCGTTCGTCACTTTCAGCCCGAACACGTCCTTCACGTAGAACACGTCCACCGCCCGCACGCCGTAGGTGGTGACATGGGCGGAGGCGATCTGCAGCCCCTGCCGGCTGATCGCCGCCGTCACGTCGTGGAGCAGGCCCGGCCGGTCGCGCCCGTTCACTTCCAGCACGGTGTGGGTGTTGGAGGCGCGGTTGTCGATCACCACCCGCGGCGGCACGTGGATCGCGCGCATCCGCCGCCCCAGCAGCAGCCTGGCGGCGAGTTTCGGAATCTCGATGTGCAGCTTCAGCCGGCCCGACAACGATTGTTCGATCAACGCGGCGAGCCGCGCCAGCCGGTGCGGGGCATCGAAGATGCCGCCCGCCGCGTCCTGCACCCAGAACGTGTCCAGCGCCATGCTGTTGGTCATGGTGTGGATGCGGGCATCGACGATCGAGGCCCCGGCCATCGCCAGCGCCCCGGAGATGCGGCTGAACAGCCCGGGATGGTCGGTGCAATAGACCGTCACCTCGGTCACCGCGCGGGCCGGCATCGGTTCGGTGTGCACCGTGAGCGGGGCGCCGCGGCGCTCGGCATCGCGGGTGAGGCGGGCGTGGCGGGCATGGGTCTCGGGGTCGAAGGAAAGCCAGTAGCCGGGGTAGCCGAGCGCGGTGAAGGCCGCGATCGCCTCCTCCGGCCAGTCGGTGAGCAGGGACGCCACCGCCTCCTTCGCACGCGCCACCCGCACGTCGCGTTCGGTGGTGGCGAGCCCGCCCTCCAGCACCTCGGCCACCCGCGCGTAGAGTTCGCGCAGCAGCGTGGCCTTCCAGCCGTTCCACACCTTCCGCGACACCGCGCGCATATCCGCGACCGTCAGGATCAGCAGCAGGCGCAGCCGTTCCGGGGACTGGATGATATCGGCCAGGTCGAGGATGGTCTTGGGATCGTCGATGTCGCGCTTGAACGCGGTCTCGCTGAAGATCAGATGATACAGCACCAGCCAGGAGACGGTCTCGGTCTCCTCGGCGGAAAGCCCGAGGGCCGGGCCGACTTCCAGCGCCAGCTCCGCCCCCAGCCGGGAGTGATCGCCGCCCCGGCCCTTGGCGATGTCGTGCAGCAGCATCGCCAGATAGAGCGCGCGCCGGGAATGGATGTGATCGACCAGGCCCGAGGCGACCGGTGCCACCTCCCCCAGTTCGCCGCGCTCGAGCGTGTTGAGCACGCGGATCGCCTCGATGGTGTGCTCATCGACGGTGAAAATATGGTAGGTGTCGAACTGCATCTGCCCGACGATGCGGCCCCAGTCGGGCAGGTAGCGGCCGAGAAACCCGGCCTCGTTCAGCACCGCCAGCCAGCGCGCGCCGTCGGGGTGACGGCTCTCCCGGCCGTGGCCGGGCGGGTGGCCGCACATCAGCTCCATGAACAGATCGGCCGCCTCCGGATTGCCGCGCAGGCCGGCGGCGGCACGTTCGTTGCGGATCAGCGAGCGGATCGCCAGCGGATGCAGCGCCAGATCGCGGTCGCGCGCCACCGTCAGGATGCGCAGCATCTGGATCGGCTCGGCATCGAAATCGCGCCCCGGCAGCGGCAGCAGCTGGCCCTCGGCCAGCACGAAGCCGGCGTCCACCAGCGCCTTGTCGGTTTCCGCCGCCACCGCCGGCGGGCCGAGCGCGGTGCGCAGGATCGCCGGCTCGACGATCCGGGTCAGGCGCAGGATCTCGCGCGCGGTCAGGAAATAGTGGCGCATGAAGCGTTCCACCCCGTCCTGGCGGCCGTGGCGGGTGTAGCCCATGCGGGCGCCGATCACCGGTTGCAGGTCGAAGGTCAGCCGTTCCTCGGCGCGGCCGGCGACGTAATGCATGTGAAAGCGCAGCGTCCACAGGAACTCCCACGACCGGCGCGCGTGGCGCGCCTCCTCCGAGGAGAGCACGCCGGCCACGTCGGCGAGCTCGCCCATGGTGTAGGTGTCGAAGGAATAGCGGGCGATCCAGTAGAGGGTTTGCAGGTCGCGCAAGCCCCCGCGGCCCTCCTTCACGTTCGGCTCGACCATGAAGGCACTGTCGCCGAAGCGGCGGTGGCGGGCCTCGCGCTCGGCCTGCTTGGCGGCGATGAATTCGGCGGCGCCGGACTCCTGGCAGGCGGCGCGGAAGCGGGCATGGAAACCGGCGAACAGAGCCTGATCGCCGGCGATGAAGCGCCCGTCCAGCAACGCGGTGCGGATGGTGATGTCGCCGGCCGCCTCGGCGAGGCACGCTTCCGTCGAGCGGGTGGCGTGACCCACCCGCAGCCCCAGATCCCACAGGAAATAGAGCATGTATTCCACCGCCGCGAGGGTCTGCGGCGCGGCGTCCTCCGGGGTGAGGAACAGCAGGTCGATATCGGAAAACGGCGCCAGGGTACCGCGCCCGTAGCCGCCGGTGGCGGCGACGCAGAGGGTTTCCACCCCGCCAATCTCGGCCTCGGCATGGGCGAACAGGGCTTTCACCAGCCCGTCGGTCAGGCCGGCGAGCTGGCGGCCGGCTTGCAGGCCGGTGATCTCGCCTTGCTCGAAGGTCTCGCGCACCCGGGTCTGGATGCGTGCCAGGTGGCGGCGGAACGCGCCCAGCGCGGCCTCGCGCGACATGGTGCCGGCGGCGTCCGCAAGTCCGGCCAGGGCGGCAACCAACGGGGCGGCGGTCGCGGCGGCCTCGGCCTCGGGCTGTTGATGGAGCATCCTCCGAGATTTACAGCCCGCCGTCCGCCGCGCAAGCCTCAAGCAGCGATTTGAGACGATAGAGTGCTTCCAGTGCCTCCCGCGGCGACATCCGGTCCGGCTCCAGCGCCGCCAGCGCCGCCAGCGCCGGGGGCGGGGCGGGGGCGGCCGGGGCGGCGTCGAACAGCGGCAGCGGGGCGGCGCGCATCCCGCCGCCACCAGCTTCCAGCGCTCGCAACAGCGCGGCGGCGCGCCGCACCACCGGGGCCGGCACGCCGGCGAGTTCGGCGACGTGGACACCCCAGGACCGGCCGGCCGCGCCCTCCGCCACCTCGTGGAGAAACACCACCGAGCGCTTCCACTCCTTCACCCGCATCGTGTGCGGACGCAGCCGCCCCAGCCGGTCGGCCAGGGTGGCGAGTTCGTGGAAATGAGTGGCGAAGATGGTGCGGCAGCGCACCGCCCCGTGCAGCGCTTCCAGCACCGCCCAGGCGATCGCCAACCCGTCCAGGGTCGCGGTGCCGCGCCCGATTTCATCGACAACCACCAGCGAGCGCGGGCCGGCCTGGTGCAGGATGGCGGCGGTCTCGGTCATCTCCACCATGAAGGTCGAGCGTCCGCGGGCCAGATCGTCGGCGGCGCCGACGCGCGAGAACAGCCGGTCCACCACACCGAGGCGGAAGCTCTCCGCCGGCACCGGCAACCCGGCCTGTGCCAGCACCACCAGCAGCGCGTTCTGGCGCAGGAAGGTGGATTTGCCGGCCATGTTGGGCCCGGTCAGCAGCAGCAGGCGCCGCTCCGGCGACAGGTCGCAGTCATTGGCGACGAACGGGCCGGGGGCGGCGGCCTCCACCACCGGATGGCGCGCCCCGCAGGCCAGGAATGCATCGTCGTCGGTCACCACGGGGCGACACCAGCGCCCGGTGGCGGCCAGCGCGGCGGCCGACTGCGCCACGTCCAGCAGCGCCAGCGCCTCGGCCGCCGCGGCGATGGCCGCCCCCTGGGCCAGGGTTTCGCCAACCAGCGCGGCAAATACCGCGCGTTCGCGCGCCGCCGCGCGCTCGCCCGCCTCGGCGATGCGGCGGTCGAGCTCGGCCAGTTCGGCGGTGGTGAAGCGGGCGGCATTGGCCATCGACTGGCGCAGGCTGAGCGCCGGATCCGCGCGCAGCCGTTCCGCGGCGGCGGCGGGGACCTCCATCACATAACCCAGCTGGGCATGATGGCGGATCTTGAGGCTGGCGACACCGAAGCGCTGCGCATAGTCAAGCTGCAACCGGGCCAGCAACTCGCGGCTGCCGTCGCGGAGCTGGCGTTGCGCGTCCAGCTCCGGGTCGAAGCCCGGGCGGATCGCGGGCGCATCGTCCAGCCGCGCCGGGGCGGGTTCGGCCAGCGCCGCGCCCAGGCGGGCCTCCAGCGCCGGGTCCAGTGCCAGCGCGGCGGCGGCGGTGGCGAGCAGCGCCGGAAGCGGCCCGGCCAACCGCCCGGCGGCGGCGCGCGCCGCGGCAAGCCCGGCGCGAATCGCGGCCAGGTCGCGCGGCCCGCCACGCCCGGCCGACAGCCGCCCCAGCGCGCGGGCCATGTCCGGCACGCCGCGCAGCGTTGCCCGCAGCGCGGTGGCGGCCGCGGCGTTGGCGACCAGCCACGACCACGCATCCTGCCGCGCCGCGATCGCCGCCGGCGCGGTCAGCGGCGCGGCGATCCAACCGGCCAGCAACCGCGCGCCGGGCGCGGTCAGGCTGCGGTCGATCGCGCCCAGCAAGGAGTGACGGGTCTCCCCGTCGCGATCGCGCAGCAGGTCCAGGCTGGCCCGGGTCGCCGGGTCCATCGCCAGCACCCCTTCCGCCCCGCGCGCGGACGGGCGCGACAGGCGCGGCAGGCTGCCCGCGCCGGTCAGGCGCACATACTCCACCGCGCCCGCGGCGGCGGCGAGTTCGGCGGGCGAGAAAGCGCCGAACGCATCCGCGCTGGCGACGCCGAACGCGGCGGCGAGCCGGGCGCCCGGCTCGGCCGGCACCGCCGGCGCCGGACCGCGGCGCGACTCCCACTCACCCAGCGGGAGCTCGGCCGGGGCAAGGATTTCCGCCGGATCGAGCCGCGCCAGCAATGCCGGCAGATCGCCGACCGCGGCGGTCTCGAACAGGCCGGTGGAGACATCGAGCCAGGCCGCCCCCAGCGCGCCGGCCCGCCCGGCCAGCGCCAGCAGCAGGTTGGGCCGCGCCGCGTCCAGCAAGGTCTCCTCGGTGATGGTGCCGGGGGTGACCAGCCGCACCACCTCGCGGCGGATCGGGCCCTTGCCGGCGCGGGTCTTCGGGTCCTCCATCTGCTCGGCCACCGCGACGCGAAAGCCGCGGCGGATCAGCCGCGCCAGATAGGCATCGGCGGCATGGACCGGCACCCCGCACATCGGGATCGGCGCGCCGGCGTGCTCGCCGCGCGCGGTCAGCGCGATGTCGAGCGCCTGCGCCGCCGCCTCGGCATCGGCGAAGAACAGCTCGTAGAAATCCCCCATGCGCAGGAACAGCAGCGCATCGGGATGCGCTGCTTTCATGGCAAACCACTGCGCCATGACCGGGGACGCCCCGGCCGGGTCCGGCAGGCTCATGCGGTGCCGGGGGCGCGGCGCATCACGGGTCGATCCGCGCCTCGGCGCTGCCGCGCACCACCTCCTTGCCGTCCTGGTTGGTGGTGACCACGTCGAGCTTCACCAACCCGTCCGCCACTTCGGTGACGGTCGCGGTGGCGACCAGCGTATCCCCGGGCCAGACCTGGTTGGTGAAGCGGACCCCGAACTTCGTCAGCCGCCCGTCGCCCACGAAATTGGTCAGCATCTTGCCGGTCAGCCCCATGGTCAGCATCCCGTGGGCAAAGACCGAGGGATAGCCGGCGACCTTGGTGGTGTAGATCTCGTCGGTGTGCAGCGGGTTGTAGTCACCCGACGCGCCCGCGTACTGCACGATCTGCGTGCGGGTAAGGTTGCTGACCACGGTCTCGCTGTGGGTATCGCCGGGTTTGATCCGGCTGGCGCTCAGTGCCATCTGCCTCTCTCCTCAGCCCTGATCGACGGGACGTTCGGTGGTCACGCCGACGCCGCGCGCAATCAGCACCAGCTCCCCGTTCTGGTCGCGGTATTCGGCGATGCGTTCGCGGAAGGTCAGCTTGCCGGCACGCTTGCTCTCCTTCTCCCAGGTCGCGCCGGGCTTGATTTCCACCGTCAGCACGTCACCGGGGCGCAGCGGGCGGAGGTATTCGAAATGCTGTTCCGCGTGCAGCCCGCCGGCCGAGGGTGCCTTCTCCACGCCGGAGGGCGTCTTGCCGGAGCCGAACCAGGGCTGGCCCGGCTTCGGGCGCAGGTGATACTCGGGGTCGAACTGCGCGACCGCCTGGCCGAAGGTCGGGGGCGCGATCACCCCGCCGGGCGCGGAGGCCGGGTTATAGACCGGATTGGGGTCGCCGACCGCGCGCGCGAACATCATGATGTGGGACGCTTCGACGGGAAAAGTGATGGCCAACGTATTCCTCCGCTTCCTGCTTCCAGCGGGCGGGAGCCTAACAGCCCCGACCGCGGGCGGCCAGGGGTGAGACGCCGTCGCGCGGCGGCGCCGGAGATCGCCGAGTACCGAACCCCTTCGACGCGGCGCGTTTCGCCCGGATGGCTGCCGGCCGGGCAGCGGGTGTACGCGGTGGGCGACGTGCATGGCGAAGCCGCGGCGTTGCGCGCGGTGTTCGCGCGGATCGCCGCCGACCTCGCGTCCCGTCCCGCGGCGGCGGAGATCGTCCTGCTGGGCGATTACATCGGCCACGGACCGGACAGCGCCGGGGTGCTGGCGCTGCTCTGCGCGGGCGGTCCGGCGCCGCTGATCGCGCTGCGGGGCGATCACGAGCAGCGCCTGCTCGACGCGCTTGCCGGCAGCGCGCCCGATGCCACCGACTTCCGCGCCGACGGCGGGGCCGCGGCGCTGGCCAGCTGGGGCATCGCCGCGGATGCCCCGCTGGCGGAATGGCCCGCCTACATTCCCCCCGCGCAACAGGCGTTGCTGCGCGGCCTGAAGCTGTCGCATCGCGCCGGCGGCTATCTGTTCGTCCATGCCGGGCTGCGGCCGGGCGTGGCGCTGCCGCGCCAGCGGCGCGCCGACGTGCTGTCCATCCGCCTGCCGTTCCTGACCGCCGAGACCGATTTCGGTGCGGTGGTCGTGCACGGCCACAGCGTCTCCGCCGCGCCCGAGATCACCGCGCATCGCATCGGCCTCGATACCGGCGCGGGTCTCGGCGGGGCGCTCACCTGCGCGGTGCTGGAGGGCAGCACCATCGCCTGGTTCGCGGTACCGACGCCCCTCACAGCAGGAACGGGATGAGCAGTTTCGTCCGCTGCCGATAGGCCTTGTAGCGGTCGGGGAAACGCTGCGCCATGAACGCCTCCTCCTGCCGCGCGCTGTAGAGGAAATAGCCGGCGCCGAGCACCAGCGGGACGATCCAGAGCGCGCCGGCGGCCAGCGCCGAGCCGAGCATGGCGAGCAGGATGCCGCTGTAGATCGGGTGGCGCACCAAGCGGTACGGTCCGCCGGTGACCAGTTCCGGTTCCCGTCGGCGCGACATGGGAATCCCCCAGTTGCGCCCCAGCACGATCCGCGCCCACACCGCGACGGCCACGCCGAGCGCGCACAGCGCCACCCCCGCCCACGCGCGCGCCGGGCCCGGGCCAGGCGGCAGTGCGACCGCCCGCCCCCCGCGCAGCCGCAGCACCAGCAGCGCGACGATGACGAAGCCGATGGCGCGGGCCGCGATCCGCCAGGCGCGATGGGGCGCGGGGATGCTGGGCTTCGCGCCCAGCGCCAGCACCAGCCAGACCACACCCAGCCCGACCCAGCAGGCGGCGATGCACGCGCCGATGACGCGCATGAACGGCGCGGCGGCCGCCGGGGCGGCCTCGGCCTACAACACCGCCTCCGCCACCACCCGCATCGCCGCCGCCGAGGCGCCGGCCAGCACCATGGTGCCGACATGCCCCGCCCGCGCCGCGTCCTGCCAAGCCGCCAGCCGGTCGCGGATGCGCGCGGCCGGGCCCACCAGCGAGATCTCGTCGATCAGCGCATCCGGCACCGCCGCCGCCGCCGCATCCTTCTTGCCGTCCAGGTACAGATCCTGGACCTGGCGCGCCGCGTCGGGATAGCCCAGGCGGATGGCGACATCGTTGTAGAAATTCTTTGCCCGCGCCCCCATGCCGCCGATATAGAGCGCAAGTTCGGGACGGATCGCATCGCGGCAGGCGGCGAGATCCTCGCCCATGCGCACGCGTACGTAAGGCGCCACGTCGAAGCCCGAAAGATCGGCATGGCCCGCGCGCCGACGCCCTTCCAGCAACGGGTCGGAGACGATCCCGGGCTGATCGGGCGAATAGAAGATCGGCAGCGTCCCGTTCGCCACCTCCCCCGCGGTACGCAACCCGGCCGGGGTGATGGAAGCGGTGTAGATCGGCAGCCCCGGGTCGCCATGGATGATGGAGCGCAACGGCTTGCCGAGCCCGGTCGCATCCGGTCCGGCATAGGGAATCCGGTATTCCTCGCCCGCGAAGCGCAGCGGCTGCTCGCGCGCCAGCACCTGGCGGATCACCGCGATATATTCGCGGGTGCGGGTCATCGGCTTGCCGTAGCGCACGCCGTGCCAGCCCTCCACCACCTGCGGACCGGACATGCCGACCCCGCACAGGAACCGCCCGCCCGACAGCGCGGCCAGAGTCATCGCCGTCATCGCCGCGCAGGCGGGGGTACGCGCGGGAATCTGCATGATCCCGGTGCCGGCCTTGATGCGGGAGGTTTG
>JBMFXF010000052.1:0-15160 GCA_049964515.1 Acetobacteraceae bacterium | reverse complement strand
GCTGCCGCTGATGCGCCTGCCGGCTTCGGGCGCGGCCGGGCGGGCCTGGTTCGGCTGCGCGCGAGGGGGGTTGTTCTGAGCGCCGGTCCCGGATCGGGGCTCGTCGGGGTGTTGACCGTCATTCGGCCCTGGGTGATCGGGCCGGCCGCGGTTGGTGTTGGGTAGCGGGGATCAGCCGGCGGCGGGGCGGGGCAGGGCGCGTGGGACGCCGGCCACACCGTCCGGGCCTGGGGTGGCGGCACCGGCGGTGGGCAAGCGCCCGAGCGCGCCGCGCAGAAACCCGGTCGCGTAGGCCAATCGCCAGCGCGCGCCGATCAGCATCGGCGACCTCTCCGATACCAGGCCAGGCAAAGCGAACAGGGCCGCCACCGCCGCACGCCGCGCCGCCTCCCGCCACAACGCCGCTCGCTGCCCGCCGAGGCGGCGGCTGCGTGCGGCCGAGACTCCCTGCCAGTGCATCCGTCGCAGCAGCCACCCCGGGGTGAGCCGCCCAGCGGCGATGGCGTGATGGACGGTGGGGCGGGAGTCGTAGCGCACCGCCAGCCCGGCCGCGCGCAGGCGGGTCGCGAGCTCGGTCTCCTCATCCGACAGCAGGGCGGCGCCGTCGCGACCCAGGGCTTCCGCGAATCCCCCGCAGGCGCGCAGCGGACCGGCCCGGACCAGCAGATTGGCACCGCAAGGGCCGAGGCCGGGGGGAAGGTCGGGCGAGCCGTAAGGGCCACGCCCCTCCGCCTCGACGATGGAGAGAACCCCGCGCAGCGACGCAGGCCACCAATGCGGCAACGCCGTCTCCCACGCCGGCAACACGCGCCCGCCGATCATCCCGGCATCCGGGGCGGCGGCGATGGCGGTCAGCGCCTGCGCGGCCCAGTCCGGCGCCGGGGTCGCGTCGTCGTCCAGGTAAGCGATCCAGGGAGCGGACGATGCGGCGGCGCCGGCGTTGCGGGCACGGGAGAGGCCGGTGTGCTCGAGGCGAACCAGCCGCGCGCCGCGGCATTGGCCGACCACATGGCGCAGCGCGCGCCGGGCGGAGCGCGAGGAGGCGCTGTCCACCACCAGCAGTTCGAGGGAGGCAGCCTGCGGGCGCAGCGCGGCGAGACACTGCGCCACCGCCTGCGGACGGTCATGGGTGCAGATGCAGACGCTGAGGGCCGGGCCGTCCATCGGCCCGGCTTAGCGGGCGAAGCTTGCCGAAACGTTAGCGCGGGCGGCCGATCCCGCTGACCGCGAACCCTGCCGCCGCCAGCGCTGCCGGGTCATAGACGTTGCGGAGATCCACCACCACGCGGCCGGCCATCGTCTGCGCCAGCCGCTCCGGATCCAGGGCGCGGAAGACGTTCCATTCGGTCACCAGCACCAGCGCGTCCGCCCCCGCGGCGGCGTCCAGCGCGTCGTGGCAGAACACTGTATCCGGGGGCAGCAGCGGGCGGGCCTGCTCCATCCCCTCGGGATCGAAGGCGCGGATCGTGGCTCCGGCCTCGGCCAGCCGCCAGATCAGTGGCACCGACGGTGCCTCGCGCATGTCATCGGTCTCCGGCTTGAAGGTGAGGCCGAGCACGGCGATGGTCTTGCCGCGCACCGACCCGCCGCAGGCGGCCAGCACGCGCCCGGCCATGCCGGCCTTGCGGGCATCGTTGACCGCCACCGTGGTTTCCACCAGTCGCATCGGCGCGCCGTGCTCCTGGGCGATCCGCATCAGCGCCAGCGTGTCCTTGGGGAAGCAGGAACCGCCGAAGCCGGGGCCGGGGTGGAGGAACTTGCGCCCGATCCGCCCGTCGAGGCCGATGCCGCGGGCCACGTCGTGGACATCGGCGCCGGTCTTTTCGCAGAGATCGGCGATCTCGTTGATGAAGGTGACCTTCATCGCCAGGAAGGCGTTGGCGGCGTATTTGGTGAGCTCGGCGGTCTCGAGCGCGGTGAACACGATCGGCGCCTCGATCAGATAGAGCGGGCGGTAGAGGCGGCGCAGCACCTCCCGCGCGCGGTCGCTTTCGGCGCCGATCACGACCCGGTCGGGGCGCATGAAATCGCCGATGGCGCTGCCCTCGCGCAGGAACTCGGGGTTGGAGGCGACGTCGAAATCCAGCTCGGGGCGGGTGCTGCGGACGATTTCGGCGATGCGCCGTCCGGTGCCGACGGGGACGGTGGATTTGGTGACGATCACCGCGTAGCCGGCGAGGGCACGGGCCACCTGCTCGGCGGCGGCATAGACATAGGTAAGGTCGGCGTGGCCGTCGCCGCGGCGGGTCGGGGTGCCGACGGCGATGAACACCGCCTCGGCACCGTCGAGCGCGGTGGCAAGATCGTCGGTGAACGACAGCCGTCCGGCGGCGACGTTGGCCGCGACCAGCGGCTCGAGACCCGGCTCGTAGATCGGCATGCGTCCGTCCCGCAGCGCGGCGAGCCGGGCGGGGTCGGCCTCCACCACCGTGACCTCGGTGCCGAATTCGGCGAAGCAGGCGCCGGAGACGAGGCCGACATAGCCGCCGCCGATCATCGCGATGCGCATGAAAAACCCTCCTGCGGCGACGGATGCGCCGATGCGGCTGACGGCAGCCTGACGCCGCGGCGGGTAGCAACTGCGCGGAGAGCGAACAAGAGGCGGGCGCCGGCGGGTGGTCGTGCCGGATCAGGATCGGCTTGAATTTCCGTAACTTGACGGGGATATTTCAGACGCCATGAAATGCGGAACGGACATTTTCGGGAAGGCATACCGAGGCCGGAGGATGGCATGATCTCTCTGCGCAGCCTGGGGCTCGGCGCCGCGCTCACCGGTTTGTTGGTGGCCGTGATGGTTGCGGCGTCGGCGGCGCCGAGCGTTCCGCCACCCTCCCTGCCGACGGTGATCCGTCCGCGGACCGCCCCTCCCCATGCCGCGCCCGCTACCGCCGTCGCGCCGCTTCTGGTCGGGGATCTGCGGGTGTTGTGGCACGATGTCCGGGTGCGGTTCCCGGCGCCGACCGATGCGGATCTGGTGGTTGTCGATGTCCACACCCAGCGGCTTTATCTGCTGCGGCGCGGTCGGGTGGCGGATGTCTGGCCGGTCTCCACGGCGATCGATGGGATCGGGCAGATCGAAAACAGCGACGCAACCCCGGTCGGGGTGTTCCGCGTCGCGCGCAAGATCGGCGCCGGGCTGCCGCCGGATGCCGTGCTGCGCGACCAGGTCGCCACCGGGCAGGTGGTGGCCCCGGTGCGGGCGCCTGACGACCTTGCCGCCAGCCGCTGGATCACCACCCGCATCCTGTGGCTGACCGGGCTGCAACCGGGCTGGAACGAGGGCGCCGACGTGGACACTTTCCTCCGCCACATCTACATCCACGGGACCGCGAATATGGGGATGTTGGGGCGGCCCGCCTCGCACGGCTGCGTGCAGATGGCGCCGCGCGCGGTGATGGCGCTGTATCGCGCGGTGCCGGTGGGCACGCCGGTGCTGATCACCCCGGGAACGGGCCGGATCGCGGCGATCCCGGGGCCCGGCTATGGGTGATCGCCGGCCGGTCAGGCCGGCGCCAGCATGTCGGCGAGCGGTCGTTCCGTCACCCCGGCGGCGGCGATCAGCGCCGCCGGGTCCAGCACCGTGAGCCGTCCCCGGCGAAATCGCAGCATCCCCTCCGCGGCCATGCGGTGCAGGCTGCGGCTGACATGCTCGGGTGAGTGGCCGGTGCTGTCCCCGATCACGGCCAGGGTGAGAGGCAGCAGGTACACTTGGCCAGGGCTGGCCGGCAGGGCGCGGGTCAGGCGGAAGCATAAGGCGACCAGAAGCCGGGCGATGCGGCCCCGCGCGTCATGCTGGACCGTGCTGACCAGGTGTTCGTCGGCGCGGGCCGCATGCAAGGCCGTCAGATGGGCCAGATGCTTGGCCAGCGCCGGTTCGGAGGCGATCAGGGGTTGCATGCTGCCGCGCGGCAGCGGGCACAACCGGACCGGCGTCAGCGCCACCGCACTGTGCGCGCGGGGGGCCAGCGGGTTGGGTACGAAGCCAAAATAGTCGCCCGGCAGCGCGAACCCCAGCACCACCCGCCCACCCTGGTCGTTGGCGGCGACCCGGGCCACCCAGCCCTCCAGCACGGTGAAACACTCGGCGCACTGGTCTTGCTCGGCGTAGATCGTTGCGCCAGCGGGCAGACGACGCGACGGGTTCTTGATCAGCGCCACGCGGTCGATGGCCGCATCCGGCAAGGGCGCGCACACGGTGCGGGATCGCGCCGGACAGGCCAGGCACGAGGCTCGCCGGGCGGCGACCCGGTTCAGCGGCACGGACGGGGCGAGCAGCGGGACGTCCATGAGAAGGTCCCCAATGGTCGGGAACGGGAGGGGCCCGTTCAGCGCAGCTCCCGGAACAGGATGGAGGCGTTGGTGCCGCCGAAGCCGAAGCTGTTGGACAGCGCCACGCGGATGCGTCGTTCCTGCGCCACTTTCGCCACCCGGTCGATCACGCTGTCGCGGCTGGGTGCATCCAGGTTCAGGGTGGGCGGGGCGATGCCGTCGCGGATCGCCATGATCGAGAAGATCGCCTCGATCGCGCCGGCCGCGCCGAGCAGATGGCCGGTGGCGGATTTGGTGGAGGACATCGCCAGCCCGCGCGCTGCATCGCCGAACAGTCGTTCCACGGCTTCCAGCTCGAGATCGTCGCCGAGCGGGGTGGAGGTGCCGTGCGCGTTCACGTACTGCACCTGGTCGGGGGTGAGGTGACCGTTGCGCAGCGCCGCCTTCATGGAACGGTACGCACCGTCGTGGTGTTCGGCCGGGGCGGTGATGTGGTAGGCGTCGCCGGACATCCCGTAGCCGGCGACTTCGGCGTAGATTTTCGCCCCACGCTTGCGGGCGTGTTCGAGCTCTTCAAGCACCAGCACGCCGGCGCCCTCGCCCATGACGAATCCGTCGCGGTCCTTGTCCCACGGACGGGAGGCTTCGGCGGGGCGGTCGTTGAAGGCGGTGGACAGCGCGCGGGCGGCGGCGAATCCGGCGATGCCGATCTCGCACACCGTGGCTTCGGCGCCACCGGCCACCATCATCTCGGCATCGCCGAGCATGATGAGCCGCGCCGCGTCGCCGATGGCGTGGACCCCGGTGGCGCAGGCGGTCACCGCGCAATGATTCGGACCCTTGAAACCATATTTGATGGAGACATGGCCGGATGCCAGATTGGCCAGCGCCGAGGGGATGAAGAAGGGCGACAGCCGCCGCGCGCGGCCGCTGCCCACCACCAGCGAGGCTTCGTAGATGGTCTGAAGGCCGCCGATGCCGGAGCCGATCATCACCCCGGTGGCGCAGCGGTCGTCCTCGGTCTCGGGGGTCCAGCCGGAATCCTCCACCGCCTCGGTGGCGGCGACCAGGGCGAGATGGATGAAGCGATCCATCTTCTTCTGGTCCTTGACCGGGATCCATTCGCTCACGTCGAGCCCGCCCTCGGCGCGGGTGCCCGGCGGCACCTGGCCGGCCACCCGGCAGGGGCTGTCCTTGGGGTCGAACGCCGTGATGGCGCCGATGCCCGAATGCGACTGGGTCAGCCGCCGCCAGACATGGGACACGCCCAGGCCCAGCGGGCTGACGATGCCCATCCCCGTGACCACCACGCGCCGCATGGTTCGCCCTCCGCGCGCGCGATCAGGCCGCTTTCTGCTTTTCGATATAGTCGATCGCATCCTTGACGGTGCTGATCTTCTCGGCCGCGTCCTCGGGGATCTCCACGCTGAACGCTTCCTCGAACGCCATCACCAGCTCGACGGTGTCCAGGCTGTCGGCGCCGAGATCGTCGATGAACGAGGCTTCGGGGGTGACTTTCGCCTCCTCGACGCCCAGATGTTCGACCACGATCTTCTTCACCTTGTCGGCGATTTCGCTCATCGGACTGGAAACTCCTGGCTGGTGGGGGGCCCCGCTCCGGGGACCTGTGCGGACGGGCCGCGCGCTTGCGACGGCGGCGCTTAGCATGGTTGCGGCGTGGCGCCAACGCCGTTCGGACCGGACGGGCCGGCGTGCTCAGGGCATCGCCATCCCGCCGTTGACGTGCAGGGTGGTGCCGGTGACCCAGGCGGCCTCGTCGGAGGCAAGATAGACCACCGCAGCGGCGATGTCCTCCGGCGCGCCCAGCCGGCCGAGCGGGATCGCCCCGCTGATGCGCGCCTTCTGCGATTCCGACAGCTTCTCGGTCATCGGGGTGACGATGAAGCCGGGGGCGATGGCGTTCACCGTGATCCCGCGCGAGGCCACCTCCTGCGCCAGCGCCTTGGTCAGGCCGAGCAGCCCGGCCTTGGCGGCGGCGTAGTTGGCCTGGCCGGGGTTGCCGGTGGTTCCCACCACCGAGCCGATGCCGATAATTCGCCCGGCCCGTCGGCGTACCATGCCGCGCAGCGCGGCGCGGGCCAGCCGGAACGGGGCGGACAGATCGACATCGAGCACCGCCTGCCAGTCGGCGTCGGTCATGCGCAGCGCCAGCATGTCGCGGGTCAGGCCGGCATTGTTGACCAGGATGGTGAGCGGTCCGGCGGCGGCTTCGGCGGCGGCCACCAGCGTGTCGGCCGAATCCGGCTGGGAAAGATCGGCCGGGCAGACATGGGCGCGCGCGCCGAGGCTGGCGGCCAGCTGATCGAGCGCCGCGCGCCGGGTGCCGGAGAGCACCACCGTCGCGCCCTGGGCGTGCAGCGCGCCGGCGATGGCGGCGCCGATACCGCCCGAGGCGCCGGTCACCAGCGCGGTTTTGCCGTCGAGACGGAACATGCGGATCTCCCGGGTCGCCTAGAGGGACTCTAGAGGGACTTTAATACCGCCTCGACCTCGGCCGGGGTGCCGGCGGCGGCCACGGCGGCGTCCGGGGCGATGCGGCGGATCAGCCCGCCCAGCACCTTGCCGGCGCCCAGTTCGACGAAGCTGTCGATGCCCATCGCGGTCATCGCCGCCACGCTTTCGCGCCAGCGCACGGTGGCGGTCACCTGACGGACCAGCAGGTCGCGGATCCTGGCCGGATCGGTGGCCTTGGCGGCGGAGGCGTTGGCCACCACCGGGACTGCCGGCGGGCGGGGCGGGGTTTCGGTCAGGGCCTCGGCCATCACCGCGGCGGCGGGGGCCATCAACGCGCAATGGAACGGCGCGGAGACCGGCAGCAGCATGGCCCGGCGGATGCCGCGGGCGCGGGCGATCTCCACCGCGCGCTCCACCGCCGCGCGGTGGCCGGACACCACCACCTGGCCGCCGCCGTTGTCGTTGGCGGGATCGATCACCTCGCGCGCCGGCGGGTCCGACTCCGGCACCGGGGCGGCGGCGGCGCAGATCTCGGCGGCCTGGGCGGGTTCCACCCCCAGCAGCGCGGCCATGGCGCCGACGCCGGGGGGGACCGCGCGCTGCATCGCGTCCCCACGCCGGCGCAGCAGGGCGGCGGCGGTGGCGATGTCGAACGCGCCGGCGGCGGCCAGGGCGGCGTATTCGCCCAGGGAATGCCCGGCCACCAGCACCGCCTTTTCGGGCAGGGTGAACCCGCCTTCCGATTCCAGAACGCGAAGCGTGGCCAGCGAGACCGCCATCAACGCCGGCTGGGCGTTGGCGGTGAGGGTGAGCTCCTCGGCCGGTCCCTCGAACATCAGCTTTGAGAGCTTCTGCTTGAGGGTTTCGTCCACTTCCTCGAACACGGCGCGGGCGGCGGCGAAGGCGGCGGCGAGATCGCGGCCCATGCCGACCGCCTGGCTGCCCTGGCCGGGAAAAACGAACGCATGGACGGGCATGGGTGGGTTCCGCGTCGTGGAGGGTGCGGCGGGGTAATCGGCCGGTCAGGTGGTGTCAATCTGGCGCGGGGCTGGATTTCGGCGCGCGCGCGGGCTTCGCCCTTGCAAAAAACCTTGCGTCGGCGCACATGGGCGCCAGTTCAGGACAGACGGCCGCCGGACGGCCGACACCTCGGGCGCGACCAAGCTGCTTCCCGTGCGGAGGCCTTGCCGCGCCCGTCGTGGTATGGAGACACCTATGCCCGCCACCGACCTCGCCCGCATCCGCAACATCGGCATCACCGCGCATATCGACGCGGGCAAGACCACCACCACCGAGCGGATTCTGTATTACACCGGGGTGTCGCACAAGATCGGGGAGGTGCACGACGGCAACACCACCACCGATTACATGGAGCAGGAGCGCGAGCGCGGCATCACCATCACTTCGGCGGCGGTGACGTGCGAGTGGAAGGACACTCGCATCAATATCATCGACACCCCCGGCCACATCGATTTCAACATCGAGGTGAACCGCTCGCTGCGGGTGCTGGACGGGGCGGTGTTCATCATCGAGGGCGTCGCCGGCGTGCAGCCGCAGTCGGAGACCAACTGGCGCCTGGCCGACCGCTACAACGTGCCGCGCATCATCTTCATCAACAAGCTGGACCGGACCGGCGCCGACTTCTTCCGTGCTTTCGCCACGCTGAAGGAGAAGCTGGATATCGTCGCGCTGGCGTTGCAGCTGCCGATCGGGATCGAGGACAAGTTCCTGGGCGTGGTCGATCTGGTGCGGATGAAGGCCATCCTGTGGGAGGGCGGCGAGCTCGGGGCGAAGTTCCACGAGGAGGAGATCCCTGCCGAACTCGCTGAGCAGGCCCGCGAATACCGCCAGACCCTGCTGGACACGGCGCTGTCGGTCGATGACGCGGCGATGGAGGAGTATTTCGAGCACGGGGACGTGGCGGAAGAGACCCTGAAACGCTGCATCAAGGCCGGCACCATCTCCGGCGCGTTCCGCCCGGTGCTGTGCGGGACGGCTTTCAAGAACAAGGGCGTGCAGCCGCTGCTGGATGCGGTGATCGACTACCTGCCGTCCCCGGTCGATGTGCCCGGCATCTCCATCGCCGCCGCCGAGGGGGAGGAGGATGGCGAGCATTCCGACCGCCGCCGCATCAAGGCCGATCCCGACGCGCCATTCGCCGGTCTCGCGTTCAAGATCATCAACGACAAATACGGCACCTTGACCTTCGTGCGGGTCTATGCCGGCACGCTCAAATCCGGCGATACGGTGCTCAACACCACCAAGGATCACCGCGAGCGGATCGGCCGGATGTTCCAGATGCACGCCGACAAGCGTGCCGAGATCAAGGAAGTGTCGGCCGGCGACATCGCCGCCTTCGTCGGCCTCAAGGATACCGGCACCGGCGATACGCTGGCCTCGCCCGCCGACCCGGTGGTGCTGGAGCGGATGGCTTTCCCGGTGCCGGTGATCGACATTTCGGTGGAGCCGCGGACCAAGGATTCGATCGAGAAGATGTCGATCGGGCTGCAGAAGCTGGCCGGGGAGGACCCGAGCCTGCGGCTCCGCACCGATCAGGAATCCGGCCAGACCATCCTGTCCGGGATGGGCGAGCTGCACCTCGAGATCATCATCGACCGGCTCAAGCGGGAATACGGGGTGGAAGCGAATATCGGTGCCCCGCAGGTAGCGTACCGCGAGACCATCACCCGCCCGCATACCGAGACCTACACCCACAAGAAACAGACCGGCGGCTCCGGCCAGTATGCCGAGGTGAAGATCACCTTCGAGCCGATGGAGCGCAACGGCGGGGTGGTGTTCGAGAACGCCGTGGTCGGCGGGTCGGTGCCGCGCGAATACATCCCGGCGGTGGAAAAGGGGATCAAGGTGCAGGCGGAGACCGGGGTGCTGGCCGGGTTCCCGACGGTGGATTTCAAATACACCCTGGTGGACGGCAAGTACCACGACGTGGACAGTTCGGCGCTGGCCTTCGAGATCGCCGGCAAGGCCTGCTTCCGGGAGGGGATGAAGAAAGCCGCCCCGATCATCCTGGAACCGATCATGGACGTGGAGGTCACCACCCCGCAGGACCACGTGGGCGACGTGGTGGGCGACCTCAATCGCCGGCGCGGAATGATCCAGAACCAGGAAAGCTCCGGGTCCACCATCATCGTGCGCGCGCATGTTCCGCTGAAGGAGATGTTCGGCTATATTTCCGATCTGCGCAGCATGACCAAGGGGCGGGCCAGCTTCACCATGCAGTTCCATCACTACGATCCGGTGCCGCGGAATATCGCGGAAGAGATCATGGCCAAAAGCGCATGACGGCGGGTGCCTGAGATGCCCGCGCCCCGGTTGCACTGGACGCGGGGGCGCACGGAAGACGGCGCGGGCCGGCCCCGCGCCCGCGAATGGATCGGGCTGGATGACGCGGGCGAGGCGATCGCCCGCGTTATTCGTCTGCGCGGGCCGATCCGCTTCACCTGGCGGGAATACCGCGCGGTGGCGCTGGATGAGCAGGCCAAGGTGGTGGAATTGCTGCCGGACGTGCCCCGCGGCGCCGACTGGCTGGCCTGCGTCGGCGGGCAGGTGGTGGGTCGGGCGGCGCTGCCGTTGCAGGCCGTCCGCCGGGCGGAGGCTGCCCTGGCCGGGGAGTAACAGGCGGGGCGAAAGCGCGCGGGCGTTGTATTCGGCCCCCTTGGTTCTCGCCTGGGTTGTAGGCTAGCCTGCCGGCCGGCAGCAAAAGGCAGCCCGATGTCCGAATCCGCCGCGGCCCCGAAACTCATCACCTTCCATCGCTTCGTGCCGGAGGCCCGGTTCCCGATGCGCGCCGATCGTTCGGCCGCGGGATCGCTTCCCACCCGCGCCTTCCGCTATTGCGAACCCGCCACCTCGGCCGCGGCGTTCGGCTATTACCTGTTCCCCCCGACCAGCTTCACCCTGCTGTGGGACGGTCATAACGTGCGCTGGAGCTTCCAGGGCGCCGGCCAGTGGCAGCCGCTGACCGCCGCCCAGTTCCCCGGCTTCCGCGACCGGTTCGACGCCGCGGCCCCGCCCGAGATCCAGGAGTTCTCGCCACCCTTCGTCGGCGCCTTGCAGGAACCCGGGCTGATCCAGCTCTGGACCGGCTATGTGATCCGCACCGCCCCGGGCTGGAGCAGCCTGGTGCGCGCGCCCGCCAACATCCCCCGCCACGGCGGCTATGAATTGTTCGAGGGGATCGTCGAGACCGATCGCTGGTTCGGCCCGCTCATCATCAACCTGCGCCTGACCAAGACCGATTTCCCGATCGAGTTCCGCGCCGATTTCCCCCTGCTGCAGGTGCAGCCGCTGCCACGCGCCATCTATGACGATGCACATCTGAACAATTACGAAATTGTCCCGGATCTGACCGGTCTGCGCCCCGAGGACTGGGATGCCTACTACGATACGGTGGTGCGCCCCAACACGCAGGAGAACCGCCCGCGCGGGCAATATGCCGCCGCGGCGCGCAAGCGGCGGGCGCAGGAGGAGCGGGAGGGGAAGCCAGGCTGACCCAAGTGCGGCGCGGTCAGCGCAGCAGCGCCGCCGCCAGCACGACCCCGAGGTTGTACAATACGTGCAGCGCCACCGCCGGGCGGATGGAGCGGTAGCGCAGGCGCAGCCACGCCGCCCCCGCCGCCATCACCGTCACGTCGAGGAAGCCGGGTGGGTATTGCAGCTTCTCCGGCGCGTGGACGGCGACGAACAGCACCGTGCTCAGCACCGCCGCCCAACGGGCGCCGAGGCGCGGGGCGAAGGCCGCGATCAGGGCGCCACGGAACAGGAACTCCTCCACCAGCGGGGCCGCCAGCACCACCAGACCGAGTGCCGGGATCAGCATCGGCCCCGGCGCCAGCAGCGCCGGAAAGGCGGAATGGCGCAGCGCGTCGGTGGGCACCGGGAACAGCCGCAGCATCAGCCCGGCGGCGGCGATGGAGACCGCCGCGGCGGCCAGCGCCGCGGGGTAGGCGCGCCACGGGGCGGGGCACCAGGCCAGGCCCTCCGCGCCGCCGAGCCGCAGGCGGGGGCCGGCGCGGCGGCGCAGCCAGGCCACCGCACCCAGCGCCGAAACCAGATACCCGGCGATGATCGCCCCGGCGAGAAACCCGGCATCGGGCGGGGTGTCGGGACGATCGGCCAGCCGCAGCGCCATGGCGCGCAGCACCATCGCCGCCGCGGTCAGGGCCGCCTGGGCGAGGAAGAACCCGCCCACCGCCGCCAGCCCCTGCCACGGTCCGAACCGGTACGGCGGGGCGGTGGGGACACCCCACGGGTTGGCGGGTTCGGATGCCTCGGGCATGGTGTTCTCCATCGCGGGGGGATGATGCCCGAGCTGCTGACCATCGGCTATGAAGCCAGTACCATCGCTGCGGTGACCGAGGCGCTGCGCGCCGCCGGGGCCACGCTGCTGATCGATGTCCGCGCCGTGCCGCAGTCGCGCAAGCCCGGATTTTCGCGCCGGCTGCTGGAGGGGGCGATGACCGGGGCCGGGATCGGCTATCTGCATCTGCAACCGCTGGGCACGCCCAAGGCCGGGCGGGATGCGGTCCGCGCCGGCCACCCGGAGGTGATGGAACGCATCTACCGCGCCCATATCGTCGGCGATGCGCCGCAGGCGGCGCTGGCCCAGGCGCGGAGCCTGGCGGCGGGGCAGCGCGCCTGCCTGTTGTGCTTCGAGCGCGATCCGGCGCATTGCCATCGCCGTCTGGTGGCGGAGATGATCGCCGCCGACACCGGCCAGACGATCGTGCATCTGACCCCGACGGCCTGACCGCCGCACCCCCGCCGCAGGAGCTCGCCCATGCAGACCCGTCCGCTCGGCCGAACCGGCCTTCTGGTATCCACCCTCGGCTTCGGCTGTGGCGCGGTGGGGGGGCTGATGGTGCGCGCCGCGCCCGCCGAGCGCGCCCGCGCGGTGGCGATGGCGATCGATGCCGGGGTGACCTATTTCGATACCGCGCCGCAATATGGAAACGGGCTGTCGGAGACCCATCTGGGCGAGATCCTGAAGCAGCTGAAGGCCGCGGTGAGCCTCGGCACCAAGGTGCGGATCGCGGATGCCGACAAGGCGGATCTGGCCGGCGCGATCCTGCGCTCGATGGACGCGAGCCTGGGCCGGCTCGGGCGCGAGCATGTCGATCTGATCCAGCTGCACAACCCGATCACCGAGGCGGATGCGCCCGGGACCATTTCGGCAACCCGCGTGCTGGAGGAGGTGGTCCCGGCGTTCCAGCGCCTGGTCGCCGCCGGCAAGACACGCTTCTTCGGCGTCACCGCGATCGGCGAGACCGCGGCGGTGCTGCGGGTGGTGGACAGCGGCGCGATGTTCACCGGCCAGGTAAGCTACAACCTGCTCAACCCTTCGGCCGGCCGGGCGATGCCGGCGGGGTTGCCGGGGCAGGACTACCAGCGGTTGCTGGCGCGGATGGCGCAGGCCGGGATGGGGGCGATCGGCATTCGCGCCCTGGCGGGCGGCGCGCTGGCCGGGGAGGCGGTGCGCCACGCGGTGGCCTCGCCGCCGCCGCCGCCGATCGGTTCGGCCGCGACCTACGAGGCCGATCTGGCCAATGCCGAGGTGATGCGCACGCTGGTGACGGAGGGGTTCGCGGCCAGCATGGCGGAAGCGGCGCTGCGCTTCGTCATCACCGGGGACGGGATTTCCACCGCGCTGATCGGGATCGCCTCGGTGGAGCAGCTGGCCGCTGCGCTCGACGCGGTGGCGAAGGGGCCGCTGCCGGCGGCGGCGCTGGAGCGGCTGGAGGGGTTGTGGCGGGACCTGGCGGGGCGGGCGCGCTGACCCGGAGCGATCAGGCGGCGCTCCGGCGCAGGATCAGGGCCCGGGGGATTCCGGCCAGATCGGTTTGGATTGCGGAGCAGAACCCGGCCGCCGCGGCCAGCGCCGTCACCGCCGCGGCCTGGCCGGCGCCGAGTTCCAGAATCGCCGCTCCCGCCGGCGTCAACAGGCCCGGCAGGGCGGGCAGCAGCGCGCGATAGGCGGCCAGCCCGTCCGCCCCGCCATCCAGTGCCGAGGCCGGCTCGTGCTGCGCCACCTCGGGCATCAGGCCGGGGATCGCCGCGGTTTCGATATAGGGCGGGTTACACAGGATCAGCTCGAAATATCCGCCGATCGGCTTCGCCCAGTCGGCGCAGACGAACGCCGCCCGCCCGCTCAGCCCCAGCCGGGCGGCGTTGGCGCGGGCCAGCGCGGCGGCTTCCGGCACGCGGTCGATCCCAAGCCCCCAGGCGGCGGGGAACTCGGTGAGCGCGGCCAGCAGCAGACAGCCGGTGCCGGTGCCGAGGTCGAGGATGCGTCCCGGGCGGGAAACCTCCGGCGGTAGGGCGAGCGCGGCCTCGATCAGGGTCTCCGAATCGGCGCGGGGGATCAGCGTGACCGGGGAAACCCGCAGATCGAGGCTCCAGAATTCGCGCTGTCCGGTGATGAGCGCAAGCGGCGTGCCGGCGGCGCGGCGGGCGACGGCGGCGGTGAAGCCGGCGGCGGCGGCGGGCGGCACCGGCTGATCGGCGCGGCCGAACAGTGCTGCCGAGGGTAATTCGAGTGCATGGGCCAGCAGCAGGCGGGCTTCCCGGCGTGGGTCGGGCAGGCGGGCCAGGCGGGCCGCGCCCAGCGTCAGGGCCTCGCTGACGGTCACCCCTCGGCCGCCAGGCGGGCGGCCTGGTCCTCGGCGGTCAGCGCGTCCACGAATTCGTCGAACTCGCCGGCCATGACGCGGTCGATCTTGTACAGGGTCAGGTTGATCCGATGGTCGGAGACGCGACCCTGCGGGAAATTATAGGTGCGGATACGCTCCGACCGATCGCCGGTGCCGACCTGGGATTTGCGGTCGGCGGCACGGGTGGCGTGCAGCGCGGCGCGCTGCTGTTCGTAGAGCCGTGCACGCAGGATCTTCATCGCCTTGGCACGGTTCTTGTGCTGCGATTTCTCTTCCTGCATCGCCACCACGATGCCGGTGGGGAGATGGGTGATGCGGACCGCGCTCTCGGTCTTGTTCACATGCTGGCCGCCGGCGCCGGAGGCGCGATAGACATCGATGCGAAGATCGGCCTCGTCGATGTGCACGTCCACCTCCTCGGCCTGCGGCAGCACCGCAACGGTTACGGTCGAGGTATGAATCCGCCCCTGCGACTCGGTCGCCGGCACGCGCTGCACCCGGTGGACGCCGGATTCGTATTTCAGCCGGGCGAACACGTTGCGCCCGGTGATCTCGGCGATGCCCTCCTTCAGGCCGCCGAGCTCGGTGTCGGTGTAGTCGAGGATCTCGAATCGCCAGGCCTTGAGCGCGGCGTATTTCTGGTACGCGGCGAACAGTTCGGCGGCGAACAGCGCCGCCTCGTCGCCCCCGGCGGCGGGGCGGATTTCCAGGATTGCGCTGCGTTCGTCGGCTTCGTCGCGCGGCAG
>JBMFXF010000051.1:0-15247 GCA_049964515.1 Acetobacteraceae bacterium | reverse complement strand
GAGGCTGACCCCGTCGCCGCGATCGAGGCGGACCGTCATGCCGGCGCGACCCGGCGCAGCAGGCGGATGAACGGCACCGCGACGGCGACCGCCCACAGCTTGCCGATGATCTGCCCTTCCAGGAACCGCAACGATCCGAACGCGAGGCTGAGGAACACCACCGAATCGATCACCAGCCCGATGCCGGCCGAGGCGGTCACCGCCAGCATCAGCCGGCGCTGCTGGAGCGGCGTATAGACCGCGAAATCAGCGAGTTCGGACAACAGGAACGCGGTGGCCGAGGCGATCACCAGCGCCGGCGGGGCCACCAGCGCCGAGAGCAGGCAGCCGGCGAGCACCGCCGCCAGCCCCCAGCGCAGCCCCAGGCAGCGCTGCACCACGTCGCGCAGCACCAGGGCGGCGCCGATGGTGATGACGCCGGAAGGGGCGAGGATGCCGGGCGCGACCGGGATCAGGCACGGTCCGCGCGGGATGCAGACGGTACCGACATGGCCCACCATCCAGTTGGCCAGCGGAATGAGGCCGAGGAACAGGGCGAAGGCGACCAGCCCCAGCCGGGTGCGTGTGGCGGACGGCATCAGGCGCCGAGGTAGCTGGCGATCTCGACCAGATTGCCGTCCGGGTCGCGGCAATAGACCGAGCGCATCGGCCCCAGCGCGCCGGTGCGTGGGACCGGGCCCTCGACGATGGTCACGCCGAGCGCGTGCAGATGGGCGATGGTGTCCCCGGTTCCGACGGCGGTGATGAAGCAGAGGTCGGCGGCACCGGGGGCGTCCGAGGCGCCGGTGATCCAGGCGCGCGGATCGGCGGAGACGGGGCGGAGGTTGATCTTCTGGCCGCCGAATTTCAGCGCGGTGCGGCTGTCGGGGCCGAACACCTCGCGTTCCATGCCGAGGACGCGCTGGTACCAGGCGGCGGCGAGTTCCACGTCGCGGACGTTGAGGACGATGTGGTCGATGCGGTCGATGGTGAAGCGCATGGGGTGAGCTCCTTTCCGCCGACCTACTCCAACCCCTCGTAGAAATCATTCCCCTTGTCGTCGATCACGATGAAGGCCGGGAAATTCTCCACCTCGATCCGCCACACCGCTTCCATCCCGAGCTCCGGATATTCCAGCACCTCTACCTTGCGGATGCAGTCCTGCGCCAGCCGCGCCGCCGGCCCGCCCACGCTGCCCAGGTAGAACCCGCCGAAGCGCTGGCACGCATCGCGCACCGCCTTCGACCGGTTCCCCTTCGCCAGCATCACGAACGACCCGCCGGCGGCCTGGAACTCCGCCACATAGCTGTCCATCCGCCCCGCGGTGGTCGGCCCGAAGCTGCCGGTCGCCATCCCGGCAGGCGTCTTGGCCGGTCCGGCGTAATAGACCGGATGATCGCGCAGATAAGACGGCAACCCCTGGCCCGCATCCAGCTGCTCCTTCAGCTTCGCGTGCGCGATGTCGCGCGCCACCACCATCGTCCCCGACAGTGCCAGCCGCGTCTTCACCGGGTAGCGCGACAGCTCCGCCCGGATCTCCGCCATCGGCCGGTTGAGGTCGATCGGCACCGCCTCCCCGCCCAGATGCGCATCGGTCGTCTCCGGCAGGTATTTCGCCGGATCGGCTTCCAGCTCCTCCAGGAACGCACCGTCCGGGGTGACTTTCGCCAGGATCTGCCGGTCGGCCGAGCACGACACGCCGATCCCCACCGGCAACGACGCGCCGTGCCGGGGCAGGCGGATCACCCGCACGTCGTGGCAGAAATACTTCCCCCCGAACTGCGCGCCGATGCCGAACCCCCGCGTCAGTTCGAGTACCTGCTCTTCCATCTCCAGATCGCGGAACGCATGTCCGGCGCGCGACCCCGCGGTCGGCAGCCCGTCCAGCCAGCGGGTGGACGCCAGCTTCACCGTCTTCAGCGTCAGCTCCGCCGAGGTGCCGCCGATCACAATCGCCAGATGATACGGCGGGCAGGCCGAGGTCCCCAGGGTCCGCAGCTTCACCCCCAGCCATTCCATCAGCTTCGCCGGCGACAGGATGGCGCGCGTCTCCTGGAACAGGAAGCTCTTGTTGGCGGACCCGCCGCCCTTGGCGACGAACATCAGGTGCAGCTCGTCGGCATGGTCCTCACCCGGGGCGGCCATGATGTCGAACTGCACCGGCAGGTTGTTGCCGGTGTTCACTTCCTCGAACATGGAAAGCGGGGCCATCTGCGAATAGCGCAGATTGGTCTCGGTATAGGTGCGGTGCACCCCCAGGCTGAGCGCCTCCTCGGCATCGCCGGCCACCCACACGCGCTGGCCCTGCTTGCCGAACACCAGCGCGGTGCCGGTATCCTGGCACATCGGCAGCACCCCGCCGGCGGCGATGTTGGCGTTCTTCAGCAGATCGAGTGCCACGAAGCGGTCGTTGTCGGAGGCTTCCGGGTCGTCCAGGATTTTCCGCAGCTGCGCCAGATGCCCCGGCCGCAGCTTGTGGGAAACCTCGTGGAAGGCGCGGAAGGCAAGCTCGGTCAGCACCGCGGGTTCGATCCGCAGCACCGAGGCGCCCTCGCAGGCGATCCGGCTGACGCCCGCAAGCCCGAGCGGTTGCCACGGCACCAGCTGCGGGGCCAGCGGGAACATCGGCGAATAGAGAAATCCCGGCGGGCGGGGCAAGGGGGCGTTCATCGCGGGGCCTCCGGGAAGCTCAGGATTTGGGGGTGGAGCGGCGGCGGAAAGCATCCAGGCTGACCACCTGCGGCGCGGGAGCGGCGGGGTCCGGTTGCGGTTCCGGCGCGGCCTCCGGCGGTTCCGGCGCGGGCGCTTCCGCCGCGGGCGGCGCGGCGGCGGGTTCCCCGGCGCGGAAGCGCAGGCCGAAGCGCACGTAAGGGTCGGCGAAGCCAGTGATGGCGGCGAGCGGGATCACCAGCGTGCTGGGCACCCCGCCGAACGACAGGCCGACCGAGAACAGCCCGGCCGCCTCGTCCAGCCTGAGGTCCCAGAACTGGTGTTGCAGCACGATGGTCATCTCGGTCGGGTACTGCGCGCGCAGCCGTGCCGGGATCGCCACGCCCGGGTGGTCGGTGCGGAACGTCAGGTAGAAATGATGCTCGCCGGGCAGCCCCTCGGCGGCGACATGGGCGAGCGCGCGGACCATGACCTGGCGCATCGCCGCCTCGGTCCAGTCGTCATACGGCAGCAGGCTTTCCACCTGCGGTGGGGTCGGGTCTGACATCGGTCGGAAAATAGGCGCGGGGGGTGCGTCTGGCCAGCCCCGTCCGGCGATGCGCGGGGCGCGTTGGGGGGCTTCTGTTGCCCGGTGCCCCCCGGACCGCGCTTATCGCTTACGCAGCGACAGCGAGCGCCATGTTGTCATTGGCACTTGTGATACGGCCCGATAACGGCGGAACCATGCCGGGCAAAAGATGGGTCTTTACCGCGCGTGTCGAGCCTGTTTCGCCCCCATGGTCCCCTGCGCCGGAGCAATGCCCGCCGCCTGGGAAATGGTGGAGGCGCCGGGTACTGCCCCCGGGTCCACAACGCTTATTCCACACACCGTTTATCACCATAGCCGGCAAGCCGGCGCGCCAGATATAGGCACGGCCGGCGGCGAAGAAAACCCCCCGGTTGCGGCCTCGCCCGACGCTCTGCACACTGCCCCGGTCAGGAACGGAGGGGACGGGGATGAAACCCAGGATCGCGATCGTCGGCGCCGGTGCGGTGGGTGGCTATGTGGGCAGCGGGCTGGCCGCCGCCGGACATGACGTCACCCTGATCGACCCCTGGCCGGCGCATGTGGAGGCGATCCGTGCCGGCGGCATGGTGCTCTCGGGCATGACCCAGGCGGAATCCCGCACCGTCGCGGTGCCGGCGCTGCACCTGACCGAGGTGCAGGCGCTCGCCAAGGGGCGGCCGATCGACATCGCCTTCGTCGCCGTGAAATCCTACGACACGGAGTGGGCCACCACCCTGATCGCGCAATACCTGGCCGCCTCCGGGGTGGTGGTCTCGCTGCAGAACTGCATCAACGAGGAGCGGATCGCCGCCCTGGTGGGCTGGGGCCGGACCATGGGCACGGTGGTGACCGGCGGGCTGGCGCTCGACCTTTACGAACCCGCGCATATCCGCCGCACCATGGCCCGGGTCCCGGGCCAGACCTGCCTCTACGTGGGCGAGCCGAGCGGGCGCATCACCCCCCGCGCGCGGGAGATCGCGGCGATGCTCAACGACGTGGACGAAACCCATGCCACCGACGATCTGTGGGGCGAGCGCTGGACCAAGCTCTGCGTGAACGGCATGCGCAACGGCGTCTCCGCGGCGACCGGCATGGGCGGCAACGCGCGCGACAGCCACGACGCGGTGCGCCGGGTGTGCATCCGGCTCGGCGCGGAATCGGTCCGGGTCGGCCGCGCGCTGGGGTTCCGGGTCGGCAAGGTGGGCGCGCTGGACCCCGACCTGCTGGACCGCGCCGACGCCGGCGATGCCGCGGCGATGGCGGAGGTGGAGCGGCTGATGCTGGCCGGCACCAGCGGCGCGGCGCGCAGCGACCTGCAACGCCCGTCGATGGCGCAGGACATGGCGAAGAGACGGCGCACCGAGATTACCCTGATGAACGGGTTCATCGCCGAACGCGGCGCGGCGGCCGGGGTGCCCGCGCCCACCCATGCCCGGCTGACCGAGGTGGTGATCCAGGTGGAGCGCGGACTCCTGCCGCCCGCGCCCGCCAATGTGCTATGGAACTGAGGCCCCGAGGAGGCACCCATGGCCCGCATCGATCCATCCCGCCCGTTCCTGCCGGTCCGCATCGCCGTGCTGACCGTCTCCGACACCCGCAGCCTGGCCAATGACACGTCCGGCCAGGCGCTGGCCGACCGCATCACCGCGGCCGGCCACATCCTGGCCGATCGCGCGATCAGCAAGGACGACGCGGCGGCGATCGAGACCCGGCTGCGCGGCTGGATCGCCGATCCCGCGATCGACGTGGTCATCACCACCGGCGGCACCGGCATCACCGGGCGCGACGTCACCCCCGAGGCGTTCGATCGGGTACTGGAAAAGCGGATCGAGGGCTTCGGCGAGCTGTTCCGGATGCTGAGCTACGCCAAGATCGGCACCTCCACCATGCAGTCGCGCGCGCTCGGGGGCGTGGCGGGCGGGACCTATCTGTTCGCCCTGCCCGGCAGCACCGGGGCGGTGAAGGATGCCTGGGACGACATCCTGGTCTTCCAGCTCGATAACCGGCATCGCCCGTGCAACTTGGTGGAGCTGATGCCGCGGCTGCAGGAGCATCTGCATCCGGCGGCCTGACCGCGGCCGGCGCCGTTGCCGGATTCTGACGAATTTTCAACCCGTTCTTCCCGGTCTGGCGACAAATCGTCACATCGCGGGCACGTCTCTGCCACAGTTGGTCGGGCAGAATACCCCTCACGCACCCGACGGAGGCCCCGATGAACGCGATTTCGACCGTGGCGGTTCCCCGGCCCACCCGGGTCAGCTGCCATCCCAGGGAGATCCTGCGCGATCCGTTGACCCGGCTGGTGATGGCAAGCGACGGCGTTTCCGAGCAGGAGCTGATGGCGCTGCTGCGCCGCATCCGTCGCGCCCGCTTCCCGCGCGCGGCGATGCTTGCCGAGGCCGTGCATCCGGGGTCAGACTCCGCGGCCTGAGCCGCCCGATGCTCGCGCCGGGGCGGCGCGCCGAGGAGATCGCCCCATGCCCGAACCTGCCGCCCTGCGCGCCGCCGTCGCGGCCGAGCGCGACCGTGCCGCCCGTCTGTTCGACCGGCTCGCCGCCGACGGCGCCGACGCGCCCGGCATCTCCCGCGATCCCTACGGTCCCGGGGAGCAGCGCGCCCATGCCACCATCGCCGCCGAGGCGGCCGCGCTGGGCCTCGCTCCGGGCAGCGACGCGGCGGCCAATCTCTATGCCGGCTGGGCCGGGCGGGACCGTTCGGCTCCGCGCATCGTGATCGGCTCGCATCTGGATTCGGTGCCGCATGGCGGCAATTTCGACGGCGCGGCCGGGGTGGTGGCGGGGCTGGTCGCGGTGGCGGCGCTGCGCCGGCTCGGCATCGTGCCGGCGCGCGACGTGACGGTGATGGGCATCCGCGCCGAGGAGAGCGTGTGGTTCCAGGTCTCCTACATCGGCAGCCGGAGCGCGCTGGGCACCTTGCCGGACGGCGCGCTGGCGGCGCGACGGGTGGATACCGGGCGTCCGCTCGCCGAGCACATCGCCGAATGCGGCGGCGATCCGGCCGCGCTGGCCGCCGGCGCCCGCGCGCTCGATCCCGCCGGCATCGCCGCCTATGTGGAGCTTCATATCGAGCAGGCGCCCTCGCTGATCGAGGCCGGGCGCGCGGTCGGCATCGCCACCGGCATCCCCGGCAATGTCCGCTTCCCGCAGATCCGCATCATCGGCCGCAACGACCATGTCGGCCTGCCGCGCCGGTTCCGCCGGGACGCCGCGCTGGCCGGAGCGGCACTGGCGCTGGGGGTGGAGCGGATCTGGCGCGATCACGAGGCGCGCGGCATCCCGATGGCCGCCACCATCGGCCGCTTCCACACCGACCCTGCCCAGCACGGGCTGACCATCGTGCCGGGCGCGTTCGAACTCAGCCTGGACCTGCGCGCCTATACGCCGGACGCGGTGGCGGGGCTGGAAGCCGCGTTCCACGACCTTGTCGCCACGGTCGCCGCCGAGCGCGGGGTGCGCATCGACCTCGGCGCCCGCGCGTCCGCCGCGGTGGGCCCGGTGGACCCCGAGGTTCGCGCCGGGCTCGAGCGCGCCGCCGCCGGGCTCGGGGTGCCGGTGCTGGCCCTCGGCAGCCCGGCCTCCCACGACGCCGCCGCTTTCGCCGCCGCCGGGGTGAAGATGGGGATGATCTTCGTGCGCAACGCCAACGGCAGCCACAACCCCGAGGAGGCGATGACGATCGAGGATTTCCTGGACGCCACCGCCGTGCTGACCGCCTGGCTGGCCGAGGCGGTGGCGGGCTGACCGGCGCTCAACCGCCGGCCAGGAAGTCCCGGGTTTCCGCCACCGCCTCGGCGAGGCCGACCCGGCGCACCGTCACCCCGGCCGGGAAGGCCGAGAGCAGCCGCTCCGGCGTGCGCCGGTCCAGCAGCACGAACACGCCGCGATCCCCGCCGCGACGGATGAGCCGGCCGAACGCCTGGCGCAGCCGCAGCCGCGCCTGCCGGTCGTCGAACCCGCGCGGGTCCGCACCCGACAGATGCACCCGCCGCTCCCGGTGCAGAATATCGGGCCGCGGCCAGGGCACTTTCTCGAACACCACCAGCCGCAGCGCGCGCCCGGGCACATCGACGCCGTCGCGCATGGCGTCCGTGCCCAAGAGGCAGCTGTGCTCCTCGGTGCGGAACACATCGACCAGGGTGGCGTTGTCCATCGCGTCCACATGCTGGGCGAGCAGCGGGATGCCGGCATCCTCCAGCGCCGGGGCGATGCGCCGTGCCACCGCGATCAGCCGCCCGATGGCGGTGAACAGGCCGAGCCCGCCCCCACCGGCGGCCAGGAACAGCGCCCGGTAGGCCGCGGCCAGCGCGGCGACGGCGGCCGGATCGCGCCGCGGATCAAGCCCGGGCGTATCGACCAGTCGCGGCCCCGTCGCAGGCCGCGCCAGCGCCCGCAGCAGCGCCTCCGGCGTGCCCGCCGCGATCAGGTCCAGCCCGAGCAGGCGGGTGAACGCAGCCAGCTGCTCGATCGCCCCGGCCCGTTCGCCGTCGGCGGTGATGACGCGCGGTGTGGTTCCGGCCAGCACCAGCCTGGTCGCCAGCCGCGCCACGGTGAGGGTCTTGCCGGCTCCCGGCGGGCCCACGAACAGCAGCGGGCGCCCGGCGCTGAGCGGCAGCGGGGCGAAGCGCAGCGCCGCTTCCAGCGCAGCGGCGAGCGGGGCCGTCCCGCCCAGAGCCGGGCGCAGCCGGGGCGGTACCGCGTGCCAGGCCAGCAGCACGGCGCGGTCGGTCGGGGCGGTGGTCGCGGGGGCAGTTGCCGGCGTCTCCGGCGTTTCCAGCGCCGCCGTCACCTCGATCCCTTCGGGCACCCGCCGCGAGGAGAGAATGAGCGCGTCCGGGCCCAGCTCGGCGCGGATCAACGCCATCGCCGCCGTCATCTCCGCCGCCCGGAACAGCTTCACCCGCATGGGGCAAGCCTAGGCGCCAAGCGTTGCCGGAAGGTGAATGCGCCGGCTACCGCGCGGCCAGCACGGTCTGCGCCAGATCTGGCCGGTCGGTGATGATCGCGTCCACCCCGGCCTTGCACAGCCGAAGAATCTCGGAGGGCGCGTTCACCGTCCAGGTGAACACGGCAAGGCCGAGCGCGTGAGCCTCGGCGATCTGCTCGACGGTCAGGTCCGTGTGCTCAGGGGCCCATACGCCCCCCGGGCCGGCCTCGGCCGCGACCGCGCGCGGCACCGAGCCGGCGAAATCATCGGCCGAAGGGCCATCCCACCACAGCGGCGCCGCGGCGACGGTGGCCGGTCGGGTCAGCCAGGCCAGGGGCGTCTCCGGCCGCAGCCGCCGGACCGCCCGTGGTCCCCGCCAGTCGAAGGATTCGAACCGCACCCGTCCCAGTGCTCCGGCGCGTTCGGCCGCCGCCAGTGCCGCCGCCGCCAGCACCTCGGCCGGCGCGGTCAACTCCGGTGCGTCGGGCATGGTCTTGAGCTCGACCAGAAACGACAGCTCCGTCAGGCCCAGTGCGGCCTCCAGCAGCGGAATGCGGGCTCCGTCGATCGGGCGCTGTTCGGGAAAGGAAGCGGACAGCGCACTGCCGGGACGGAGGCGCCCCACGTCGTAGCTGGCCAGCTGCGACAACGTCAGCGAGCAGATCGGTGGCCCCGGCCGATCAAGCCAGCCTCCCCCCGCTCCGCGCGTCAATGCCGGGTTGAGCACCGGGTCATGGCTGACCACCGCAATCCCATCGGCGGTCAGCGCCACATCGAGCTCGATTCCGTCCACCCCAAGTGCCGCGGTGGCGCGGAAACCCTCCAGCGTGTTCTCGGGAAACAGGCCCCGCGCGCCGCGATGGCCGATCAGCAGGGGACGGGTCATGCCATGGCTTCCCTCGGCCGACAGCCCGCGTCAAGCGCTTGCCGCGCGCAAATCCTCACGTTATCGGCTTCCTGTCGCGGTTATCGGAGGTTCCCCTGCCCGCTCCGCTCTTCGATGTGCTGGTCATCGGCGGCGGCATCAACGGCGCCTCGATTGCCCGCGACGCCGCCGGGCGCGGGCTTTCCGTGCTGCTGATCGAGCAGGACGATCTGGCCGGACACACCTCCTCGGCCAGCACCAAACTGATCCACGGCGGCCTCCGTTATCTGGAACAAGGAGAGTTCCGCCTGGTCCGCGAAGCCCTCCAGGAGCGCGAGCGGCTGCTGGCCATCGCCCCGCATATCATCCGGCCGCTTGAATTCGTGCTGCCCCACGCGCACGGCCAGCGACCGGTGGCGCTGATCCGGGCGGGGCTCTTTCTTTACGACCACCTCGCGCGACGCCGCCGCCTACCCGCCTCACGCGCGCTGCGCTTCCCGCCGCACCCGGCGGCGACGGTGCTGCGCGAGACGCTCCGCCGCGGGTTCGCCTACGCCGATTGCTGGGTCGAGGACAGCCGGCTGGTGGTGCTGAACGCGATGGACGCCGCCGCGCGCGGTGCCAGGATCCGCACTCGGACCCGCCTGATCTCCGCCCGCCGTAGCGAGGGGATCTGGCAGGCCGAACTCGCGGATGGAACCACGGTCGCCGCCCGCGCCGTCGTCAATGCCGCCGGCCCATGGGTGGGCCAGGTGCTGACCGACCGGCTGGGTGCTACGCCACGCCGCACCATGCGGCTGGTCCAGGGCAGCCATATCGTGGTTCCCCGCCTCTATAACGGGGAGTACGCGTTGCTGCTGCAGAACCCGGACCGCCGGGTGGTGTTCGTGATCCCTTACGAAACCCGGTTCAGCCTGATCGGGACCACCGACATCCCGTTCACCGGCGATCCCGCGCGGGTCGGGATCGGCGCCGACGAGATCGCCTATCTTTGCGCCAGCCTGATCCCTTACCTGCGCGCCCCGCCGCAGCCGGCCGATGTGGTCTGGTCCTATGCCGGGGTTCGGCCGCTGTACGACGACCACGCCAGCGCCGCCTCGGATGTGACCCGCGACTATGTGCTCGATCTCGATTCCGCCCCCGGCGCGCCACTGCTGTCGGTGTACGGCGGCAAGATCACCACCTGCCGGCGGCTGGCCGAGCAGGCGGTCGGGCGCCTCCTGTCCGCGCTCGGCCGACCCTTCGTGCCGCCCTGGACCGCCGAGGCGCCGCTGCCGGGCGGAGATACCGGGGCGGATTTCGGCGCCTGGCAGGCCGATTTCATCGCCACCCACGGGTTTCTGCCCGTCCCGCTCGCGGCCCGGCTCGCCCGCACCTATGGCACCCGCGCGACCGACCTGCTGGCGGGGGCGCGCGGCCTGGCCGACCTCGGCGCCGATCTGGGCGGCGGGCTGACCGAGGCCGAGGCACGCTATCTGGCGGCGCATGAGTTCGCGATGACCGCGTCCGACATCCTGTGGCGGCGCACGAAGCTGGGGCTGCACGCACCGGCGGGCACCGAAGCCCGTCTGGGCGCGTTCCTGGCCAGGGGGGCTTCGACGGCCGCGTCCGATCTGCTATCGTAATCGCGGCCTGGCACCCGCGCCGGGTCTTACCGAGGAGGACCTCCAGGATGAAGCGCCGTACCCTGCTTGCCGCCGCCCCCGCACTGGCGGCGGCCTCCGCGACCGCGCACGCAGCCGGTCCACGCACCACCATCAGCCTGTGGCACGCCATGGGGGGCCAACTCGGGCAAACCCTGCAGGGCATGATCGATGCGTTCAACAAGTCGCAGACGGCGGTCACCGTCGATGCGGCATACAAGGGGACTTACGCCGAGGTATTGACCGCCACCGTCGCCGCCTGGCGCGCCGGCAAGGCGCCTTCGATCGCGCAGATTTTCGACGTCGGTACGTCCCAGATGGTTGCCGCCGGCCCGGCCGCGCTGGATGTCTGGGAGCTCGCGGCCAAGACCGGTGTCGCCATCGACGCGGCGCGCTACATCCCCGCTGTACGCGGCTATTACGGGGTGGCCGGCGGTAAGATGGGTGGGGCACCGTTCAACTCCTCCACCTCTCTGATGTGGATCAACGAAGACGCGTTCCATCGCGCCGGTCTCGACCCCGCCATGGAGCTCGCCACCTGGCCACAGGTGGTGAAAGCCGCCCGTGTCATCAAAGCCAAGCGGGCAGCCGAAATACCGATGATGACCGCGTGGCCGATCTGGACGCAGTTCGAGCAGTTCGCCGCCATCCATGACGTGCCGTTCGCCACCCTGGACAACGGGTTCGGCGGTCCCGACCCCAAGCTGCGGATCGATTCCGCACCGTTCGTGAAGCATCTCGGGATGCTGCTGGCGCTGCAGAAGGAGGGATTGTTCAAGTATGAAGGCCGTGACGGCGCGCCAAGCCCGATCTTCTATGCCGGCAGGGCGGCGATCAGCTTCGATTCCTCGGGCATCTACGGACAGCTGAAGCAGAGCGCGAAGTTCCGCTTCCGGGACGCCTTCCTCCCCTATCACCCCTCGCTGATAAAGTCGCCGATCAATTCCATCATCGGCGGCGCGGCGTTCTGGGCGATGACCGCGCCGGGGCGGACGCTGGCCGAATACCGCGGCGTCGCGCAGTTCCTGAACTACATGGCGTTGCCGCAGAACGACGCGCACTGGTCCAAGGCCACCGGCTACATCCCGGTCACCCGCGGCGGCAACGCGCAGCTGGCCAAGGAAGGGTTCTACGCCGCCAACCCGGGCACCGATCTCGCCGTCAAACAGCTCACCCGCACCAAGGTCACGCCTTATTCGGCCGGGGTGCGGCTCGGCGGCATGGCGGAGGTTTTCGTCATCATCGAGGAAGAATGGGAGCGCGCGATCCAGAACGGCGCCTCGGCCAAGGTGGCGCTGGCGAACGCAACCCGGCGCGGCCAGTCCGTGATCGACCGTTTCGCCCGCAGTCTGCGCGGCTGAGCCGCCCGCCATGGAACGCCGGACCTTGTTCCCGGGCCGGGCTCTGCCGGCGTTCCTGGTGCTGCCTCAACTGGCCATCACCGCGTTGTTCTTCCTGTTCCCCGCGTGGCGGGCGTTCGTGGAAAGCGTGCGCGCGGTCAACGGGTTCGGGCTCAATCCGCGCTTCGTCGGGCTGGCCAATTTTACCAGTCTTCTGGCCTCCGCAACCTACCGCGCAACGGTGCTGCGCACCCTGTTCTATTGCACCGCTGTCACCGCGCTGGCGATGGCGGGCGGTCTGGTGCTCGCGGTGTTCGCCGACCGCGAGATCAGGGGCCGGGCGATCTATCGCGCGCTGCTGATCCTGCCGTACGCGATCGCCCCCGCGATCGCCTCGGTCATTTTCGTGTTCCTGCTGCAACCCGAGATCGGCCTGCTCACCGGGCCCTTGAAACAGGCGGGGATAGACTGGAACTACGTCCTTCACGGCGGTCAGGCGCTCGGGCTGGTGATCCTGATCGGCGCGTGGAAGCAGGTGGCTTACAACTTCATCTTCTATCTTGCCGGTTTGCAGTCCATCCCCCGCACCCTGATCGAGGCGGCGGCGCTCGACGGCGCCCGTGGCTGGTACCGCTTTCGTACCATGCTTTGGCCGCTGCTGCTGCCCACCACCCTGTTCCTGCTGGTGGTCAACACCGTCTATGCCGCGTTCGATACTTTCGCGCTGATCTTCGCACTCACCGGCGGCGGTCCCGGCACCGCGACCGAGACCATGGTGGTGAAGGTCTATCGCGACGGCATCATCAATCTCGATCTGGGCGGATCGGCGGCGCAATCGGTGATCCTGATGGCGCTGATCGTCGCCCTCACGGCGCTGCAATTCCGCTACGCCGGCGGTCGGGACCGGACATGAAGCGCCGCCCGGATTATCTCGCTCACCTGGTACTGGGCCTTGGTGCCGCGTTGTTCGCGCTGCCTGTCTGGGTCGCCTTTGCCGGAGCCACCGAGACCGCGGGAGCGATCAACCGCGGCGATCTTTCGCTGCTGCCGCGGCTGGCCGGGCTCCGCAGCTTCATCGACGTGCTGAGCTACGGTGCCGCGGCCGACGCCGGGGTGACCATCGGGCACATGCTGGCGGTCAGCTTTGCCATGGCGCTGGTGATCGCGCTGGGCAAGATCGTCATCTCCGCACTGTCGGCCTTCGCGATCGCCTTCTTTCGCTTTCCGTTCCGGATGATCGCGTTCTGGGCGATCCTGCTCACCCTGATGCTGCCCGTCGAGGTGCGGATCATTCCCACCTACGCCGTGATGTCGGAATTTCATCTGATCAACAGCTTCACCGGGCTTACCATGCCGTTGATCGCCTCGGCCACCGCAACCCTGCTGTTTCGTCAGGTGTTCCTCGCGGTTCCCGACGAGCTGGTGGAGGCAGCGCGGCTTGATGGTGCCGGGCCGATGCGGTTCTTCCGCGACATGCTGCTGCCAGTCTCCGCGCCCAACCTTGCCGCGCTGTTCGTGATCCTGTTCGTCTATGGCTGGAACCAGTATCTCTGGCCGCTGCTTGCGGTCACCAACGGGCGGCTGGACCCGATCGTATTGGGGATCGTGCGCATGATCACCACCGATCAGATCACGCCCTGGAACCTGGTCATGGCCGGTACCATCTGGGCGATCCTTCCCCCCGTCGCGGTGGTGCTGCTGATGCAGCGCTGGTTCGTGCGTGGCCTGACCGAGGCGGACAAGTAGATGGCGAGGCTGGATCTGTGCGGCCTCGCCAAGAGCTTCGGCTCCACCACTGTCCTGCACGGCATCGATCTGGCGCTGGCGGACGGCGAGATGGTGGTGATCGTCGGTGCCTCGGGCTGTGGTAAATCCACCCTGCTGCGGCTGGTGGCGGGGCTCGAGACGCCCAGTGCGGGACGGGTGCTGCTGGATGGGGCCGACATCACCCACACTGACCCGTCGCGGCGTGACATCGCGATGGTGTTTCAGAACTATGCCCTCTATCCGCACATGACCGTGTTCGGAAACATGGAATACGGGCTGAAGCTGCGTGGCCTGCCCCGGGCCGAGATCGTCCGCCGGGTGGACGAGGCGGCCGCCCTGCTCGGACTCGGCCCGCTGCTGGCACGCAAGCCGCGACAACTTTCCGGCGGGCAACGCCAACGGGTGGCGATGGGCCGTGCCATCGTGCGCAATCCGAAGCTGTTCCTGTTCGATGAACCGCTTTCCAACCTCGACGCCCGGCTGCGGGTCCAGGTCAGGGCCGATATCCGCCGCCTGCAACGCCGGCTCGGGGTAACCAGCCTCTACGTCACCCACGACCAGACCGAGGCGATGACCCTCGCCGATCGGCTGGTGGTGATGCACGAGGGGCGGGTGGCGCAGATCGCCACCCCGGTCGAGGTGTTCGATCGCCCCGCCGATACCTACGTCGCCGGCTTCATCGGCGATCCTGCAATGAATTTCTGCCCGGGGCAGGTGGCCGCGGGCGGGACCGTCGCCGCGCTCGTCGCCGGCGCGCGGATTCCCCTGCCCGCAGGGCGTCGCACCGCGCCGGACGGCACGCGCATTCTGCTGGGCATTCGTCCCCAGCACGCGCTGCCCGCCGCCACGTCGACCGGGCTGGCGATGACCGTCGAGCTGATCGAACCGCTGGGCTCGGAGACCCTGCTGCACGGCCGGCTGGCCGATGACACAAGCTTCGCGCTGCGCATCGCCGGTCCGCCTGGGGCTCTCGCCGAGGGCATCGCCCTGCCGGTTCACCTGCCGCCGGAGCAGCTGCACGTGTTCGACGCCGCCACCGGCTTGCGCCTGGACGCCCCGCCCCGCTCTGGCGCCGCTCCGGTTTCCGGGCAACACTGAGCCCATCGTCGCATCCGGAGCGTCCGCCATGGAAATCACCGCCCGCCTGTCCGAGTTCGTCGCCGGCCTCAGCCTCGACCGCCTGCCGCCGGAAGTGGTGGACCGTACCCGCTACCTGGTGCTGGACCTCATCGGCAACATCATGCGCGCCCGGCACGACGCGGAAAGTACCGAGAGTTTCCTGCGCGCCGCCCGCGCGCTGGGCTTCGCCGGCGGCTCCTGCGGCGTGTTCGGCGATCCCGCTCGCTACACCCCGCCCGGCGCCGCCTTCCTCAACGGGGCGCTGGCGCATTCCCTGATTTCGACGACACCCATGCCGCCGGCAGCCTGCACCCCGGCGCCCCGGTGATCCCGGCCGCGCTGGCCGCCGGCGAGATGGCGGGGGCCTCCGGGG
>JBMFXF010000050.1:0-15359 GCA_049964515.1 Acetobacteraceae bacterium | reverse complement strand
CCTCGACGAGGGCTTCCGCATGATGAGCCGGGTCGAGGACCTGCCTCCCCAGGCGGTGCGCATCGGGATGCGCGTGCGCTTCCGCACCCATCGCGCGGGCGGGGACGAACCGCCCTGCGCGGTGTTTTACCCCGCGGAGCCCGGCGCGTGAGCCCGTCACTGCCCCGCGGCGGCGCCGCCATCGCCGGAATCGCCTGCTCCGATCTCGGCGCGGTCGCCGCGCAGATGTCGCCGATCGACCTGATGGCGCAAGGCATTTCCCGCGCGCTCGAGGATTGCGGGCTGCGGCTGGCCGACGTGGACGGCCTGTTCTGCGCCACCACCCAGGCCCGCACCGCGGCGATGTCGCTCGCCGAATATCTCGGCCTGCCCGACGCCTATACCGATTCCACCATCGTCGGCGGCTCCTCCTTCGAGGTGCATGTGGCGCACGCGCTCGCCGCCATCTCGGCCGGTCTCTGCTCGGTCGCCGCCATCGCCTATGGCAGCACCCAGCGCACCATCGGCCGCCGCCAGGCCAGCGTGCGCGAATACAACCCCTACGAGACCCCGTTCCGCCCGTTCCTGCCGGCCAGCGCCTACGCGCTCGCCGCCTCCCGCCACATGCATCTCTACGGCACCACCCGCGAACAACTGGCGGAGGTGGCGGTGGCCGCCCGCGCCTGGGCGCAGCGCAACCCGGCCGCCTGGGACCGCCGCCCGCTCAGCATCGCCGACGTGATCGCCGCCCGTCCGGTGAGTGACCCGTTCACCGTGCGCGACTGCTGCCTGGTCACCGACGGCGGCGGCGCGCTGATCGTGGTGGCCCCGGAACGCGCCCGCGCGCTGCGCCGCAAGCCGGTCTATGTGCTGGGCTGCGGGCAGTCGATCACCCACGCCTCCATTTCCTCGATGCCCGATCTCACGGTGACCGGTGCCGTCGCCGCCGGCGCGCAGGCCTACCGCATGGCGAAGCTGTCCCCGCGCGAGATCGGGCTGGCGATGCTCTATGACGCCTTCACCATCAACACCATCCTGTTCCTCGAAGACCTCGGCTTCTGCCCGAAGGGCGAGGGCGGGCACTTCGTCGCCGACGGCGCCATCGCCCCCGGCGGGCGGCTGGCGGTCAACACCAACGGCGGCGGGCTGTCGTTCTGCCACCCCGGCATGTACGGGCTGTTCCTGCTGATCGAGGCGGTCCAGCAGCTGCGCGGCGAAGCCGGCGAGCGTCAGGTACCGGGCATCCACACCGCGATCGCGCATGGCAACGGCGGCGTGCTGTCGGCGCAGGCGACCACCATCCTCGGCACCGAGGAGGCGCTGTGAGGCCCCCTACCCCGCCAGCCAGGCCGGCACCGGCAGCCCCTTCCCGCGCAGGAACTCTGGGTTGAACAGCTTGGACTGGTAGCGCGCCCCGCCGTCGCACAGCACCGTCACCACCGTGTGCCCCGGCCCCAGCGCCTTCGCCACCCGCACCGCGGCGGCGATGTTGATCCCCGAGGAGGTGCCGACCGACAGCCCCTCGTGGATCAGCACGTCGTAGATCTGCGCCAGCGCCTCGGCGTCGGGGATCTTCTCGGCATCGTCGATCGGCGCGCCCTCCAGATTGCCCGGCACCCGCGACTGGCCGATGCCCTCGGTGATCGAGCTCCCCGTTACCGTCATCTCCTGGCCCTTCACCCATTCATAGAGCGCGGACCCCTCGGGGTCGGCCAGCACCACCCGCAGCTCCGCCCGCCGCGCCTTCAGCGCCAGCGCCACCCCGGCCAGGGTGCCCCCGGTGCCGCAGGCGCAGGTGAAGGCGTCGATCCGCCCGCCGGTCTGCTCCCAGATCTCCGGCCCGGTGCCGGTCCGGTGCCCCTCGCGGTTGGCCAAATTGTCGAACTGGTTGGCCCAGAACGCGCCCATTTCCTCGGCCAGCCGGCGCGAGACATGGACGTAATTGCCCGGGTCGCGGTACGGCTTCGCCGGCACCAGCCGCAGATCGGCGCCGATCATGCGCAGGAACTCGATCTTCTCCTTCGACTGCGTCTCCGGCATCACGATCACCGCGCGGTAGCCGCGCGCGTTCGCCACCAGGGTCAGGCCGATCCCGGTGTTGCCCGCGGTGCCCTCCACCACCGTCCCGCCCGGCTTGAGCACGCCGCGCGCCTCGGCATCGGCGATCAGGTAGAGCCCGGCGCGATCCTTCACCGACCCGCCGGGGTTCATGAACTCCGCCTTGCCCAGGATGGTGCAGCCGGTCGCCTCGGAGGCGCGGCGCAGCCGGATCAGCGGCGTCTGCCCGATCGCCGCCTCCAGCCCGTCTTGCCAGGATGCGCCGTGATAGGCTTCTGTCATCGCCCGTTCCCCCAAGGAGTGCCCGATGGTCGAAGATGTCCCGCCCCCGGCCGCGTGGGAAGCCCTGCGCAGCGACCCGCAGGCGCAGCTGATCGACGTGCGCACCGACGCGGAGTGGAACTTCGTCGGCCTGCCCGACCTGGTTTCCGCCGGCAAGCAGGTGGTGCTGATCCCGTGGCAGATCTACCCGGCGATGACGGTCAATTCCGCCTTCACCCGCCATCTCGCCGAGGCCGGGCTGAGCGAGGAGCATCATCTCTATTTCATCTGCCGCACCGGCGGGCGCTCGATGGCGGCGGCGCGCGCGGCGCAGGCGGCGGGCTACACCCATGCCTACAACGTCGCCGACGGGTTCGAGGGGCCGCCGGATGCCGCCGGCCACCGTGGCACCATCCGCGGGTGGAAAGCCGCCGGCCTGCCATGGCGGCAGAAATAGCCGGACTATCCCCGCCCCGCCTGCGCCAGCCGGAACGGCGCCGCCGGATAGACCCCCAGCACCCGCACCTCGGAGGAGAAGAACGAGAGTTCCTCGAGCGCGCGGCGCAGACCCGGCTGGTCGGGGTGGCCATCGACATCGCACAGGAACTGGGTGGCGGTGAACGCGCCTTCCAGCATGTAGCTTTCCAGCTTGGTCATGTTCACCCCGTTGGTGGCGAATCCGCCCAGCGCCTTGTACAGCGCCGCCGGCACGTTACGCACACGGAACACGAAGGTGGTGACCATCGCCCGCCGCGCGGCGCCGTCCGCCGGCTCCGGCGGGCGCGGCTGGCGCGCCATCACGTAGAAGCGGGTGGTGTTATGCGCCGCGTCCTCCACGTTGCGGCGCAGGATTGCCAGCCCGTGGATCTCGGCGGCCAGCGAGGAGGCGATCGCCGCTTCCTCCGGCCGCCCCCATTCCGCCACCAGCTGCGCCGCGCCGGCGGTATCGGCCTCCACCACCGGGGTCAGCCCCGCCTCGCGCAGGAAGCGGCGCACCTGGCCCAGCGCGACGGGATGCGAATGCGCCCGCTTCAGCTCCGATTCGGGCGCGCCCGGCAGCGCCAGCAGGCAATGCTCCACCCGCTGGAAATGCTCGCCCACCACGAACAGGCCCGACCCGGGCAGCAGATGGTGGATATCGGGCACCCGCCCGGCCAGCGAGTTCTCGCACGGCAGCATCGCCAGCCCCGCCCGCCCCTCGCGCACCGCCGCGATCGCCGCCTCGAAGCTCTCGCAAGGCAGGGTGGGCAGGTCCGGATAGGCGGTCCGGCAAGCGAGATCGGAATAGGCCCCGGGCAGTCCCTGGAAGGCGATCGGTCCGGTCATCGCGCCGCCTCCACCATCGCCCGCGCGCGCGCCAGATCGGCGGGCGTATCCACCCCGAACGGCCCATGCGCCACCCGGGCGCAGCCGATTCGCATCCCCGCCTCCAGCGCGCGCAGCTGTTCCAGCCCCTCCCGCCGCTCCAGCAGGCTCTCCGGCAGGGCCACGAACCGGGCCAGCGCGGCGCGGCGATACGCATAGATGCCGATGTGATGCCAGCGCGGCCCGTTCCCCCAGGGGATGGCGGCGCGGGAGAAATAGAGCGCCGGGGCCACCTTCGCACCCTCGGCGAAGGCGCAGGCCGCCTTCACGAAGGAGGGGGTGGCGGCCTCGGTCTCGTCGGCGATCGGCGCCACCAACGTGCCGATGTCGCAGTCCGGATCATCCAGCGGCACCAGCGCGGCGCGGATCACCGCCGGCTCGATGGTGGGCACGTCGCCCTGGAGGTTCACCACCACGCTGTGGCGCCCGCCGGGGTCCAGCCGGCTGACCGCCTGGAACACCCGGTCCGAGCCGGAGGGCAGCTCGGGATCGGTCATCACCGCGTGCCCGCCGGCGTCAACCACCACCTCGGCGATGACGGGCTCGGCGCAGGCGACCACCACCGGGCCGATCTCCGCCGCCTCGGCGCGGCGCAGCACGCGCAGGATCATCGGAACACCGCCGATATCGACCAGCGGCTTGCCCGGCAGGCGCGAGGAGGCCATGCGGGCGGGAATGACCACGATCGGGGTCATGGAGCGGCGGGGTGGATTGCGGGGCAAGAGTCGTTTCCCTATGCTGCGGAGCAGCTTAGGGTGGCATCCGGCCGGCAGCAATGCCGGGGGTGGGCTTTGAGTGTTCGGCAACCGGCGGGGAATTCGCGTCGCTATGGACAGTATGGACGTCAACAAGGGCGTGGCCGCGATCCTGGTCGCGGGCATCGCGTTTTTCATCACCGGCATGATCGGCGACAACCTCGTCTCCAAGGTCCCGGCCACCAAGGTGGAGATCAAGGTCGGCGCGCCGGCCGCCACCGCGGCCAAGGGCCCCTCCGGCCCGGCGCCGATCGCGCCGCTGCTGGCGAAAGCGGACCTCGCCAAGGGCAAGGCGTTCGTCACCCAGGTCTGCGCCGCCTGCCACAGCTTCAACCCGGGCGGCAAACCGATCGTCGGCCCCAATCTCTACAATATCGTCGGCGCCCCGCACGACCACGAGGCCGGCTTCGCCTATTCCGCCGCGCTCGAGAAATTCAAGGGCAAGCCCTGGACCTACTCGGCGCTGAACCACTGGCTCTACAAGCCCGCCGCCTACGCGCCCGGCACCCACATGACCTTCGCCGGCATCCAGGACAACCAGCTGCGCGCCGACGTGATCGACTACCTGCACACGCTCTCCCCGCACCCGCTGCCGTTGCCGAAGGTAACCGCGGCGGCCAAGGCGGCAGCCCCCGCGCCGGCCAAGCCCCCCGCCCCGGGCAAGACCGCCGCCGCCGGGCCCAGCGCGCTCGACACCCGCCTCGCGGATGCGAACATCGCCAAGGGCAAGGCCTTCGCCAATCAGGTCTGCTCGGCCTGCCACAGCCTCAACAAGGGCGGCAAGCCGATCGTCGGCCCCAACCTCTGGGGCGTGGTCGGCGGACCGCATGATCACGAGGCCGGCTTCGCCTATTCCGCCGCGCTCGAGAAGTTCAAGGGCCAGCCCTGGACCTTCGCCGCGCTGAACAAATGGCTGACCGACCCGGCCAAATACGCGCCCGGCACGCACATGACCTTCGCCGGCATCCCGCAGCCGCAGCTGCGGGCAGACGTGATCGTCTATCTCGACTCGCTGTCCGACAAGCCGCTGCCGCTGCCCAAGGCGGGAGGCAAGAAATAGCGCACCCCGCGCCGGAACACCGCGCCGCCGCGCTCGCCGCGGCGGATGTCGCGGGGGCGGTGATCCGCCCGCTGTTCCGCACCCGTCCGGAGGCGACGCTGAAGGCCGACGCCAGCCCGGTCACCGTCGCTGACCGGGCGGCCGAACAGGCGATGCGCGCCGTCCTTCACGCCCGTTGCCCGGACTGCGGCATCGCCGGGGAGGAGTTCGGCATCGACCGGCCCGACGCCCCCTGGCGCTGGGTGCTGGACCCGATCGACGGCACCCGCGCCTTCCTGACCGGAAGGCCGGTGTTCGCCACCCTGATCGCCCTGCTCCATCACGACGAACCGGTGCTGGGGGTGATCGACCAGCCGGTCACCGGCGAACGCTGGCTCGGCGTGGCCGGCGAAGCCACGCAATTCCACGGCCCGTTCGGCGGCCTGCCGGCCACTCGCCCCTGCCCGGCACTGGCGGCGGCGGAACTCTCCGCCACCAGCCCGGAGATGCTGGGCCCGCACCGCCCGGCCTGGGACCGCCTGGCGGCGCAGGTGCGCCGGGTCAGCTGGGGCGGCGATGCCTATGCCTACGGGCTGCTGGCGCTGGGCCAGATCGACCTGATCGCCGAGGCCGACCTGAAACCCTGGGACTGGGCCGCGCTGGTCCCGGTCATCCAGGGCGCCGGCGGGCGCATCACCGACTGGTCGGGCGCGCCGCTCCGCGCCGACGGCGACGGCCGGGTCCTGGCCGTGGGCGATCCGGCGCTGCTGCCCGCCGCCGTCGCGGCGCTGGCCGGCGGGTGAGACCCCGGCCGGCACGCACGGGCCGCCACACGGCGGCGCCCGGACCGGCGCCGATCCGCATGCTGGTCCTGGTGCTGACGCTGCTGTTGGCCGGCGCCGCGCGGGTCCTCGCCACCTCCCCCGCCCCCACCGCCGCCATCGGCATCACCGTCCTCGGCACCCCGCGCCTGCCCGCCGATTTCCGGCATTTCCCCTACGTCAACCCGCACGCCCCGAAGGGCGGCACCATCACGCTCGCCGCCATCGGCAGCTACGACAGTTTCAACCCGTTCATCCTGCGCGGCACCTCCGCCTGGGGCCTGGTCGGCCCCTGGGTGGCGATGCCCGGCGGCACCGGCGCCGGCGGCAGCGTCGGGCATGTGTGGGAGAGCCTGCTCACCCCCTCCGATGACGAGATCGCCACCGCCTATTGCCATATCTGCACCACCGTCACCCTCGGGCCGCAGCGCAGCTACGTCGCCTTCGACCTGCACCACCGGGCCCGCTTCTCCGACGGCCATCCCCTGACCGCGCGCGATGTCGCCTGGACGTTCCGGATGCTGCGCAAATACGGAAGGCCCGGCTACGCGATCCAGCTCGCCGGGGTAACCCGGGTCAGCGTCGAGGGCCCCTGGCGGGTGGTGTTCCACCTCCGCCCCGACGCCAACCGCGCGATGCCGCTCATTCTCGGCGAATTGCCGGTGCTGCCGCGGTTCTGGTTCAAGGGGCGGGATTTCAGCCAGCCGCTGCGCACCCCCCCGGTCGGCTCCGGCCCCTATGTCATCTCCGCCTATCACCTCGGCCGCAGCGTCACCTTCACCCGCGATCCGCACTGGTGGGCGCGCCGGCTTCCCACCTCGATCGGCACCAATAATTTCGGCACCGTTCATATCTCCTACTACCGCGACGCCGCGGTGGCGCTGGAAGCCTTCAAGGCCGGCGATGTCGATCTCCGGGTCGAGAACATCTCCAAGGTCTGGGCCACCGGCTATCATTTTCCCGCCGTCCGCAAGGGGCTGGTGATCCTGGCCGACATCCGCCATCACCTGCCGACCGGGATGCAGGGCTGGGCGATGAACACCCGCCGGGCGGTCTTCGCCAACCGGCTGGTCCGCGAGGCGATGGCGGTCGCCTATGATTTCCAATGGGCCAACCGCAACCTGTTCTACGGCGAATACCGGCGCGACCTGAGCTATTTCTCCAACTGCCCGCTGGCCGCCACCGGCCTGCCGCAGCCCGACGAACGCACCCTGCTCGACCCGTTCCGCGCCATCCTGCCGCGCGCCGTGTTCGACCGCCCGTTCACCCTGCCGGTCACCGACGGCAAGGGCGATGATCTGTCCGAGCTCCGCCGCGCGCTGGCGCTGCTGGAACGCGCCGGCTGGCGGGTGCGGGATTTCAAGCTGGTGAACGCCAAGGGCCGGCAGATGCAGTTCACCATCCTGCTGCCCGACCCGTCCTATGTCCGCATCGCGCTGCCCTATGCGATGACCTTGCGCCATCTCGGCATCCGCGTGCATGTGCGCGTGGTCGATCCGGCGCAGTACGAGCACCTCACCGACCATTTCGATTTCGACATGACACTGCTGGTCTATCCCGAGGGCAGCATCCCCGGCAGCGAGATCTCCGAATACTGGTCCTGCGCCGCCGCCAAGGCGGTCGGCTCGATGAACCTGCCCGGCATCTGCAACCCGGCGGTCGATGCGCTGATCCACGACGTGCTGACCGCGCCCGACCGGCCGCAGCTGGAAACCGCCGCCCGGGCGCTCGACCGGGTGCTGCTGTGGAACTGGTACCTGGTGCCGCAATGGACCAGCAACCGCTTCCACGTCGCCTACTGGAACCGGTTCGGCCATCCCGCGCAAAAGACCCGGGTCGGCTTCGATCTCGACACCTGGTGGGTCGCGCCCCGGCTGGCCGCGCGCACCGACGCGGCGCGGCGGGCGGGAGGCTAGGCGATGGCGCTCTACCTGCTGCGGCGCGTGCTGCTGCTGATCCCGACGCTGTTCGGCATCATCGCCATCAATTTCGCGGTGGTGCAGCTGGCCCCGGGCGGACCGGTCCAGCAGGTCATGGCCGAGCTGCGCGGGCACGGCAGTATGTCGCAGATGACCGGCACCACCACCGACATGGGCACCGGGCTCGCGAGCCCCGGCGCCTATCGCGGCGCGGCGGGGATGGATCCCCAGCTGATCGCCCGGCTGCGCCGCAGCTTCGGCTTCGACAAGCCGCCGCTCACCCGCTTCCTCGACATGGTGGGCGGCTATCTGCGCTTCGATTTCGGCCGCAGCTTCTTCCGCGGCCAGAGCGTGCTCGCGCTGATCCGCGCCCGGCTGCCGGTCTCCATCTCGCTCGGCCTGTGGTCCACCCTGTTCGTGTATCTGATCTCGATCCCGCTCGGCATCCAGAAGGCGGTGCATGACGGCACGCGCTTCGATACCGTCACCTCCGCGCTGGTGCTGGCCGGCTATGCGATCCCGAGCTTCCTGCTGGCGATCCTGCTGGTGGTGCTGTTCGCCGGCGGCAGCTTCTGGCACATCTTCCCGTTGCGCGGCCTCGCCTCGGCCGGTGCGGCGCACTGGCCCTGGCCGGCGCGGATCGAGGATTACGCCTGGCACCTGGTGCTGCCGCTCGCCGCCGTCACCGCCGGCGGTTTCGCCAGCCTGACCCTGCTCACCAAGAACAGCTTCCTCGAGGAGATCCGCAAGCAGTACACCGTCACCGCCCGCGCCAAGGGGGCCTCGGAGACGCGGGTGCTCTATGGCCATGTCTTCCGCAACGCCTGCCTGCTGCTGGTGGCCGGCTTCCCGCAGGCGTTCATCAACATCCTCTTCACCAGCCAGCTGCTGGTGGAGATCGTGTTCTCGCTCAACGGTCTCGGCGAACTCGGCTTCCAGGCGGCGATCCAGCGCGACTACCCGGTGATGTTCGGCACCCTCTACATCTTCACCCTGATCGCCCTGGTGATGCAGATCCTGGGCGATCTGCTCTACACCCTGGTCGATCCGCGGATCGATTTCACCGCCCGGCGATGACCCTCTCCCCGCTCACCCGCCGGCGCATCGCCGCCTTCCGCGCCCATCGCCGCGGCTGGTGGTCGCTGTGGATCTTCGCCACCCTGTTCACCGTCAGCCTGTTCGCCGAGTTCATCGCCAACGACCGCCCGCTGCTGATCCATTACCAGGGCCATTGGTACGTTCCGGTGCTGCACGACTACGCGGAATCCACCTTCGGTCCCCGCTTCCTGCCCACCGAGGCCGACTACACCCTGCCCGAAGTGCAGCGCGCCATCCGCGCCCATGGCTGGATGATCTGGCCGCTGATCCCCTATTCCTACGACACCATCGCCAATGACGCCGGTGCCCCCTCCCCCGCGCCGCCGTCCTGGCGGCACTGGCTCGGCACCGACGACGAGGCGCGCGACGTACTGGCGCGCGTGATCTACGGGTTCCGTATCTCGGTGCTGTTCGGCTTCGCGCTGACCGCGGTCTCCACCCTGGTCGGCGTCACCGCCGGCGCGCTGCAGGGCTTCTACGGCGGGCTGGTCGATCTGCTGGGCCAGCGCTTCACCGAGATCTGGAACGGGATGCCGCAGCTCTACCTGCTGCTGATCCTGTCGGCCATCATCACCCCCGGGTTCTGGGTGCTGCTGGGCTTCCTGCTGCTGTTCTCATGGATGACGCTGACCGGGGTGGTGCGGGCCGAGTTCCTGCGCGGGCGCAGCTTGGAATACGTGCGCGCCGCGCGCGCGCTGGGGGTGGGCGATTTCACGCTGATGCGCCGGCACATCCTGCCCAACGCCATGATCGCCACCCTGACCTATCTGCCGTTCATCCTCTCGGGCAGCGTGACCATGCTGGCGAGCCTGGATTTCCTGGGCTTCGGCCTGCCGCCCGGGGCCCCCTCGCTCGGCGAGCTGGTGGCGCAGGGGCGCAACAATCTGCAGGCGCCCTGGCTGGGGTTCACGGCGTTCTTCGCGCTGGGCGGGCTGCTGATCCTGCTGGTGTTCATCGGCGAGGCGGTGCGGGCGGCGTTCGACCCGCGGCGGATCGTGGAATGAGCGGGTGGTGCGATCCTCCGGGCCGGATCCGGCCGGCACGGACGGCGGGAAGCAAGAGTTTTACGCAGATCAGTATGGATGAACGCAGATGGACGCAGATGGACCGAGCGGAGCCGTCCGCCGGAACCCTCCACGATCTGCGCGTATCGGCGTGTATCCCTGTTGATCTGCGTTGAACCCTTTCTTCGCTCCGGCGCCGACGCCGGAGCGGGGCGTGGCGACCGCGGGAAACAGCACGTTTTAGCGCGGCAGGGCGCAGAGGCAGTCAGATAGAGGAAAAAAACGTCTCATCGATCTTGACCTCTGGCACGCGCACTTCCGTCACAAGAACGCCAAGTCCGAGATCCTTCATCAATCCGCACAAAGTCTCGCCATCGATGAGGTCAATCGCGGGCGCACCGTCGCGGGTTGCCTCTTTGCGCGCATCCGCGGTGAAGCTTCCCGTGGTGATGATCAGGCCCTTGTCAGCACGCCCTTGCATCGCGCCCCGGAAGTTCCGGACCACGTCGGTCCCGACCGAACCTTTCCATCTCTTGCACTGGAACAGGACATGGAACGAGATCAGATTAACCCGCAACACACCCACGCCGTCGATGCCGCCGTCGCCCGTCTTGCCGGTCACTTCGACGCGAGTGAATCCGCTCTCCCGCAGCAGGCGCTGGCACAAGCGCTCGAACGCTGTCGCATCGATACTCTGTACTCGTTGGAGCAGCTGGTCCGACCAATCGATTGTCTTGTCACCCGCGCCCTGACCGTCTTCAGTGTCGTCCGTAACCTGAGCCGCTTTCCTTGCAGCAAGCGACGCTTTGTAGGCAGCATTAACAATCTGCCTTAACTCATCATTCGTCTTCGCCGCGGCAATCCGACCATGTTCGGTCAGCACCCACACCCCGCGTTTTGGATTCTCGATGAGGCCCGCAAGTTTGAGGAAGCTTCTTGCCCATGACATGCGATCCAGCAGCACCGATGCCCCACTCTTGGGATAGGCGACGTCCAGCTGCTCCTGCGACGCATTGATCGCAGATATTATTTCGTCATTTATTTCTCCAATAGACCCGGATCCACCAAGCTTCGCAATCACCTCCAGGGTCGTCTTGAACAGGTGGTCGTATTTCGGAAGCTCAACCGTCTTGGCCACAACTAAGCCCCTCGATCCACGAACGAGCCCGAACCCGACTGAAGCGTTATCGGCATTGCATCGGCGCAGCCATGGCCTGAACGGCGGATCATCAGAGTCAGTCCCATATCGGATAAAGAACATATCCCTGCGGGTACGACGGCAGACACGTCCATCGCCGCCGTTCCGGGCGAGGACAGCTTAGCAAAACCCGACCAAGGCGCCACCCCGGGCGGCAGGGCTTTGCACCCCTGAACCTCCGCCCGACCGTACCCCCCGATCCGCCCGCCCCTCGCGCGGTCGTCCGCCCTGGCATTCCCCGCCGAACCACGCTCCAATGCCCTCCCGACCCATCAGCAGCACGGCTATCTTCCGCCTCGCAAGCAGCATCCGGCCCGGAGGTTCAGATCCGCCCCACCCCCGCCTTGCCCCCCCGCGCACCCACCGCGACACCATGCTGAAAAACGCTCCCCCGCTCCGGGCTTCCCCCTCGGCATGAGCCTGCTCGCCATCGAGAACCTCAGCATCGGCTTCGGCGCGCGCAACGTGGTGAACGGCGTCTCCTTCGCGCTCGACCGCGGCGAGGTGCTGGCGCTGGTGGGCGAATCCGGCTCCGGCAAGTCGCTCACCGCCCGCTCCATCCTGGGCCTGCTCCCCCCCGGCGCCCGCCGCACCGCCGGGCGCATCCATATCGACGGCGCCGACGTCACCGATGCCCCGGAAGCCAGGCTGCGCCAGCTGCGCGGCGGCCAGGTCGGCATGGTGTTCCAGGAGCCGATGACCAGCCTCAACCCGCTGCACCGCATCGGCCGCCAGGTGGCCGAGGCGATCTCGCTGCACCGCCCCACCCCGCGCCGGGCGCTGCGCGCCGCGGTGATCGCCGCACTCGCGCGCGCCGGCTTCCCCGACGCGGAGCACCGGCTGGACGCCTTCCCCGCACGAGCTCTCCGGCGGTATGCGCCAGCGGGTGATGATCGCGATGGCGCTCTCGGTCGACCCCGAGGTGGTGATCATGGATGAGCCCACCACGGGGCTCGACGTGATCGTCCAGAAGGAGATCCTCGACCTCCTGGCCGAGCAGGCGCGCGCGCGCGGCCTCGGCCTGTTGCTCATCACCCACGACCTCTCGGTGGTGCGCCGCTACGCGCGGCGGGTGGCGGTGATGCAGGCGGGCGGCATCGTCGAGCAGGGCCCGGCCTCCCGCCTGTTCGCCGCCCCCGCGCACCCCTACACCGCGCGGCTGATCGCCGCCGAGCCTTCGGGCGCGCCGGCCCCGGTCGCGCCCGCGGCGCCGGTGGTGCTGGAAGCGCAGGACATCCGGGTCAGTTTCGCGCTCGGCCGCGGCTGGGGGCGGCGGGCGCGGCTCGCCGCCGTCGCCGGGGTCACGCTCGCGGTGCGGGCAGGGGAAACGCTGGGGGTGGTGGGCGAATCGGGATCGGGCAAGACCACCCTCGGCTTCGCGCTGCTGCGGCTGCTGCCGGCGGAGGGCCGGGTGGTGGTGCTGGGCCGCGACCTCGCCACGCTGGACCGCCGTGCCCTGCGCGCCGCCCGGGCCGACATGCAGGTGGTGTTCCAGGACCCGTTCGGCAGCCTCTCGCCGCGGCTGACGGTGGGCGACATCATCGCCGAGGGGCTCAGCGTCCACGCCCCCGCGCTGGCGGCGGCGGAGCGCGCCGCCCGGGTCGCCGCGGTGCTGGAAGAAGTCGGACTGCCGGCCGGCGCGATGGCGCATTACCCGCACGAGTTCTCCGGCGGCCAGCGCCAGCGCATCGCCATCGCCCGGGCGATGGTGCTGACGCCGCGGCTGATGGTGCTGGACGAGCCGACCAGCGCGCTCGACCGCTCGGTGCAGGCGCAGATCGTGGCGCTGCTGCGCCGGTTGCAGGCCAGCCACGGTCTCGCCTGCGTGTTCATCTCGCACGATCTGCGCGTGGTCCGCGCGCTGGCGCACCGGATCGTGGTGATGCGCCAGGGCGTGATCGTGGAGGCCGGGGAGACGGCGGCGGTGTTCGCCGCCCCGCAGGCGGAGTACACCCGCACCCTGATCGCCGCGCTGTGAGGGGACCAGTATGAAACGCATCCGCCACCCCGACCGACTGGGCCTGCACCTGCGCGTGGTGCTGGGCGATCAGACCGCGATCGGTCCGGGCAAGGCGGAGCTGCTGGAAGGGATCGCCGCGACCGGCTCGATCGCCGCCGCCGGCCGGCGGATGGGCATGAGCTACAAGCGCGCCTGGGGGCTGGTGGAGGCGATGAACGCGATGTTCGCCACCCCCCTGGTGGATGCGGCCAAGGGCGGCGCCGGCGGCGGCGGGGCGGCGCTGACGCCGCTCGGGGTGGCGGTGCTGGGGGCGTATCGGCGGCTGGAGGCGGCGGCGGAGGCCGGCGGGGCGGAGGCGCTGGCCGCGCTGCGCGGGGCGCTGCGGCCGGGCTAATTCGAATCGGTGGGCGTGCCGGTCCCGCCGATTCCGTTCGCCACCGTCACGATCGGAGCGCTGTCGCGGGTGAACAGGTGCTGGATGTCATGGCCCAGCGTCGTCTCCACCCCCACCAGCGCCAGCGCCACGAACATCGCCAGGAACGCATATTCCAGCGCGGTGATCCCGCGCCGGTCGCGGCAGAGGCGGCACAGGCGGGCGTGGTGCATCGGCAATCCCCTCGCGCGGGCCAGCACCCGCGAACGCTGTCTCGCCCCGGCCCATCCGCCCGGCGCGGCCTGGTTCATACCCGACCCAGGGTGACAAATCCCTTGCAACCGGGGACACTCGGCCCGACCCGATCGCCTGGAAACGGATTGCAAGGAGCACCCAAATGGCCTCCACCCGCGCCGCCCTCGTCACCGGCAGCGCGCTCAATATCGGCCGCGCCATCGCCCGGGCGCTGGCCGCCGACGGCTACGCCGTCATGGTCCATGCCCGCAGCGCCGAGGCCGACTGCGCCGAGACCGCCCGCCTGATCGAGGCCGCCGGCGGAGAGGCCGCGGTCCACCTGGCCGACATCTCCGACCCCACCCAGGCGCGCGGCCTGATCGATGCCGCGCTCGCCCGGTTCGGCCGGCTGGACGCGCTGGTCAACAACGCCTCCCGCCGCCGCCAGACGCCGCTGGCCGAGATCACCCCCGCCGAATGGCGCGAGATCCTGGGCAGCACGCTGGACGGGGCGTTCTACTGCGCCCAGGCCGCGGCGGGCGCGATCGCGGCGGCCGGCGGCGGCAGCATCGTCAACCTCGGCGGCATCTCCGCCCATGCCGGGGCGACCGGGCGGGTCCACGCGGTCACGGCGAAGGCCGGCATGATCGGGCTGACCCGGGCGCTGGCGAAGGAGCTGGCGGGCCAGGGCATCACCGTGAACACCGTGGTCCCGGGCGATATCGATACCGTGCGCGGCGCCGCGGCCGGCGGCAATTCCGGCAAGGCCGCGCTTCCGGGCACCCTGGTCGGCCGGCGCGGGAAGCCGGAGGAGGTGGCGGCGATGGTGGCCTATCTCTGCTCCCCGGCGGCGCGCTTCATCACCGGGCAGACGCTGCATGTGAACGGCGGGGCGTATCTGGGGTGAGCGACCCCGAGACCATCTTCGCCCCCGCCTCCGGCGCCGGGCTGGCCGCCATCGCGATCATGCGCCTCTCCGGCCCGGCCACCGCCGCGGTCCTGGCGCGCCTCGCCGGCGCCCTGCCGCCGCCCCGCCGCGCCAGCCTGCGCCGCCTGCGCGGCCCCGACGGCGAAACGCTGGACCACGCCATGGTGTTGTGGTTCCCCGCCCCCGCCAGCTACACCGGCGAGGACGCCGCCGAACTCCATCTTCACGGCGGGCGCGCCGTCACCGAGGCGGTCGCCGCCGCCCTGCTCGCCGCCGGCGCCCGCCCGGCCGAACCCGGCGAGTTCACCCGCCGCGCCTTCCTCAACGACAAGCTCGACCTGCTCGCCGCCGAGGCGGTGGCCGATCT
>JBMFXF010000049.1:3830-15359 GCA_049964515.1 Acetobacteraceae bacterium | reverse complement strand
CCCCAAGCTGACGGTGACCGAGAATCTGATGCTGGGCGCGTTCCGCGCCGCCGCCCGGCCCGAGATCGCGCGCAACCTCGACTTCTGCTTCGAGACCTTCCCCCGCCTGCGCGAGCGCGCCGGCCAGCTCGCCGGCTCGATGAGCGGAGGCGAGCAGCAGATGGTGGCGCTGGCGCGCGCGCTGATGTCGGCGCCGCGGATTCTGCTGATCGACGAGCCTTCGGTGGGGCTGGCGCCGGTGCTGGTGCGCCGGACCATCGACAAGATCCGCGAACTCAAGGACAGCCGCCAGCTGACCGTGCTGATGGCCGAGCAGAACTTCACCCAGGCGATCCGCATCGCCGACCAGGGCTACGTGATCGTCCACGGGCGGATCGCCTTCGAGGGCGCCTCGGCCGAAGCGCTCAACAACAACGAGCTGATCCGAAAGTTCTATCTCGGGATGTGAGCCGCCGCCTCAGCGGGGCGCGGCCAGCTCGGCCTCCGGCGCCTTCGCCACCACCACCATCGCCGGGCGCAGCAACCGCCCGTGCAGCACCCAGGCCGGGGTCCAGGCTTGCAGCACCGTGCCGGGCGGATGCAGCAGGCTCTCCTGCTCGGCCATCGCCTGGTGGAAATTCGGATCGAAGGGCTGGCCGGTCGGGTCCTCCCGCTTCACCCCGTTGCGGTCCAGGGTGGCGAGGAAGGCGCGTTCCACCCCCTCGATCCCCTCGCGCAGCTTCGCCACGAGCTCGGGGGTGTCGGGGCCGGGGGCCGGCAGGGCCTCGATGCCGCGACGCAGATTGTCCGCCGCCTCGGTCACGTCGGCGGCGAATTTCTGCACCGCGTACTGGCGCGCCTCCTCCACCTCGCGCCGGGCGCGGGCGCGGGTGTTGGCCATCTCGGCCTCGGCGCGCATCCAGCGGTCCTTGAAATCGGCCGATTCGGCTTCCAGGGCAGCGATGCGGGCGGCGGCGGCCTCCATGACCGCCTCCGGCGTGTCGGGCGCCGGCGCGGCGGCCGGGTCCGGGATTTCGTTCGGTTCGTTCATCATGGCCCCGAGTTAGGGCGGCGCGGGCGGCCAGACAAGCGGGGGCCGGCCGGGATCTGCCTTCCGCGCCGGCGGCCCGCCCCCCAACACGCCGCCGTCCTGGGGGCTCGACCCGATCCGCCGCCCCGGGTTCGCAGCCAGTGCGCATGGCTTCCTCGCCGCCCGGTTCCAGCCCGGTGGGCTGCGGATCGCGTTCGTGGACAGCACCGACCGCGAGCGCTTCGCCCTTGTGCTGGCGGGAGGTTGACCCGCAGCACCAGCCCCCGCACAAGGTCCCGCCACCATCCGGGCCCATTCCATGCGCCAAGCCGCCTTCGAGGACCTCGCCCTCGGCCAGACCGCAAGCCTCGGCAAGACCATCACCGAGGCCGACATCCTGCTGTTCGCCGCCGTCTCCACCGACACCAACCCGGTACATATCAACGCCGAGGCGGCCAAGGCCTCGATCTTCGGCGAGCGGATCGCGCACGGGATGCTCTCGGCCGGCCTCATCAGCGCGGTGCTGGGCACGCAACTGCCCGGCGCCGGCACCATCTACCTGGGCCAGAGCCTGCGCTTCCGCGCCCCGGTCAAGCCGGGCGACACCGTCACCGCCACCGTCGAGGTGACCGCGCTGGATCCGGCGAAGAAGCGGGCCACCTTGAAGACCACCTGCACCGTCGCCGGCAAGCCGGTAATCGAGGGCGAGGCGCAGGTGCAGGTGCCGGCGCGCGGCTGATGCGAATCGTCTCTGACTGGCGCGACCTGCCGCGGGAGGCGCGCGGCGCCAGCGTGGCGCTGGGCAATTTCGACGGGGTGCATCGCGGCCACGCCGCCGTGATCGCCGCCGCCGGCGCCGCAAGACCCGACGCGAAGCTGGCGGTGCTGACCTTCGAGCCGCATCCGCGCGAAGTGTTCCGCCCCGACGACCCGCCGTTCCGCCTGACCCTGTCGGCCGAGCGGGCCGACGCGCTGGCCGCGCTCGGCGTGGATCTGCTCTACGAGCTGCCGTTCTCCGATGCCTTCAGCCAGATGAGCGCGGAGGCGTTCGTCGCCGCGGTGCTGCACCAGGGCATCGGCGCCCGCCACCTGGCGGCGGGACGGGATTTCGCCTTCGGCCATCGCAAGGGCGGGGACGCGGCGTTCCTGTCCGCCCAGGCCGCGGCGCTGGGCATCGGTGTCACCCTGGTGCCGCCGGTGACGGATGCCGAGGGGCCGCTGTCGTCCTCGCGCATCCGCCGGGCGCTGACCGAGGGCTACCCCGAGCGCGCGGCCGAGGAGCTGGGCCGGCCCTGGGCGATCCGCGGCGTGGTGGCGCATGGCGACGCGCGCGGGCGGACCATCGGCTTCCCGACCGCCAATATCGCGCTGGGCCGGCATCTGGAGCCGGCACGCGGGGTCTATGCGGTGAGCGTGCGGCTGCCCGACGGGCGGCACTACGGGGGGGCGGCCAATATCGGCCGGCGGCCGACCGTGAACGCCGGTCCGGAAAGCCGGCTGGAAGTGCATCTGTTCGATTTCGCGGGCGATCTCTACGGCCAGGAGCTGACCGTGGGGCTGATTTCCTACCTGCGCGCGGAGGTCCGGTTTCCGGGGCTGGACGCGCTGCGCGCGCAGATCGCAGCGGACGCGGAGCAGGCCCGCGCGGTGCTGGCCCGGCGCGCGTCCGTTCAGCAGTCCGGGACGATGCCCGCCGGCAGCCCGGCGCAGTAGCGGGCGATGTCGCCCGGACGGGCGATCCACAGCCGGTCGCGATGGGCCAGCACATGGTCGAGCGCGCGACGCAGCGCGCGCATCCGAAACGGCTGGCCGATCACGAACGGGTGGCACGAGATCCCGAACACCAGCGGGTATTGCTCCGACCGGCGCAGCATCTCGTCGAACTGGTCGCGGATGATGAACCCGAAATCGCGCGCCGGTTCCTGGCGGGAGATCATCGCCGGGATATCGTTCACCTCCAGCGGATACGGCACCGACAGGATCCGCCCGCCGCGGGTGCGCATCCAGAACGGCTGGTCGTCGGCCGGCCAGTCGAGCACGTAATCGTAGCCCGCCTCGGCCAGCAGATCGAGGGTGACGGCACTCTCCGCGAAATAAGGGCCCATCCAGCCGGTCGGGCGGGTGCCGGCCAGGCGGGTGATCGTCGCGGTGGTTTCCGCGATCAGCCGCGCCTCGTCCTCCTCCCACATCCCGTCCTGGCGTTCCGCGTTCGCGCGGCCATGCGCCACGTATTCGTCGCCACGGGCGTTCAGCCGTTCGACGATCGGCGGACAGGCATCCAGCACGGCGGCGTTGACGTTGTGCGAGGCGGGCAGGCCGAACTCGTCCAGCAGGTCGAAATAGGCCCAGATGCCGACCCGGTTGCCGTAGTCGCGCCAGGCATAGTTGCGCTGGCTCTGCGGCGCGCCGATGGTTGCGCTGTCGCCGCCGAGGCCGGCGCGGAAGGCGAACTGTTCGACGTTGTTGTAAAGCGTGAACGCGATCCGGCTGCCGTTCGGCCATTCGTAGGTCGGCCGCTGGTGGATCGGGCTGTAGGGGTAGCGCCCGTGATGCGGCAGCTTCATGCGGTTCTCCTGCGGACGATCGAGCGGGCGCCGGCCGCGGGCCGGGACCAAGCCGGACGGGTGTTGCGATCTTCCGGGCCGATCCGGGCAGATCCGGCCAAGGTTAGCCACTGCGACCCGCACCGGACAACATCGAGCCGCCGGCCCCGGCCGGTTGGCAAACCCCGCTGCGCGCCGCAAACTGGCCGCGAAGGCAATCCGGGAGGGGATGATGGCCGAGCGTGTGGCAGTGGTGACGGGGGCCGGCAGCGGCGTGGGCCGGGCGGCGGCGCTGGCGCTGCTCAAGGATGGCTGGGCGGTGGCGCTGGCCGGGCGCCGGCGCGATGCGCTGGAGGAGACCGCCGGCATGGCCAACGCCGGCACCAAGCTGATCGTGCCCACCGATGTGCGCGAACCCGACCAGGTGGCCTCGCTGTTCGCGGCGGTGAAGGAGCGGTTCGGGCATCTCGACGCGCTGTTCAACAATGCCGGCGGCAACGTGCCCAGCACCAATTTCGGCGATTTCACCTGGGAGCAGTGGACGTCGGTGGTGGCCGTCAACCTCAACGGGATGTTCCTGTGCGCCAACGCGGCGTTCCGCATGATGCGCGACCAGACCCCGCGCGGCGGGCGGATCATCAACAACGGATCGATCTCCGCCCATGCGCCGCGGCCGGGGTCGGTGGCCTATACCTCCACCAAGCACGCGATCACCGGGCTGACCAAGTCGATCGCGCTGGACGGGCGGCAGTTCGATATCGCCTGCGGGCAGATCGACATCGGCAACGCGGCGACGCCGATGACCGCGCGCATGGCCCGCGGCGTGCCGCAGGCGAACGGGGAGACCAAGGTGGAGCCGACCATGGATGCCGATCACGTCGGCAACGCGGTGCGCTTCATGGCCGAGTTGCCGCTGGATACCAACGTGCAGTTCATCACCATCATGGCGACCAAGATGCCGTTCATCGGCCGCGGCTGATGCTGCGCCGGCGCGCCGCCTTCGCCGCGCCCTTGCTGCTGCTGCCCGCCGCGCGCGGGGCGGCGGCGGCGGAGCGGGTGATCTTCGGCCTCGATTGGAAAGCCGAGGCCGAATACGGCGGGTTCTATCAGGCGGTGGCGAAGGGCATCTATGCCGCGCATGGGCTCGAGGTGACCATCGCCGAGGGCGGGCCGCAGCTCAACCATGTGCAGCTGCTGCTGGCGGGGCGGCAGCAATTCGACCTCGCCGGCGGGCGGGCGGTGGAGTTCGCCCGGCTGGACCTGCCGTTCGTCGCCGTCGCCGCCATCTTCCAGAAGGACGAATCGGTGCTGATCGCGCATCCCGGCACCGGGGTGCACGGGTTCGCCGATCTGAAGGGTCGGCCGATCGAGGTGGCGGCCGACGTGCGCGCCGGATGGTGGCGGTTCCTGGCGCATAAATACGGCTACAGCAACGCGCAGGTGCGGCCCTACACGTTCAACCTGGCGCCGTTCCTGGCCGACCGGATGATGGTGCAGGAAGGCTATCTGGGATCGGAGCCGTTCCTGATCCGCGAGAAGGCGCATTTCGATCCGGTGGTGCTGCCGATCGCGGAGGCCGGGTATCTGGGCTACGGCAACGTGATCGCCACCTCCCGCCGGTTGATCGCGGAGCATCCGGGGGTGGTGCAGCGCTTCGTCGATGCCTCGATCCTGGGGTGGAAATCATATCTGCACGAGGACCCGGCGCCGGCGGACTCGCTGATCCGGCGCGCCAACCCCGACATGCCGCAGGCGCTGATCGATTACGGGCGATCGGTGATGATCCGGCATGGGATCGTGGAGTCGGGGGATGCGCTGCGGCTGGGGATCGGGGCGATGACGGATGCGCGCTGGGCGGCGTATTACCGGACGATGGCGGCGGTGGGGGTTTACCCGCGGGGGATCGACGTGAAGCGGGGCTATACGCTACGGTTCGTCAATCAGCGCGTGGGGCTGTAGGCGGGGCGAGCAACCCCGCCTTGCCGCGCGCGCCCTTGCCCCGGCGGCCCTCCCCGCGCATCTTGCCCCGGTTACGGCGCCGCCGGCGCCCGATGGAGTACGCGCCATGGATGGCGGCACCGATACGCGACGCATCACCCTCTACACCAAGGCCGATTTCGCCCCGATGCGGGAAGCCGGCCGGCTCGCCGCCGAGACGCTCGACATGATCACCCCGCATGTCCGCCCCGGCGTCACCACCGGCGAGCTCGACCGGCTCTGCCATGAATTCATCACCGGCCACGGCGCGATCCCGGCGCCGCTCAACTATCGCGGCTTCCCGAAATCCATCTGCACCTCCATCAACCACGTGGTCTGCCACGGCATCCCCGGCGAGCGCCGGCTCGAGGACGGGGACATCCTCAACATCGACGTCACCGTGATCCTGAACGGCTGGCACGGCGATACCTCCCGCATGTACGCGGCCGGCACCGCCACTACCCGCGCCCGCCGGCTGATGGACGTGACGTATGAGGCGCTGCGGCGCGGCATCGCCGCGATCCGCCCCGGCGCCACCCTGGGCGACGTGGGCCATGCCATCCAGACCTATGTGGAATCGCAGCGCTGCTCGGTGGTGCGCGATTTCTGCGGCCACGGCATCGGCCGGCAGTTCCACGAGGCGCCGAACGTGCTGCACTACGGCCGCCGCGGGGAAGGCCCGGTGCTGCGCCCGGGGATGTTCTTCACCGTCGAGCCGATGGTCAACGCCGGCCGGCCGGAGGTGAAGGTGCTCGACGACGGCTGGACCGCCGTCACCCGCGATCGCAGCCTGTCCGCCCAGTTCGAGCACATGGTGGGTGTCACCGAGGAAGGTGTGGAAATCTTTACCCTTTCCCCCGCAGGCTACACCGCGCCGCCATACCCGGCGGCCTGATCCTCCGCGCCCGCGCGCGGAGCGCGGGAGAGAGGAATGCGCAAAGGACTGCGTGAGGCGTCACTGCCGATCGCGCTGCCGGACGGGACCCCGCCGGGCGCCGAGGGCCACCGGGAGCGGATGCGTGCCCGCCTGCTGCGCGCCGGGGCCGACGCGCTGGCCGATTACGAGCTGCTGGAGATGGCGCTCTACATCGCCCTGCCACGGCGCGACACCAAGGCGCTGGCACGGGCGCTGCTGGCCGAGTTCGGCAGCTTCCCCGCCGTCTGCGCCGCCCCGGTCAACGCGCTGCTGGCGGTGGATGGCGTCGGCGAATCGGCGGCGGCGACGCTGAAGCTGGTGCAGGCGGCGGCCATCCGCCTGGCCCGCGCCGAACTCGCCGACCGCCCGCTGCTGGCCAATTGGGACCGGCTGATCGACTACCTGACGGCGGTGCTGGCGCGCGAGCGGACGGAACAATGCCGGGTGCTGTTCCTCGACAACCGCAACCGGCTGATCGCCGACGAGGTGATGGGGCGCGGCACCGTCAACCACACCCCGGTTTATCCGCGCGAAGTGGTCCGGCGCGCGCTGGAGGTGCAGGCAACCGCGCTGATCCTGGTCCACAACCACCCGAGCGGCGATCCGCGCCCGTCGGCCGAGGATGTGGAGATGACGCGGGAGGTGAAGCAGGCCGCGGGGCTGATGGGGATCACGCTGCACGACCACGTCATCATCGGCAACGGCGCCTGGTGCTCGCTGCGGCGGGAGGGGCTGCTGGGTTAGCCGGCCCCGCGCAGCCCGGCGCGGAACCGCGCGGCCAGCGCCCGGTATTCCAACGCGTTGCGATCGAAGCGCCGGCGCTCCTCCTCGTCCATCACCCGCTTCAGCTTGGCCGGCGCCCCGGTCCAGAGCTCGTAGCGGCCGATCACCTTGCCCGGCGTCAGCAGCCCGCCGGCGGCCAGCATCCCGCCTTCCTCGATCACCGCGCCGTCCAGCACGGTGGCACCGATGCCGACGAAGGCGCGGTCGTGCAGCGTGCAGGCGTGGATCACCGCGGCGTGGCCCACCGTCACGTCATCGCCGATGACGGTGCAGAACTTCGCGGTGTCCACATGGACGATGGTGCCGTCCTGGATGTTGGTGCGGGCGCCGATGCGGATGGAGTTGTTGTCGCCGCGCACCACGCAGGCGAACCAGATGCCGGTCTCGGCGCCGATCTCCACATCGCCGATCACCGCCGCGGTGGGGGCGATGAAGGCGGTGGGGTGGATGCGCGGGGTCACCCCGTCCAGCGCATAGACCGGCCCGGTCATGCCGGCAGGCCCAGCATCAGGCGCAGGTTCTGCACCGCGGCCCCGGAGGCGCCCTTGCCCAAATTGTCCAGCCGGGCCACCAGCACCGCCTGGCGCTCCGCCTCGTTGGCGAACACGAACAGCTCCAGCCGGTCGGTCTCGTTCAGCGCCTCCGGCTCGATCCGCCCCGACGGGTCGGGCGGCGGCACCGCGATCAGGCGCGCCCCGGCATAGCGGGCGGCCAGCACCTCGCGCAGCGCGGCGGCGGTGGGCCGGCCCGGCAGCGTGTCCAGATGCAGCGGCACCGAGACCAGCATCCCCTGGCGGAAATGCCCGACCGAGGGCACGAAGATCGGCCGCCGGGTCAGGCCGCTGTTGCGCTGCGTCTCCGGCACATGCTTGTGGGTGAGACCGAGGCCATAGAGTTCGAACGCCGGCCCGCCGCTGGCCTCATGGGCGGCGATCATCGCCTTGCCGCCGCCGGAGTAGCCGCTCACGGCGTTGATGGTCACCGGGTAGTCTCGCGGCAGCAGTCCGGCATCGACCAGCGGGCGCAGCAGCGCGATCGCGCCGGTGGGGTAGCAGCCCGGATTGGCGACCTTGCGCGCGGCGGCGATGGCGTCCGCCTGGCCCGGGGCCATTTCCGGGAAACCATAGGTCCAGTCGGGATGCACGCGATGGGCGGTGCTGGCGTCCAGCAGCCGGGGCGCGGCATTGCCGAGCCCGTCGGCCAGTGCTGCGCTTTCGCGCGCGGCGTCATCGGGCAGGCACAGCACCACGAGGTCCACCTCGGCCATCAGGTCGCGGCGGGCGGCGGGGTCCTTGCGATGGGCGTCCGGCAGGCGGCGGAGGGTGATGTCGGCCAGCGCGCCCAGCCGCGCGGCGATGCCAAGGCCGGTGGTGCCGGCCTCCCCGTCGATGAACACCGATGCCATGGGCCGGCCTCCTGGTTGTCCCGTCCGCGCCCGGGAGTATTCCGGGCGCGGCGGGCTCTGGCAATTACCGCTTGCTGAACTGGAAGCTGCGGCGGGCCTTGGCGCGGCCGTATTTCTTGCGCTCGACCACGCGGGAATCGCGGGTCAGGAAGCCGGCGACCTTCAGGATGCCGCGCAGATCCGGTTCGTAATACGTCAGGGCGCGGCTGATGCCGTGGCGCACCGCGCCGGCCTGGCCGGACAGGCCACCGCCCACCACGGTGCAGACCACGTCGAACTGGTTGTAGCGATCGGCCACCAGGAACGGCTGGGTGATCAGCATCCGCAGCACGGGGCGGGCGAAATACTGCGCCGCCTTCTTGTCGTTCACGGTGATCTCGCCCTTGCCGGGCTTGATCCAGACGCGGGCGATGGCGTTCTTGCGCCGCCCGGTGGCGTAGGCGCGGCCCTGGGCGTCACGCTTCGGCTCGCGCTTCGGGGCGTCGGCCGGGGTGCCGGCGGCGGCGGCCGAGGCGACGGCGAGGTCCTTGAGGTCGGCGAGGGAGCGGCCAATGGTCTCGGACATGGGCTCAGCCCCTCCGGTTCTTGGGGTTCAGCGCCGCGACATCCAGCGGCTGCGGGGCCTGGCCGGCATGAGGATGCTCGGTGCCGGCATAGACATGCAGGTGCTTCATCTGGCGGCGTTGCAGCGGGCCGCGGGTGATCATGCGCTCGACCGCTTTTTCGATCACGCTGCCCGGGTGCTTGCCCTCGAGGCGCTCGCGCACGGTGCGGCCCTTGATGCCGCCCGGGTAGCCGGTGTGGTAGTAGAACATCTTGTCGGCCAGCTTGTTGCCGGTCAGCTTCACCTTGGCGGCGTTGATGACGACGACGTTGTCGCCGCAATCGACATGCGGGGTGAACTGGGGCTTGTGCTTGCCGCGCAGGCGGTTGGCCACGACCACCGCGAGCCGGCCCAGCACCAGGCCCTCCGCGTCGATCAGCACCCAGTCTTTCCGCACCTCGGCCGGCTTGAGCGAGGGGGTGGTTTTCATGCGTCCGGTCCTTGAAACAGGCGGCGGCTTATGGCCTTGCGTGATGGAGGCGTCAAGCAGCCCGCGCGGGGGTATCAGGATACCACCACCACAGCCCCGCGCCCAATGCGGCCCTGCCACCCGATTTCCGCTTTGACCCACGGCAAGCGGAGTGCCACAATACTGCCACGGATGGTCGCGGCCGGTGCCGCGGCCCTTGTTCTGACCGATGTGAGCATTTTGTCCGCCGATCGCGCCATGCTGACCTCTCCGGCCGCCCCCGCGCCATGGACCCCATGCCATGACCGCCGCTAAGCCGCGCCCCCCCTCCGCCCGGGCAGCGGCGCGACCGGCCGAAGCCGGGGATTCCGGCAAATCGGCCGAATACAACATCGCCGCGGTGGACCGGGCGCTCGACCTGCTGGAATCCCTCGCGCGCATCGCGCCGGCCTCGCTGGCCGATCTGGCCGAGGATGCCGGCTGCACCCGTACCGCCGCCTTCCGCCTGTTGCGCACCCTGGAAGCGCGCGGCTTCGCGGTGCAGGACGAGGCCCGCGGCCAATGGCGGCTGGGCGCGCGCTGGGCGATCCTTGGCCGCGCCGCGCAGGACCAGGGCGCGTTGGTCGCCACCGCCAACCCGTTCCTCGCCGAGCTCGGCCAGGCCACCGGCGAGACCGTGGAGCTCCGCGGCCGCGACGGGCTGGAAAGCGAAACCCTGGCAGTGTTCCAGCCAGACCCGGCGCTGCGGCTTTATACCTCGGTGGGGGAGCGCAAACCCCTGCACGCCGGCGTGCCGCGGCTGCTGCTGGCCTACGCCCCGGAAGCGGTGCAGACCCAGATGCTGGCGCAGCGGCTGCCGCGCTTCACGCCCGCCACCCGCACCGATCCGGCCTGGATCGCGGCCGATCTGCAACGCATCCGCGGCCGTGGCTACCTAGTCACCTCCGATGAGGTGAACCCGGGCGCGGTCTCGGTCGCGGCACCGGTGTTCGACGCCTCCGGGCAGGTGGTCGCGGCGCTCAGCGTCACCGCCCCGTCGCTGCGCATGCGCGCGCCGCGCCCCCGCGCGCTGCTGGCGCAGGTGCAGGAGGTCGCGGTGCGGCTGTCGCGCCGGCTCGGCGCGACCGTGCCGGATGCGCCGCCCTATGTGGAACCGAAAACCCGGGCCGCATCCTCCCCACGGCCGACCTTGGCTTCTGCGCCGGCGGCGTAGCACCGCGTCAGGAACGAGGGGGACGCCGTCCCCCTCGTCCTTGGCTCAGGCCGTGGCGGCCCCGAGCGTGGTCTCCGGCAGATACACCGGTTCGCGCACCACCAACAGATAGACGAACGCGGACGCGACCGAGACCACCGCCCACAGGATCAGCGCTGGCACGAAGCTGCCGGTCGCCTGCACGATGAACCCGGTCAGCATCGGCGCCAGCGCCCCGCCCAGGAAGCCGCCGAAGTTCTGCATGGAACCCAGCGAGGCCACGCCCTTGGACGGCGCGGCCACCACCGCCAGCGCCCAGATCGTCGCCCCGGCCATGTTGCCGAGGAACAGCGCCACCGAGATCGCCGCGATCGCCGACGCATTGGACGGGGTGAGCGCGGCGAAAATGGTGCATCCCGCCGCCCCCACCATGCCGACGATGATCGGCAGCTTGCAGCTGTTCACCGGGCTGAACCCGACGGCCACCAGCCGGTCCGCCGCCCAGCCGCCGAACAGGCTGCCCAGAATGCCGAACACGTAGGGGATGGCGGCCAGCCAGCCGGTATGGGGGATGCTGATGTGGCGCTGGATCTCCAGATACCCCGGCAACCAGGCGGCGTACAGCCAGATCATGTAGCCGTAGCCGAAATTGCCGAAGATCATTCCCTAGGTGGTCCGGTAACCGAACCGG
>JBMFXF010000049.1:0-3734 GCA_049964515.1 Acetobacteraceae bacterium | reverse complement strand
CCCCGCGGGGGCGACAGCGACCTCCGCGCTTCCTGCCGCTCCCGCCGTGGCGGGGGCGGCTGGGTGGGAGATGACGCCGGACCCTCCACCGTGTCGATCAGGGGGCGGCGGAAAGGTACAGCAGCCGGGTCAGCCAGGCGTCGAAGCGAGGGCATTCCCGGCGGATGGCAGCGATACCGATACTCTCCGCGATCAGCACGCCGTGGAACACCTTTTGATAATCGGGGAAGCAATCCAGGATGCGGCGGGACGGCGCGGAAGCCGGGCCGTCGTCGATGTCCTCCGGGGTCGCTACCCTGTCGCGTATAGCACGGACGTCAGCGACGCTGGGGTGATCGGGGAAGGCGGCCGAGAAGGCACCTGGATCGGCGAACAGCAACGCTTCGAACTCGTGCTGCTGGATATAGGGGATGAAGCGGCGCACGACCGGGGCATCGTTCAGGCGGCGGGCGATATCGGCGGCGAACGCCTGTTCCAGCAGATCGATGCGCTGTCCGGCACGCAGGGTGGGCGCAATGTCGGCGGCGCCGGGAAAGTCCTTCGGCAGGCGATAGAGATCGACCATGGTGGTGAACCACGAGTCTTTGCCCGAATCCTGTTTCATCCGCAGGATCAGATCGCCCGCCAGATGCTCGTACCTGACGAAACCGCCACGAAAGTCCCGCCCGCGACGGCGCCCGGTGGTGATGCGGCAGGCGTCGGCGACAACGCCGGCCGCAGCCAGCGTGGCGGCAAGGACACGGTTGACGAACGCTTCCTCGGTTTGACCCTCGACCAGGATGTGCAGCCGGATCAGGTGCCGGGTCTCCCGCCCATGACGTTCTTCTCCCACAATTCGGACAGGGTGTAGTTCTCCAGCCATTCGCGCAGTGCCGCACCGTCGAGCCGGCGCAGCGTGCTCTCCCGGCCGGGGCGGGAAACCACCACGATGTCCTCCGGCTCGAACTGGTCGATCAGGGTGACCGATTGGGTGGCGACGATCACCTGGACATGCTTGGACGCGGCACGGATCAGCCCCGCCAGCACCTCGATCGCATAGGGGTGCAGGCCGAGTTCCGGTTCGTCCAGGATCAGCACGGCCGGCAGGTCGGCAGCGGGTTGCAGCAGCAGCGCGACCAGCGCCATCGCCCGCAGCAGCCCGTCGGAGGCTTGCGAGACGTCGAACACCTGATCGGAGCCGAGCTCGCGCCAGCGCAGCAACACCGCGTCCGATTCCGGGTAGAGATCGAACGCCGCGAAGAAGGGAGCGATTAGCCGGAGCGTGTCTTCGATGCGCCGGTAATGCGCCGGGTGCTGCTCCTGGAGGCGCAACAAGAACGGCGCAAGATTGGCTCCGTCCTCCTTCAACCAGCGGCTGTCGGATGCCGACCATTTCCCGCGGATGCGTGCAGTCGCCGAGGTATTGTGGAACTGATGGACGATGATCCGGCGCAGCGTGGAGAGTGTGAACTGGGCGGTTTTGCCTGCCCGGCCAAGCAGATTCGCTTCCCGATGCCCCGCGCCCATACTGGGCAGATTCGCATAGGTTTTTCCCTGTGGGGTAAACTGATTCCACTCATCCGTGAACAGCAACGTATCGCCGGCAGCGTGAACCAGGCGGAATCCGTACCGATTCGTGCCGTCCGCCGTCGCGATGTGCAGATCGGCGAAGATCTCGTTCGTACGGGTTGCGCCATCGTGCAGAATCCGTCCGGCACCGCCCTGCATCTGGACGTGCAGCTGAAGCTGACCGGGGGTGGCGAGGGCCCAGGACAACATCCGGAAGAAGGCGATGAAATTGCTTTTCCCGGCGCCGTTGGGGCCGATCAGAACGGTCAGATCACCGGGGACGAACTCCGGCAGGTCGCGGATCGTGCGGAAGCCGCGCAGGGTGATTCGGGCGAGCCTCGGTCCCATGAAGCAAGTTTATCCGGAACCGGCCCCGTTCGCCAGCGGCGCCGCCCCGCGCCCCAGCAGCCGCTCCGCCAGCGCCGCCCAGTAGGACGCTCCGACCGGCAGGATCTCGTCGTTGAAATCATAGGCCGGGTTATGCACCATCGGGTCGTTCGGCCCGCGCCCGGCGCCCAGGAAGATGTAGTTCCCCTGCTTAGCGTTCAGCATGAAGGCGAAATCCTCGCCCCCCATGGTAGGGCGTTCGGATTCCCGCACCGCCCCGGCGCCGGCCACGGCGCGGGCCGCGTCCATCGCCAGCTCGGTCGCCGCCGCGTCGTTCACCGTCGCCGGCACGATGCGTCGGAACGAAACCTCGGCGCTCGCGCCGAAGCTCCCGGCGATGCCGGTGGCCAGCCGGCGCACCCCGGCCTCGATCGCGTCCCCCACCTCGGGGCGGAACCAGCGCGCGGTGCCGCGCATGAACACACTGTCGGGGATCACGTTGAACCCCTGCCCGCCGTTGATATGGCCGATGGTGACCACGCCGCTCTCGGCCGGGTCCAGGGTGCGCGCGACGATGCTCTGCAGCGCGGTCACGATCTGCGCCGCCACCACCACCGGGTCGATGCCGTGATCGGGATGCGCCCCATGCGCGCCGCGGCCGGTAACGGTGATGCCGATATCCGCCACCGCCGCCATCATCGCCCCGGCCCTGCAGGCGAAGGTGCCGGCCGGCAGGGTGGGCCAGTTGTGCATCCCGAACACCATCCGCATCGGGCAGCGCTCGAACAGCCCCTCCCGCACCATGAGCTCGGCCCCGCCGACGCCCTCCTCGGCGGGCTGGAAGATCAGATAGACCGTGCCGTCGAAATTGCGGGTCTCCGCCAGGTAGCGCGCCGCCCCCAGCAGCATGGTGGTGTGCCCGTCATGGCCGCAGGCGTGCATCACCCCCGGGGTGACCGACGCCCAGTCGCGGCCGGAGGCTTCTTCGATCGGCAGCGCGTCCATATCGGCGCGCAGGCCGATGGCGGGTCCGCCGGGACCGGAGTTCGGCCCGCGCCCGTGGATGACGCCCACCACGCCGGTGCGGGCCAACCCGGTGATGACCTGATCGACGCCGAATTCCGCCAGCAACCCCTGCACCACCGCCGAGGTGCGGGTCTCCCGCAGGCCGAGTTCCGGGTGGCGATGAAAATCCCGCCGCCATGCGGTCATGTCCGCGTGGAACGCGGCAATCCGGTTGAGGACGGGCATCGGCGCTCCTGCGCTTCTTCAGGTGGGGGTGAATGTGCTTGCGAGTCCCCGCGCCAGCGGCACCGGGTCCACCCCCAGCATCGCACGCATCGGACCGATGTCGAAAGCCTTGTCCTCGGACAGCCGGCGGAGTTCGGCGCGGCGGATCGTCGGCACGCCTGGTAACAAGCGCGTGAGCGGGGCGAGCAGGCGCAGCGGCAGCGCGGGCACCGGAATGATGCGCGGGCGGGCGATGCCGGCGGCACGCGCCACGGCGCGGACGAAATCGGCATAGGCCAGCGGCTCGGGCCCGGCGATGGTGATCGCCTGGGGGCCGGACCAGTCGCGGGCCAGCGCGGCCAGGATGGCCCGCGTCACGTCGTCCTGGAAGATCGGCTGCGCCAGCGCCCGCCCGCCGTCCGGCAGCGGCACCAGCGGGCCGCGCTTCGGCGGCAGCCGGCGCAGCAGGGCGGCCAGGCGCTGCACGTTATCCTCCCCGGCGGCGCCGTAGATCATGGTGGGGTGCAGCATCACCCCGGGCCGGCCGGAGGCGAGGAAGGCGCGCTCCCCGGCGATCACGCCGAGCCCGTGCGCGTCCGGCCAGCGGGTGAATTTGCGGGTGGAACCCA
>JBMFXF010000048.1:0-15417 GCA_049964515.1 Acetobacteraceae bacterium | reverse complement strand
CCACCTCGGCCCCGGCCGCGGCCAGCACGGTGCCGGCTCCGGCGCCCAGGCAGCGCAGCACCGCAAGCGTATGCGCCCGCCCGGCGAGCCAGGCGGTCACGCCGCTGGCGACCCCGATGCCGCCCATCAGCAGGGTGGTCAGCCCGACAAGCGCCATGAAGCGGCTGGTCAGGGTAATGAAGCGCGCCGCCCCGGGGGCGGCCTGATCGGGGCCGCGGATGCGCCAGCCCTGGGCGGCGAAGCGCCGCCGCAACGCCGCCCGCAGCGCGGCCGGATGCGGCGCCACCGCGCGCAGCGTGTAGCCCAGGATCGCCCCCGGCACGACGAGGCCGGTGGCCGGCAGCGCGCGGCGGGCAATCAGCACCGGCGCGCCCAGGAAGGCGGGGCTGGCCAGCCGGTCCGGCAGGTTCGTCAGCACCGCGCGCAGGGTGAAGCGGGCGCGCCCCAGCCGCACCCGCGCCCCTGGCACCAGCCCGAGCCGCGCCACCGGCAGCCGGTCTGCGATCACCCCGCGCCCGGCCAGCGCCGCCGCCACCGGCAACGCCGGACGCAACCCCACCCGGCCCACCAGCGGCCAGTGCTGCCCCACCGCGCGCAGTGTGACCAGCATGCGTCCGCCCGGCGCGTTGAGCAGCGTACGAAGATGCACCGAGACCGTTGTCCGCGCCCCGCGCGCGGCCAGAAACGCGCGCAACGTGGCCGGTGGCGGCTCCGCCCCGGTGCCGACCGCCACGTCCCCGCCGAGCAGCTCCCGCCCCTGAGCCGCGAGCCCAGCCTGGAACGAAGCCCGCAGACTGCCCACCGCGGCAATCGCTCCGGTACCCAGGGCGAGGCAGACCAGCACCAGCCAGAGCCCGCGGATGCCGCCGCGCAGATCCCGCCGCGCCAGCCGCAGCGCCGTGGAGAACTCAGCGGACCGGCGCGAAATCGGCGTATTTCCGGTCACGCGGCAGGAAATCGGCATAGATCGGCGGCGGCGCGCCGGCCGGTCCCCGGCGCCAGCGCGCCAGCACCCGCCGCCGGTAGGGCCGGCCCAGCGCCGGCGTGCGCGAATGATAGGCCGCGATGGCGGCGCGCCACGACCCCAGCGCCGCGTGCAGCCGCAGCAGGAACCCGGCCGCCCAGCGCGCGTTGGCGGCGGGATCGAACGCGGCGCGGAGCGAGGCGAAGGCGCGCGGATGATCGCCGAGATCCACTTGCAGGCAGCCGACATCGATCCGGCGCACGCCCTTGGCCCGGAGCGCGCGGACCGCCCCGATCGCCGCGGCGCGGCTGGCGAAGAACCGCCCGACGCCGCCGGCATCGATGGTCCAGGGCCAGGGACGGCGGCGCGCCGGCGCGGGTGGGGCGAAGTCGCGGCGGAAGATGGAGGGCGCGCGCATCGTCCGCCCGCTTTCCACCGTGGCGACGGCGCGCAGCAGGCCCGGCGGCAGGCCGGCGGCGAGCGAGGCGGCGGCGATCGCCTGGGCGCAGGCGGCAAACCCGGCCACGCGCGGCGGCGCGAGCGGCACCGGCGGGCGGGTAGCGGCGCGTGCGCCCGGGATAGCGAGCAGCAGGCCCAGCACCAGCGACGACATGACACGGCAGCGCGGCATCACCGCAGACTATCACAATCCGGGCGACAAATCGCGCAAAATCGGACGGCACGGGCGGGGCACCGGCCCCCATCCGGTAGGGGTTTCTTAACCGCGGCATGGCAAACGCCGTCACCGAGGCCGACAGCGGAATGCGGAGCGCGGAATGTCCGAGGCACGGGCGGCATGGGTCCAACGGGTTCTGGGTGTCACCCTGTCCGCGCATCCGACCGTCGCGCCGGGGACTCCCGGGGATCGGGAGTCGCTTGCCGCGACGCGCGCCGCGCTGGCCGCGCTGCTGCCGCGGCTCAAGGACCTGCTGGCGGCGCTTCCCGATCAGGCGGCGGAAATCCGCCTGCGCGCCGCCCAGGCCACGGCGGCGGTGAAGGCCGCCGACGCCGCCGGGGCCGCGGCCCATATCGCCTGGCTGAGCGCGCTCTGCACCCCCCCGCCGTCCGCCGACACGCGCGCGGCGGCACCGGCAAAGCCCTGGCGGGACGCCTATGCCGCCTGGCAGGACGCGAAAGACACGATCGACGGCCAGCTCAACGCCCTGAGCGCGCATCTCCGCCGGACCAACGACAAGGAGATGATCGCCATCGCCGACCACGGGCTGCTGCGCATGACCAATGACTGCTTCGTCCCGGCGCGCGCCGCCTTCATGGATTTCGGCATGGCGCGACCGGCCGATCGCCCCAAACTGGCGCGGGAAGCCATGCGGCGCGCCGCCGCGCTGCGGAGCCAGATCGAAGCCGACGAACGCGTCACGGTCTGCGAGGACAATCCCTTCGGCGTCGCCGTCACGATCCGCAGCAGCCTGATCGGCGCGCTCGACGGCATCGTCGCCACCCTCGAACAGAGTGCGGCCTGACCGCCGACGATATCCGGAATCACCCGAGGAAACGCAGATGCCCGACGCAACCGACGCCAGCCGCGGCTGGTTCGCCAGAGCGCGCAAGGCGTTCGGCACCGCCGTTGACAGCGCGGCCAAGGAAATCAAGGGATTCGGCAAGTCGATGGATGTCGCCGCCACGGCGGCCAAGGAGGCGGTAGCGGAGAAAGCGGCCAGCCTGCGACTCGATGTGGCGAAGCTCGAGGTCAAGGGCGCACGCGCCCTGCTGCATCTGATCGGCTCCGACGAAATCGTGCAGGAGGACAACCGGGAGCGGGTGGAAAGCGCGATCGACGATCTCGCATCCGCCGTGCAACGGCTGAACGCCGCCGGTCACCGGCGGAAGGCCAAGGAGCTCGACGACAAGCGACGGGAGATCGATCTTCGTCTCGATGACTACGTGGCAAACTCGGATTTCGCCCCGGTCGTCGGCCCGGAACCAGCCGAGGACGACGTTGGGAAGGCGGACCCGGAGCAGGACGAGCTGCGCGCCTACCCGAACATGAAGCCGGACCGACACGACGGGGAACCCGCCGAAGGCTGGGTGATGGTGGACGAGAATTCCCCCCGCATGTCGAAACAGCAGGAGGCCGAATTCGAGGCGGCACGGCGCAAGGCCGCAAAAAAAATCCTCGATGACTACGCCGACGCCTGCGAAGCGATCGTCGAGGAGGCGGAAGCCTACGCCGACCTGCTGTCCGGCGTGCCGCTGGGCAAATCCGGCGCCACCCCGGCGCGGGTCGGCTGCGACGCCGAGAAGGCGCTTGCCGGGACCCTGCAATTGCAGCTGCCCAAGCTCGAACTGCCGGCCGAACTTCTGGACCACCTCGAGACGGAGGGCGTCGGCGAGCTGCTGTTCCAGAAGATGTATGACCGCAACAACAAGGCAACGGACAAGGCGACGGAGCGGATCCGCGCGCTCGCCGATGCGTTCGCGGCCAGCTGCGCCCGCATCGATGCCGATCGCGCGATCGCCGACAAGGCATCGGCCAAGGAGGTCGAGAAGCGCGCCGCGACCCGCGCGATCGATGCCGTCGCCGCCGAGCTCGGACGGACGCTCGATGACACCGTGGAGACCATCGTCAGCGAGTGGAAGACCAGCGAAAATCGCGCCAAAAACGGCGAATTTGCCAGGAATATCGAGATCGTGAGCTCGGGCGCGATGGCGACGGTGGCCACCGCCTCCGCCGCCGCGGCGGTGGTGACCGCCGGCCATGGCGGCGCGGTGGGCGCGGCGGTGCTCGCCTGCATGGGCGCGGTGCAAGGCGTGGGCAAGGTCTCGCTGCTGGCATGGGCGGTCTTTCAGGACGTAGAAAGCGTCCAGCGCGCCGTCGGCGATCACATCAAGACCCTGCGCGACAAGCTCGGGACGTTGAACGATCAGGACGCCGAGAGGCTGCGCAAGGCCGCCGTCGCCGCCGGGGACATCGCCGCCTCGGCGCTCAATGCGGCGCTCGGCGGCCACATCATCGATACCGTCGAAAATATCAAATCCAGCTGCCACCTCTGGGGCGACAAACTGGCCGAGCTCTATTTCGGCCAGATGGTCGCCTGCAAGCAGATCCACGCGATCCTGGCGAAGCTGGACGGACTCAAGGGCAGGTCGGAGGAATACGACAACCAGATCGTCGGCCTCGGGACCGCGCTTTATCACCTCCTCGAGAAAGCCGGCGATCTGGGCAAGCGCTGGGAGACGAGCAACGCCGCCTGGCGCGAGGCCGAGGCGGTGGTCGCCGAGTTCGACAGGCCGGGATGGCTGGTGGCCGCCGATCGCCTCGCGGCCGCCACCACGCAGCTGGCGGTCTCGATGACCATGGCGGTCGATGCGTTCGCCGCGGCGGAAAATCTCAAGGAGACGATCGAGGCCGCCGTGAGTGCATCGAAGGCCACCGTCAGCTACGGCTTGGAGGTGCGGCAGGCGGTCGGCACGCAGGCCGCATAAAGAGCGAACCGGCCGCCGCCCCCCCTGCCCTACCTCCGCCGCAGCGCCATCACCACCCGCTCCTGCACCGGCAGCGCGCTCGCGGCCATCAACCCGGTGCTGATCAGATGGCGCAGGAAGACCAGCAGGTTGCCATGCGCCAGCAGCAGCGAGCGGCGGAAATTGTCCTCCACCAGCGGGCCCAGCACATAGCCGAGCAGCACCGGCGCGGCGGGAAACTCCAGCGCGGCGAACACCGCGCCCACCAGCCCGAAGCCCAGCACCTCCCACACCTCGAACAGATCGTTCTGGGTGGAATAGACAGCGATCGCGATGAAGAACAGCGCCGCCGGCACCAGGAACCGGTACGGCACCCGCAACAACCGCACCCAGACCCCGATCAGCGGCACGTTCAGCACCATCAGCAGCAGGTTGCCGATCCAGAAGCTGGCGATCAGCCTCCAGAACAGATCGGCGTGCTGCGAGATCAGCTGCGGTCCCGGCTGGATCCCCAGGATCATCAGCGTCCCCAGGATCAGCGTCATCACCGGATCGCCCGCAATCCCGAGGCTTATGGTCGGCACGAAATCCACCTGGGTCTTGGAATGCGAGGCCGCCTCGGGGGCGGCCACCCCGGCCACCGCACCATGGCCGAACCGCTCGGGAGGGCGGGAGATACGGTGCGCCAGCGCATAGGCGATGAAGGTGGTGAGGGTCGGCCCGGTGCCGGGAATGGCGCCGAACAGCACACCGATGCCGGTGCCGCGCAGCATCGGCCAGAACGCCTCGCGCAGTTCCGCCCGGCTCGGGCGCATGTCGCGCATCCTGAGCCGCGGCACCGGCCGGTCGGTGTCCCTCCGCCCGCTCCCGCGCAGGAAATCGGCTACCCCGAACAGCCCCAGCGCCAGCGCGACCAGCGCGAACCCGTCGTCCAGATCGGGGATGCCGAAGGTAAAGCGCTGGGTGCCGGTCAGCACGTCGGTGCCAGCCACCCCAAGCACCAGCCCGACCGCGACCATCGCCACCCCCTTGAGCGGCGCCCCGCGCGACAGCGTCGCCCCGGCCAGCAGCCCCAACAGCATGATGGCGAAAAATCTCCGGCGGGCCGAAGCGGAACGAGATCGCCACCAGCGCCGGCGAGGCCAGGATCATCACCACGATGCCGACGGAGGCGGCGACGAAGGAGGCCAGCATCGCGATCCCCAGCGCCGCCCCGCTGCACCCGGCCTGCGACATCGGATACCCGTCGAGACAGGTCACCCCGTGCGGCGGATGGCAGGGCAGGTTGAGCCGGATCGCCCCGCCATACCGCGCGCCGCAGAAAATCGCGGCCAGCATCAGGATCGCCGGCACCGGGTGCAGCGCGTATGTGAGCGGCGGCAGGATCGAGATCGCCGAAATCGGGCCCAGCCCTGACAACACCCCGATCAAATTTCCCAACAGCACGCCCACGAAACACCAGGCCAGATTTCCTGGTTGCAGCGTCACGCCGAAGCCGAACCACAGATCGTGCAACGCGCCCATCGGCTCAGCCCCAGCGCAGCAGCGGCAGCTGCACTTGCAGGACCAAGTGGAACACCACCAGCTCCACCAGCCTCATCACCCCGGCCAGCGCGGTGGCGGTGGCCAGCCCGATGCGCCGGTCGCCCAACGCGACGAGGAACACCGCGGCGAAACTGGCTGGCAGCAACCGCCCCGGGCACCCCGATACCGCGAAGGCAACCCGCCTGGCGACGATCGTGCCCGCTCCCCACCACGGGTATCCCGCTTCCGCCGGCGTGCGCAGCCCGTCCCGCAGGACCAGCCCGCCGGTCCCGACCAGCAGCAGCCCCGGCAACAGCGGGAAAGAGCCCGGCTCCCAGCGCCCGGCGCGCGCGACGCGCCCGCCGTCACGCTGACCGGGCATCTGCGCCATGTGCAGCGCACTCTGTTCGGTGTCTGATCGTCTTGGGCGGGGCCCGCGCGGCGCGGACGTTGCCGTGTTGCAACGCCCGACACTCGCGGCACTGGCGCCGGCCGAAGTACTGGCCGTGCTCGCGCGCCTCAGCCCACCCGGCGAATCCGCCCGGTATGCCGATTGATGGTGAAGCGGGCGATCACGCCGCCGTCGGCGGTGGCGTAAGCGAAGCCGATATGCGCGTCATCGGTGGCCTTCACGTCGATCACCTTCCAGCTGTGGTTGCCGTTCCAGCGCAGGAAGCCGGTGGCGATGGCATCCACGTCGGTCGGCGTCAGCTTGCGGTCCTTCGGGTGGAACATCAGCGCGAAGGTTCCGGGGGCGATCAGCCGCCGGTGCGGGTGATGCCCCCACATCCCGGGGCGGCCCCAATGCTGCGCCCAAGGCGGCGGGTGCGGCGGCCCGCCCATCGGGCCGGGCGGCGGGGGCGGCGCGGCCAGGGCGGGCGGCATCGCCGCGCCACAAGCGGCCAGGGCCAGCGCGGCGGTGGCTGCGATCAGGGATTTTCGCATGATCTCTCTCTCCTCGGTTCGGCCCGCCAGGGCGAGCCGTCCCACAGATGATCCCGTGGCGCCGGCCGTGCGCGACCGGCAGGCGACGAAGTGAAACCGAGTGCAACAGGGCCTGGGATCGCCCCTGCCCCGGCGGTATGCTGCGCCGATGGAGTCGCTCCCGCATATCCTCGTGGTCGATGACGATCGCGAGATCCGCGACCTGCTCGCCCGCTTCCTCGAGCGCCACCAGCTGCGCGTGACAGTGGCCCGCGACGCACGGGAGGCGCGGCGCGCCTGGCCGAACGGGCATTTCCAGCTGGTGGTGCTGGACCTGATGATGCCGGGCGAGAGCGGCCTCGACCTCGCCCGCTTCCTGCGCACACAATCCGACGTGCCGATCATCATGCTGACCGCGATGGGCGAGGAGACCGACCGCATCATCGGGCTCGAACTCGGCGCCGACGATTACGTGGCCAAGCCGTTCAACCCGCGCGAACTGCTCGCTCGCATCCGCGCCGTACTGCGCCGAGCGGGCGATTCGGCCGGGGCGCGGGTGGAGGCATCGAGCCGCCCGCTGCGCTTCGCCGGCTGGGAGCTCGACCCCGCCCGCCGCCGCCTGTTGAACCCCGATGGCGCCGAAGTGCCGCTCACCGGTGGCGAATACGACCTGCTGCTGGCGCTGGCCGAGCGGGCCAACCGGGTGCTGACCCGCGACATGCTGCTGGACCTGCTGCGCGGGCGCCAGGCCGGCCCGTTCGACCGCGCGATCGATGTCGCGGTCAGCCGGCTGCGGCGCAAGCTCGACGACGCGGGGCGCGACGCGCAGCTCATCAAGACCGTGCGCGGCGGGGGGTATGTGCTGGCGGCGACGGTGGAGCGGGGGTAGCGGCGATAGAAAGCAACGAAGTCGGTACGCCCTACACCGGCACCGTGAGCGCATCGTATTCATACGCCCAGTCATAGCGCGCCGCCACCTGCCCGGGCGTCCACTCCCGCGCCACATAGGCCGCCGCCGCCGCCGCATCCGCCAGCGCGGCATTGTGAAACCGCCCGGCATTGTCGAGCGAACCCCGCACCGCCCGCGCGGTGCGCGCCGCCCGGGCCGCGTCGTAGCGTCGCAGTGCCGCCGCCGGCTGCGTCTCGGCCTGAAGGCAGCGCGCCAGCACCATTCCGTCCTCGATCGCCATGTTCGCCCCCTGCGCCATGAACGGCAGCATCGGGTGCGCGGCATCCCCCAGCAGCGCCACCCGCCCGAAGACGAGGCTTTCGAGCGGCCTCCGTCCCAGCAGCGCCCATTTGTAGGGCGTATCGATCGCGGCGATGATGCGCTGTACATCCTGATGCCAGCCGGCGAAATGGCGCGCGCACTCCTCCCGTTCGCCGGCGTCGTTCCAGCCCTCGGCGGTCCAGTCGGCGCGCTCGGTCACGCCCACGAAGTTCAGCAGCGCCCCGCGGCGCAGCGGATAGGTCACCACATGCCCGCCGGGACCGTTCCAGTTGGTGCCGACCGGTTGGCGCTGATGCTCGGGCAGGCGCGCCATCGGCACCAGGCCGCGCCAGGCCATCAGTCCGGTGAACCGCGCCGCCCCCTCCCCCACCAGCTGGCGGCGGATCACCGAATGCACCCCGTCGGCGCCGATCAGCACGGCCCCGCGCTCGGTCCCGCCATCGGCCAGGCGTAGCGTCACGCCGGTCTCATCCTGCTCGAACCCCACCGCCGCCGCCCCCAGCCGCAGCGCGCCCGGGCAGCGCGCGGCGAAGGCGTCATGCAGGATCCCGTGCAGATCGCCGCGATGGACCATCCAGTACGGCGCCCCGTAGCGGGCCACCGCGCGCTCGCCCAGGTCGAACAGCGGAAAACTCTCCCCGCTGTTCCACAACCGGATCGCCTTGCCGGCGGCGGGGCAGACCACCGCCTCCAGCGCCGGACCCAGCCCCAGCGCGATCAGCACCCGCGTTCCGTTCGGCCCCAGCTGCACCCCGGCGCCGACCTCCCGCAGCGTGCGCGCCTGTTCCAGCACCTGCACCGCCATGCCCCGCGCGGCCAGCGCCAGCCCCGCTGCCAGCCCACCGATGCCGGCCCCGGCGATCAGTACCCTGGGCAGCCCCCGCCCGGTCACGAGGCGCGCTTCATGCCGGCCACCGCCTTGTAGCTTTCGGACAGCGCGCGCAGCTCGGCAGCCGGGATCACGTCCTCGATCCGCGCGAACGGACGGTCGCCGGTGCGCTGCCACACTTCGCGCAGGATCGCATCGGGCGGGTTGGTGCGGTTGGTCAGCACCACCTGGGTGGTGGGGCCGAGCCGCAGCTGCTCGTACTCGGCCAGCGCCGCCGGCACTGGCATCCGGACCAGACAATCGGTCAGCGCGCGGGCATCCAGGATCGCCTGCCCGGCGCCGTTCGACCCGCGCGGCACCATCGGATGCGCGGCATCGCCCAGCAGCGTGATCCGCCCGAAGGTCCAGCCCGGCAGGGGATCCTGATCGACCATCGGGAACTCCAGGATCTGCTCGGCGCCGCGGATCAGCCCCGGCACGTCCAGCCAGTCGAACCGCCAGTCGGCGAAGGCGGGCAGGAAATCCTCGAGCCGCCCGGCGCGGTTCCAGTCGCGGTCCAGATGGCGCGGGGTCTCGATCTCGGCCACCCAGTTGACCAGCTGGCGCCCTGCGGCATCGATATCGTTACGGATCGGGTAGATCACCATCTTGCCGGTGGCCAGCCACCCGGCGCGGATCATCGTCGCCCCGTCCAGGATGCGCGGCCATGCGGTCACCCCGCGCCACATGTTGTAGCCCGAGTAGCACGGCGCGCCCTCCCCCGGGTAGAACTGCTTGCGCAGCACGGAATGGATGCCATCGCAGGCGATCACCGCGCGGCCCCGCGCCGGCGGGGCATCGCGGAACCGCAGCGTCACCCCGGCCGCGTCCTGCTCGGCCCCCACCACATGGCGCCCCAACACCGCCGCGGCCGCACCGAGGCGCGCGCGCACCGCCTCCAGCAGCACCGCGTGCAGATCGCCGCGGTGGATGGAGAACTGCGGATGCGCGAACCCGGCCGCCCGGCCGGCCGGCTCGCGCCAGATCAGCTGGCCGAAGCGGTTGTAGAAGGCCGAAGCCGCGGTGGTGACCGCCACCCGGGCCAGCGCCGGCTCGAGGCCGAGCGCGGCCAGCGCCGCCGCCCCGTGCGGCATCACGTTGATGCCGACCCCAAGCGGGCGGAACGCGGCGGCGGATTCAAACACCTGGCAGCGCTGCCCCGCCTGGTGCAGCATCAGCGCCAAGGTCAGCCCGCCGATGCCGCCACCGGCGATCAGAATTGCGCTTTCGTCGTCCATACCGGCCCCCCCGCGGCCCGCGCGCGGGTCAGGCGGCGCGCGTCAGCCGCTTCACGAAAGCCGAGATGCGGTGGCGGCGCAACTCCGACCGCGCCTTCGCGTCGGTGGTCATGTAGTTGAGCTGCACCGAATAGCGCGGGCCGACGAACGGCTTGTGGCCGTGCCAGCTGGCCGGGCTGTTGGGGAAGATCAGCATTGTGCCGTTCACCGGCGGCACCTCGGCGGCGAAATCCTCGATATCGTCGGGGCCGCGCAGCAGGCGCAGGCAGCCCTGGTGGCGGGACCAGGCGTCGGTTTCGCGGTTCAGATAGAGCAGCACGGTGACCCGCTTGGCCAGGCTGTCGCAATGGATGCGCCCATCGCGCGGGCCGGTATGGCCGCGCAGGGTGACCATGGTGGGGGCGGCCGAAAGATCGAGGCCGAGCCGGTCGGCGATGGCCGCGCGCAGGCGGGGGCCTTCCATCTCCGCCATCAGCGCCGCCGCGGCCGGGCCGGGCCGCAGCGAGCCGGGCGGGAACGACCCGCCCTTGTCGATCGGCGGCAGGTCGGCCGCCACCGCTTCCAGCGCCGCCGGCGGCAGGAAGTTCGGCACCAGGATATGGGGGAACGGGTCGGTGGCGAGCGGGGCGGCGGCGAGGGCGGCGAAATCCAGCAGTTCCATGGCGGAGGACCGGTTAGGTAACGAGGCCGGCTTATGCCACCCTGTCCCCCGCTTGGCGAGACGCGACCACGAGGAGGAAGCCATGGCGGCACCGCATCACCCCCCGCATGACCACGCATCCTGGGGCACCCCGCCGCTGGGCGCGGCCGGGCGGCTGACCGATGCCTCGCGGCGGGAGGCGCTGGCGCTGGCACGCACCGGCGCGGTGTTCGACCTGTCGCATGTGATCGACGCCGGCGCGCCGTTCATGGCGCCCAACCAGACGCCGTTCCTGCTGTCCACCTGGGCGTCCTGGCGGGACTCCATCCGCCGCCGCCGCGCCGGCGGCTTTCGCAACGATGCCGGGTCGAACCTTGAACGCATCGAGATGACCACCCATGTCGGCACGCATATCGACGCGCTGGGGCATTTCAGCATCGGCGACCGGCTGTATGGCGGCGAGGACGCGGCCGAGGTGGTGGGCGACTGGGGGCTGGCGCGGCTCGGGATCGAGCATATTCCCCCGCTCATCACCCGCGGCGTGCTGATCGACGTGGCGGGGCTGGACGGCGGCGATTTCCTGCCGCCGGGGCGGGTGGTGACGCCGGCCGAGCTCGCCGCGCGCTGCCCGGTGCCGCTGGCGCCGGGCGATGTGGCGCTGATCCGCACCGGCTGGGGCCGCTGGTTCGGGCTGGACAACCGCCGCTATCTGGAGGGCGAGCCGGGAATCGACGTGCCGGGCGCGCGTTGGCTGACCGGCCAGGGGGTGGTGGCGATCGGCGCCGACAACATGGCGGTGGAGGTCCTGCCGAACCCCGACCACGGGCTGGCGCTGCCGGTGCATCAGCACGCGCTGGCCGAGGCGGGGGTGCATCTGATCGAGAATCTGGTGCTGGACGAGCTGGCGGCTGCGGGGGTTACGGTGTTCTGTTTCGTGCTGCTGGCGGTGAAGTTCCGGGGCGCGACGGGGTCGCCGGCGCGGCCGGTGGCGTTGGTGTAGGGGCATCCTACTACAGGGACGATTATGCTTATGTTGTCATATCGTAACTTGACTGTTCACTACGGCGGCGCCTTCGGGCCGATCCAAATTTCGACTGGCGCTTCAGGCCCTCCGCCAATCGTTTCCCCCGGGGAGTCGTTAATGACGTTTGGTAGGACTATATTCTCTGTGTGAATGCCGGACCTTGCAAATACGCGCTGGAGGAAAATAACATCATTCGTATTGGTTCCGAATATGTCAACACCAAATATGACGAACCGAGAAAATACACGTGGGTCGAGCTGAACTTGCCAGATACGCTTGCCTGCAATCTGATTGGCTTGGTCGAAAATTCGTTCAAACTGGAGCGACAGAAAGAGAGCTTCGGGGTCATTCGCGGGATATCCAAGTTTGATCTGTCCTCCGCCGTCAGCCGCCAGCCTAGTCGCAAGCGTAACAGAAAGTGAAGGAGAAATGAACCGCCACGCTGCCGCCTGTTGAAGTTGCGCCGCGAGCGCGTCGGCATGTGCCGCAGCCGCTCGGGCTCTTGCCGCTTCTGAGTTTGCAACCGCTATTTGACTTTTCGCCTTTTCTGCCTCCATTCGCAAAAAGGCGACTTGTTTGTCTGCCCTTCGTTGCAGTTCTGCGGCTGCGTCTCCTGACCGGCCCCCAAAAACATATTCGCCAATTACTCCGATCAAGATCACCACTGTTCCGACAGCCAGAGCAATCTTGTGGAGAAACGGCTTCCCTCTCGACTCTGCCAGTACAACCAGCAGCTCAATCCCAAGACCCACGGCAACCAACACAGTCGACCACTCAGCGTAGGAGCGGTCGGTCGAAAATACCACGCGAAGCGCTACGTCGGTTGATCTCATCTAACAGGCTGCCGAAACGGCTCAACGCATTTCCGATGGGCAAGATCAAGTTGTAGGGATCAAGTTTGGCGTAAGAGAAAGTCTAAGTAAGCGGGCCTACGAGTCATTTTCAAACCTCGTTGCGCGGGCGGTGGAGTTTTCCGCAGCCTGCCAAGAGGTGCACTGGTCAATAGAAAATTAGCCCCCCCTAACTCAGCGCCACCTCAAACCCCCGCTTCGTCCCCGGCCGCGCCATCATCGCCTCGTACCACCGCCGCACGTTCGGAAACTCCGCCAGATCCACCTGGTGCCGCTCGTGCCGCCACGCCCAGCCCAGGATGGCGAAATCGGCGATCGAAACCTCGCGCGCCACGTACTCCACCAGCCCCAGCCGCTTGTCCAGCACGCCGTAAAGGCGCCGCGTCTCCTTCATGTAGCGCTCCAGCCCGTAGCGCCGGTCCGCCTCGTTCTCCACCTGCAGGAAATGATGCACCTGCCCCGGCATCGGGCCGAACCCGCCCATCTGCCACATCAGCCATTCCAGCACCGGCACCTGCGCGCGCCGGTCCTGCGGCCAGAACTGCCCGGTCTTCATCCCCAGATAGAGCAAAATCGCCCCGGATTCGAACACGCTGATCGGCTCGCCCCCCGGCCCGTCGGGATCGACGATCGCCGGGATGCGGTTGTTCGGGCTGATCTTCAGGAACTCGGGGTTGAACTGCTCGCCCTTGGAGATGTTCACCGGGCGGACCGTATAGGCCAGCCCCATCTCCTCCATCGCAACGCTGATCTTGCGCCCGTTGGGGGTGTTCCAGGTCCAGAACTCGATCGCCGCCATGGCACGCCGCCTCCGCTGTTTCTGCGCGCAGTCTGCACGCTCGGGAGGCGGCGTTCAAGCCAGGCTCAGCGCGAGTAGAACTCCACCACCAGGTTCGGTTCCATCTGCACCGGATAGGGCACGTCCGACAGCTTCGGCGCGCGCGCGAACCGGCCCTTCATCGCCCGGTGATCCACTTCCAGATACTCCGGCACGTCGCGTTCCGTGCTCTGCGTCGCATCCAGCACCGCCGCCAGCTGCTTGGAGCGGTCCTTCACCTCGATGCTGTCGTTGTCGCGCACCAGGAAGGAGGGAATATTCACCCGCTTCCCGTTCACCAGCACATGGCCGTGGGAGACGAACTGCCGCGCCGCGAACGGGGTGACGGCGAATTTCATCCGGTAGATCACCGCGTCCAGCCGCCGTTCCAGCAGCTCGATCAGGTTCTCCGAGGTGTCGCCCTTCCGGCGCACCGCTTCCTCGTAGTATTTGCGGAACTGCTTCTCGCTGATGTTGCCGTAATAGCCCTTCAGCTTCTGCTTGGCCATCAGCTGGGTGCCGAAATCGGTCGGCTTCTTGCGCCGCTGCCCGTGCTGGCCGGGGCCGTAATCCCGCTTGTTCACCGGCGATTTCGCCCGGCCCCACAGATTGGCGCCCAGACGGCGGTTGATCTTGTACTTGCTCTCGGCGCGCTTGGTCATCGGCGCGTTGCCCTTTCGCTGGCCTGTTGTTGCACCGGTAGGCCGCGCGCGAGCGCGGCGGGCGCGGGTCCCGAAGACCCGTCCACGTTCCCGGCCATGAGCCGCGGCTTCTACAAGCCGCCCTCCGCCCCTGTCAAACCGCGCCCCACCCCCGCGCCCGGCAGGACGTGCCGGGTGATTAACCCCGCGTTCACCGCCGGCGGCCAGACTGCGGGCCCCTTCCCTCCGGCCACCAGGTTCCCCCGTCCGTGATCGCCCCAAGCCGATGAAACCGCTGCTCGAAGGGCTCAAGGCTCTCGGTCCAGCGCGGCTCGGCGCGCTGGCCGCGGTGGGCCTCGCCACCCTTGCGCTGCTCGCCCTGCTCGCCCTCTCCGGCGGCTCGGCCCCGATGGCGCCGCTCTACGGCGACCTCGCGCTGCGCGATTCCGGGCAGATGACGGAAGCGCTGGCGCGCGCGCATATCGCCTACCGGCTCGCCGCCGGCGGCACCGAAATCCTGGTCCCGGCCGGGCAGGTGCCGGCGGCGCGGGTGCTGCTGGCCCGCCAGGGGCTGCCCTCGGGCGGGAACATCGGCTACGGCATCTTCGATCACGCCGACATGCTCGGCATGACCCCGTTCCAGGAACGCATCGACGAGACCCGCGCGCTGGAAGGCGAGCTGGCGCGCACCATCCGCGCCATCCAGGGGGTGCGCGCGGCCAGGGTGCATCTGGTGCTGCCGCACCGCGCCCCGTTCGCCCGCGCCGCCCGCCCCGCGCAGGCCAGCGTGCTGCTCACCCTGACCCCCGCCGCCAGCGCCGACCGGGAGACGGTGCAGGCGATCCTCGATCACCCCGGCTACAAGACCAAGCTCGGCCCCAACCAGGGCCGCGGCGTCGCCTCCGGCTACTGGTTCAACGGCGGCGGCGAGTCCTCGGCCACCATCGAGGTCAACGCCGACGGCACCGTGCTGGTGGCGACCGGCAGCCCCGATATCGGCGGCTCCCGCGCCTCGATGGCGATCATGGCCGCCGAGACGCTGGGGGTGGACTACAACCAGGTGCGCGCCATCGTCGCCGATACCGGCTCGGTCGGCTACACCCATGTCACCGGCGGCTCGCGCGTCACCTTCGCCACCGGCATGGCGGTGGTCGAGGCGACGAAGACCGTCATCAAGGACCTCTGCAAGCGGGCGGCGATGATCTGGGACATCGACCCTGACGCGGTGGTGTGGGAAGACGGCATGGCCCGCCCGGCGGGGGAGAACGCCGG
>JBMFXF010000047.1:0-15648 GCA_049964515.1 Acetobacteraceae bacterium | reverse complement strand
GCTGCGCGCCGAGAACGCGCGGCTGCGCCACTGGCAGGCGGTGGCGCTGGCGCTGGCCGCGCAGAACCGGGCGCTGAAGGCGGCGCTGCACTGGGTGCCCTCGCCGACGCCGGAATTCGTCACCGCGCGGGTGGTGGCGGATGCGGGCGGGGTCTATGTGCGGGCCATGCTGCTGGCGACCGGACCCAATCACTTCATCCAGCCCGGCCAGATCGTGCTGGCGCACGGCGCGCTGGTGGGGCGGATCGCCGATGTCGGCGCCCGCTCGGCCCGCGTGCTGCTGCTGACCGATATCAACAGCCGCATCCCGGTGCTGCTGGAAGGCGGCAAGGGGCGCGCCATCATGGCCGGCAGCAACGGGCCGCTGCCGCGGCTGGTGTTCGCCACCGGCGCCGCGCCGCGTCCGGGCGAGCAGGTGGTCACCGCCGGGCTGGCCGATGGCATCCCGCCCGACCTGCCGGTGGGCACGGTGCGCCTGACCGCCCATCACGTGCCGGAGGTGGTGCCCTACGCCGACCTGGACCGGTTGGAGACGGTGCAGGTGGTGCAAGGCGGGCTGCCGCCCCCCGCCGCGGCGACGAACTAGCCGGTGCGGCGGCGATGGTGGACCTCGGCGCCGCGCCCGGCATCCGCCCCCGCCCCAGCCTGTGGCGGCGGCTGGATGCGATGGCGCGCGCCGTGCTGCCGATGGCGGCGACGATCGGGTTGTTGATCCTGGCCGGCGCCCCGTTCGGAATCCCCGACCAAGCGGTGCTGTCGCCGGCGCTGGCGGTGATCTCGGTGTTCTTCTGGACCCTGTACCGCCCGGCGGCGATGCCGGCGCTGGCGGTGTTCGGGCTCGGGTTGCTGCTGGATCTGCTGAGCTGGCAGCCGCTGGGGGCGGGGGTGCTGCTGCTGCTGACCGTCCATGCCGTCACCCTGCGGCTGCGCCGCGCCCTGGCCGCGGCCGGGCTGGTGGCGGTGTGGCTGGGCTTCGTTCCGGTCGCGGCCGGCGCGGCGGGGCTGCTCTGGGCGCTGGTCTCGGCGCTGGAACTGCGGTTGATGCCGATCGGGCCGGCGCTGTTCCAGGCGGCGCTGACGGCGGCGCTGTATCCGGTGCTGGCGATCCCGTTCGCCCACGCCCATCGCTCCGCCGCGGCGCCGGAGCGCGCCTGAGATGCGCCGCGAAACCCGCCGTGCCGGAGTGTTCACGCGCCGCGCCTTGGCCGTGCTGGCCGGCCAGACCGCGGTGCTGGGCCTGCTCGCGGCGCGGCTCTACCAGGTGCAGGTCACGGAGGGCCGCCGCTACGCCTTCCGCGCCCGGCAGAACAGCGTCAGCGTGCGCATGATCGCCCCGGTGCGCGGGCGCATCCGCGACCGCGCGGGGGTGGTGCTGGCCGATAACAAGCAGGCCTGGCGGGCGCTGCTGATCGCCGAGCAAAGCCACGACATCGACCGCACGCTGGACCGGTTTTCCCGCATCGTCCCGCTCGATTCCCGCGCCCGCGCCCGCATTCACCGCGATGTCGCGCACAACCGCCGGTTCATCCCGGTGCTGGTGGCCGATTTCCTGACCTGGGACCAGATGGCGCGGATCGAGGCCGCATCGCCGCGCCTGCCGGGGATCGTGATCGATGTCGGGCAGACCCGGGTGTATCCGTTCGGTCCCGATTTTGCCCATGTGGTGGGTTACGTTGCCCCGCCCACCCCGGCCGACGTGGCGCGCGACCCGGCGCTGGCGCTGCCCGGGATGCGGGTCGGCCGCACCGGAGTGGAACGATTCCGCGAGCGCGACCTGCGCGGTCAGGCCGGATCGGTGCAGCTGGAAGTGGACGCGGCCGGTCGGGTCATCCGCGAACTCGCCCGCGACGAAGGGGTGCCGGGCGAGGCGGTGACCCTGACCCTGGATGCCGGCCTGCAACGGCTGGCGATGCGCCGCATGGTCGGACTCTCGGCCAGCGCGGTGGTGCTGGACGCGCGCAACGGCGCGGTGCGGGCGATGGCCTCCACCCCGTCGTTCGACCCCGGGCTGTTCGACACCGGGGTCAGCGAGGCGCAATGGAAAGCCTGGATCACCGACCCGATGGCGCCGCTGACCGATAAGGCGTCGGTGGGGGTCTATGCACCCGGCTCCACCTTCAAGCCGGGGGTGGCGCTGGCGGCGCTGGCCGCGGGGGTGATCACGCCAGCCACCACCTTCTTCTGCCCGGGTTATTTCCAGCTCGGCAACCGCAAGTTCTTCTGCTGGAAGCGCGGCGGGCACGGCACTGTCGATGTTCACGCCGCGCTCCAGCAGAGCTGCGACGTGTTCTTCTACCACACCGCCCTGCTGGTCGGCATGGACCGGATCGCGGCGATGACGCATCGCCTGGGTCTCGGGGTGCGGCTGCCGCTCGATCTGCCGTTGCAGGCTGCGGGGCTGGTGCCGACGCCCGCTTGGCGGCGTGCCCATGGGCATCCCTGGGTGCTGGGGGATACGGTTCTGGCCGGCATCGGGCAGGGTTTCGTGCAGGTCACGCCGTTGCAACTGGCCACCTACGTGGCGCGGATCGCGACCGGCCGGGCGGTGGCCCCGCATGTGACGGCGGCGATCGGCGGGCGGGTGCTGCCGGGGGCGGCGGCCGCGGACTGGCCGGTGCTGGACATCCCGCAGCCGGCGCTGCGGGCGGTGCATGGTGGCATGGCGGCGGTGGTGAACACCCCGCTCGGTACCGGCTGGGCGGTGCGCCTGCCGCCGGCGCTGGGGGTGCGGATGGCCGGCAAGACCGGCACCGCGCAGGTGGCCGGGGTCACCCGGGCGGAGCGGTTGTCCGGCGTGTTCCACTCCTCCGCCCTGCCGTGGAAGCTGCGGCCCGATGCGCTGTTCGTGGCATTCGCCCCGGCCCATGCGCCGCGCTACGCCGCCGCGGTGGTGGTGGCGCACGGCAACGAGGGGGTGACCGCCGCCGGCCCGATTGCGCGCGACCTGATCGCGGCGGCGCTGGCGGCCGACCCGGCGCTGGCGCAGGCGGCGCCGGGAGCGAAGATATGAAGGCACGGGTCGAGGGTCGGCTGCTGCTGGCGCTGCCGTTCGACGTGACGGCCAAGCTGGCGCGCCTGAACTGGGGCTTCGTGCTGCTGGTCTGTCTGCTGGCAGCGGTGGGCTACGTGGCGCTCTACAGCGTCGATGGCGGGTCTCCGAAGCCCTACGCCCAGGCGCAGGCGGTGCGCTTCGCCGCCGGGCTGGTGCTGATGCTGGGCCTGGCGCTGGTGGATATCCGGGTGATCGCGCGGCTGGCCTGGCCGGCCTATGCCGCGGCGCTGGCCCTGCTGGCGGCGGTGGCGCGGTTCGGCCATGTCGGCAAGGGCGCGGAGCGCTGGATCGACGTCGGCGGGATCGCGCTGCAACCGTCCGAGTTGATGAAGGTGGCGCTGGTGCTGGCGCTGGCGGCGTGGTTCCACCGCGCCTCGTGGGAGCGGGTGGGCAACCCGCTGTTCCTGATCGTGCCGGCGCTGGCGATCGCGGCACCGGCGGCGCTGATCCTGAAGGAACCCAATCTGGGCACCGCCGTCATCACCCTCTCCATCGGCGCGGCGATGATGCTGGCGGCCGGGGTGCGGCTATGGCTGTTCGCGCTGGCCTTTGCCCCGCTGCCGCTGCTGGCGCGGATCGCCTATTCGCATCTGCATGGCTACCAGAAGCAGCGCATCCTGACCTTCCTGCACCCCGAGCGGGACCCGCTGGGGGCCGGCTACAACATCATCCAGTCGAAGATCGCGCTGGGTTCCGGCGGGATGTGGGGGCAGGGCTATCTGCACGGCACCCAGGGGCATCTGGGCTTCCTGCCCGAGAAGCAGACCGATTTCATCTTCACCACCATCGGCGAGGAGTGGGGCTTCGTCGGCGCGCTGGCGGTGGTGGCGCTGCTGCTGCTCATCATCGTCGCGGCGATGCTGATCGCGCTGCGCTGCCGCCACCAGTTCGGGCGGCTGCTGGCGTTCGGGGTGGCGGTGGATTTCTCGCTCTACGTGTTCGTCAATCTGGCGATGGTGATGGGGGTGATTCCGGTGGGCGGGGTGCCGCTGCCGCTGGTTTCCTACGGCGGGTCGGCGCTGATCGCGGTGATGGCGGGGTTCGGGCTGCTGCTTTCGGTGGACGTCCATCGGGACGTGGTGTTCCCGCGGGATCTTGAGACGGGGTAGGGTGCGGTAACGCGGCTCCGTGGTCAGGAAGGCGCTGTGCCCGAACGGCTGGGACCCCGGAGCCGTCACGCCCCGCCGATAAGCGCCATCGCCAGATCGCGGATCGCCGCCAGCGCCTCGACGGTCGCTGCGCCCTTGCGCACCGCCCGTCGCGCGCGCCAGTCCAGGCTCTTGACCTGGTCGGCCAGCGCGACCCTGGGCGGGGTCCCGCTCAGCCGCACCTCGAACGGATAGCCCTTGATCCGCGTCGTGGTCGGGCAGCACAGCAACAGCCCGGTCAGCCCGTTATAGGCCGCCGGGCTGAGCACCACCGCCGGCCGGTGTCCCGGCTGCTCGTGCCCGGCCTCTGGATCGAAGGCGAGCCAGACGATGTCCCCCGCCTCGGGCACATACGCGCCCGCTCGCCGGGGCGGCATCACAGAGCCTCGTTGCCGACCGCGCGGCCGAACCCGATCTCACCATGAGTATTCTCGGCGGTGATGCCGGCCAGCAGCGCAGCCAGTCGCCCGGTGGCGGCCCGCACCGGTTCGATCACGATCGCCCCGCCCTCGGCCCGGATCTCCACCATCTGGTCGAGATGCAGTTCGGCCGCCTGCATCGCCGCGGCGGGAATTCGTACCGCCGCGCTGTTGCCCCATTTGCGCACCGCTCCAAGCATTGTCGCCTCCATGTCTCTACGACGTATATACTCACCACTGCGCCACGTCAGCCTCGCCCCCTTGCGCCCGCCGCGCCGCTTCCGGCACAGCAGCCGCCCAACCCGCCGCGGGAGGCCGCATGGACATGTTTCAAGGACGCACCGCCCTGGTCACCGGCGCCTCGTCCGGCATCGGCGCCGCGTTGGCACGCGCGCTGGCGGCGCGCGGAAGCAACCTGGTGCTGGTGGCGCGCCGGGCAGACCGGCTGGAAGCGCTCGCCGTCGAATGTCGCGCCCGGGGCGTGACCGTCCGCGTCGCCCCGGCCGATCTCGCCGAGGCCGAGGCACGCGAGGCGCTGGCCCGTGCCTGTCCGGAGGTGGATCTCCTCGTGAACAACGCCGGTCTCGGCGTGTATGGCGCCCTGGCCGAGACCGACTGGGCGCGCACCGAACGTCTGCTCGCGGTCAACGTGATCGCGCTGACCCATCTCAGCCGGTTGTTCGCGCCGGGCATGGCCGCGCGCGGGTTCGGGCGGATCCTGCAGGTGGCCTCGATCGTCGGCTTCCTGCCGGTGCCGCTGTTCGCCGCCTATGCCGCGAGCAAAGCCTATGTGGTCTCGCTGGGCCTGGCGATGGATGCCGAGCTGGCCGGCTCGGGGGTGCGGGTAAGCGTGCTTTGCCCCGGCGGCACCGCAACCGAGTTCTTCGCGGTGGCGCGCGGTCCCGGCGCAGATGCCCGCGCGCCGGGGCGGATGATGTCGGCCGAGGCGGTGGCCGGGGTCGGCCTCGCGGCGCTGGCGCGCGGGCAGGGGCTGGCGGTGGCGGGCGGCGGCAACCGTGCTGCGGTGTTCGCGCTGCGCTTCGCGCCGCGGGGGCTGGTGGCGCGGCTGGCGATGCGGGTGACGCGGGGACGGTGAGGGACAGGGAATGCTGGCCGGCGGGGCGGCTTGTGCCGTAGAACCGTCTCGTCCCCGATGCCCAGGAGAACGCCGCTTGGACCGACCCGCGCCTTCGTCCGCCCTGCGTCCGCGCCCGGCCGCCTGGCCCTATCGGGCGGACCCGCCGCAACGCTACTGGGGGAATTACGAACGCTACCAGCAGCGGGGCGGGTTGGTCGATCTGGAGGCCGATATCGCCGGCTTCGTCGGCCACGGCAATGTCGGCGACATTTCCCGATTCTATTTCTTCTGTCTGGCGTTCGACCAGATCCGCAAGGAAGGCGTGGCCGGCGATCTGGCCGAGCTCGGCGTCTATCGCGGCGAGACCGCGGGGTTGCTGGCGCGGATGGCGCGCCGGCTGGGACGCACCGCCTGGCTGCTCGACACCTTCGGCGGCTTCGACGCCGCCGACCTCACCGGCATCGACGGCGGGCAGCGCAAACAATTCGCCGACACCTCCCTGGAAGCGGTGCGTGCCCTGGTGGGCGAGGAAGCCACCCGTTTCATCCAAGGCCATTTCCCCGCCTCCGCGGCGCAATTGCCCGAGGCGCGATATTGCCTCGTGCATATCGATTGCGATCTCTACGCTCCGATCTCCGCCGGCCTGTCCTATTTCTACCCGCGCCTGGAACCCGGCGGCTTTCTCATCATCCACGATTACTCGAGCCTGGCATGGGAGGGCGCCGAGAAGGCGGTGGACGATTTCTTCGCCGATAAGCCGGAATCGGTCATGCCGTTGCCGGATGGGTGCGGCAGCGCGGTGATCCGCAAGCTCCGGCCGGTTCAGCCTGCGGGCAAGACGGCCGCGGCCGATCTCGACCTCAGCTGGACGCGCGCGCAGGGCGAAGCCATCCGTTCCCTGCTGGGTCCGGGCTGGAGCGGCTTCGAGTCCTGGGGCATCTGGGGCATCGGACCGGCGCACGAGCTGCGATTGCGCCTGCCGGCGGGGGCATCCGGCTGCGTGCTGGAATGCGATGTCGAATTGGCGATCGCGGTCACGCCCGGAGAACATTTCGTTGATGTGATGATCAGCGACCGGCCGGTGGCGCGCTGGCAGTTCTCGGCGGGCGCGAACCGGGGGGTACGGCGCGCGGTGCTGCCGCCGATCCCGGCGGATGGCCGCGTGGTGCTGCGGTTCCGTCCCCAGGCCACGTTCCGCCCCTGCGATCACGACCCGTCGAAGACCGACACCCGTCCGCTCGGCATGGCATTGCACGGTTTGCGACTGGCCAGTTGAGCCGTCCGCTCACACCGCCTCGGGCGTAAACACCACCCCGGGCGCCACCAGCGCGTCCTGCGCGGCCACCAGCGCCAGCTCCCGCTCACCCAGCGCCGCGGTCCGGCGCAGCACCGCGTGCAGCGCCGACACCGCCGCGCCCAGCGCCGCCGGAGCGGCGCGCAGGCGGATCAGATACAGCAGGAACAACCCCGCCAGCAGGTCGCCGGTCCCGTTCACCGCAATCGGCAGCCGCGGCGTGCGCACGCACCAGGCGCCCTCCCGGCTCGCGGCCAGCACCGCGATGGTGTCGGCCTCCCCGGGCAGGCTGCTTGCCAGCACCACCCCGGGGCCGGAGCCGCGCATCCGCGCCGACAGGGCGCCGGCGGCGGCGCGCGCCTCCGCCAGCGTCTCCACCCGTCGCCCGGTCAGCGCGGAAAGCTCGAACCGGTTCGGCGTCAGCACATCCGCCGCCGCCGGCGCCTGGTCGCGGAAGAATTCGGCGATGCCCGGGCGGACGTAGATCCCCGGCCCGTCGTCGCCGATCACCGGATCGCACGCCCACAGCGCCGCCGGATTCGCCGCCCGCACCGCGTCCAGCGCGTCCAGCACCGCCGGCCCGGTGGCGGGATCGCCGAGATAGCCCGACAGCACCCCGTCGCACCCGCCCAGCACGCCGCGCGCGGCGATGCCGTCCAGCAGCGCGCGCACCTCGGCCGCGGGCGTGACGGTTCCGGTGAAGGCGCCATAGCCCGGATGGTTGGAGAACCGCACCGTCGCCACCGGCCAGACCTCGGCACCCAGCCGCTGCAACGGAAACACGCAGGCGCTGTTGCCGACATGGCCGTAGGCGACCGCGGAGGCGATGGCGAGCAGCCGCTCCGGACGCGCGGACGGAATGGGGGCAGGGGGGAGCATCGCGGATCGCGGGATGGTGCCAGGTTGGGGCAGCGCGGCGGGGCCCGCGGCAAATCGCGCCGCGGCGGCGGCGGGTCAAGCGGCTGGCCGCGCGCGCCCTGGACAGCGCCCCCGCGCTGCCCCCACAGTTGGGCCATACCGAGGAGGAGCATCCAGGATGGCCATCATCGACTCGCAGGTCCATGCGTACGAGGCGAACACCCCCCGCCGCCCCTGGCACAGCGTGCCGAACTGGCCCGATCACGTCACCGGCGACGAGATGGTCGCGGCGATGGACGCGGTCGGCGTCGATGGCGCGATCTTCATCTCCGCTTTCGGCCTCTACCAGTATGACGGCAGCTACGCGGTGGAGGTGCAGCGCGCGCATCCCGACCGGTTCGCCATCGTCAAGCCGGTCAACCCCGACGATCCGGCGGTGGCCGACGTGATCGCCGAGTGGAAGCGCGTTCCCGGCGCAGTCGGCGTGCGCATCATGCTGCCGGCGGAGACGAAGCGGGCGGCCGACGATCCGGGTCTCGACCGGATCGCGCGCGCGGCGGGGCGGCTCGACCTGCCGGTCAACATCCTGTGCTGGGGCAATCTCGATGTCGGCACCGCGCTGATTGATCGCCATCCGGGCACGCGTTTCATCATCGACCATCTCGGCATCATGCAGCCGCGCGTGCCGCCGGCGCCGCCCGAACCCTGGGCCGATCTGCCGAAGGTGCTGGAGCTGGCGAAACGGCCGAACGCGGTCATCAAGGTCTCGGGCGCCTGCACCTTGTCGCACCGCCCCTATCCGTTCGACGACATCTGGGACCCGCTGGCGCGCGTCTTCGAGGCCTGGGGGTTCGAGCGCTGCCTGTGGGGCACCGACTGGACCCGCGCCTTCGCGGTGGTGAACTACGAACAGGCGGTCACCCCGTTCCGCGTCACCAACCGGCTGAGCGAGAGCGAGCGGGCGATACTGATGGGCGGCGCCTGCGCCAAGGCCTACGGCTGGTCGCCGGCCGGGCGGTAGCCGCGCGCCGGTTTGGCGCGCGCGCGCGGCCGGCCTAACGTGGCGGCAGAAGCCGGAGGACCGCCCGATGTCGCGCACCGTCGCCCGCCTGCTCGCCGAAACCCTGCAAGCCCATGACGTGGACCGCATCTTCTGCGTGCCCGGGGAGAGCTATATCGGCCTCATCAACGCGCTGTCCGACATGAACGCGATCCAGCTGATCGTCTGCCGCCACGAGGCAGGCGCGGCGTTCATGGCGGTGGCCGACGGGCGGCTGCGCCCACGCGCCGGGGTGGCGATGGTCTCGCGCGGGCCGGGCCTGTCCAACGCGATGGTGGCGATCCATTCCGCCTTCCACGACGCCACCCCGCTGGTGATGCTGGTGGGCCAGGTGGAGCGCGCCGATTTCGGCCGGATGGCGTTGCAGGAGCAGAACTACAGCAAGCTGCTGGCCGACGTGACCAAGGCGGTGATCGAGGTGAACGAGCCGGTGCAGGCCTCGGAGGCGCTGGCGCGCGCGTTCCACCTGGCCGAGGCCGGCACGCCGGGGCCGGTGGCGGTGATCCTGCCGGAGGATATTTTCGACGAAACCACCGAGGCGGCGGTGAACCCGCCGCGCCCGGCCGCGCTGGCCGGCCCGCGCGCGGCGGATCTGGACCGGCTGGCCGCCATGCTGGCCGCGGCCGAGCGCCCGCTGGTGCTGGTGGGCGGGGCGATGGCGGCCGACGCGGTGGCCGATCCGTCCGCCCTCGAGGCGCTGCGCGAACTGGCCGAGCGCTGGGTGCTGCCGATCTCGCCCACCCATCGCCGGCCGCAGCTGTTCGACGCCGCGCATCGGAACTACGGCGGCTACATGGGCATCCGCGTGCCGCCGAAGCTGATCGGGGAGATGCAGAAGGCCGATCTGATGCTGGCGCTGGGCGAGCGGATGACCGACACGGTCAGCCAGTCCTACCGCTTCCCGGCGGCGCCGGAGCCGCAACTGCCGTTCCTGCACGTCTGGCCGGATGCGAACGAGATCGGCCGGGTCTGGCGGCCGGAACTCGGCCTCGCCTGCGCGCCGGCGGAGGTGATCCGCGCCCTGCTCGCGCGCGGCGTCCCGGCGGGGGCGGAGAAGCGGCGCGGCTGGGTGGCCGGGCTGCACGCGATCCATCGCGCGTTGCTGGAGCCGGTCTGGGAGCCGGCCCCCGATGGGGTCAATTTCGCCGCCGTGGTCTGCGCGGTGGACCGGCATCTGGCGGCGGATGCGACGGTCACCTCGGATGCCGGCAATTTCGGCTCGTTCATCCATCGCTACATCGGGTTCAGGCCGGGGCAGATGTTCCTCTCCTCGGTGGTGGGCGCGATGGGCTCGGGGATGCCGATGGCGGTGGCGGCGGCGCTGCGGCGGCCGGGCACGCAGGTGGTGGCGTTCCTGGGTGACGGCGGGGCGTTGATGATGGGCAACGAGATCGCCACCGCGATGCAGTACGGCGTGGCGCCGGCGATGATCATCTCGGACAACGGGATGTACGGCACGATCGGGATGCACACCCATGTCCGCTATCCCGGCCGGCCGTTCATGAACACGATGCGCCTGACCAACCCCGATTTCGCCGCCTGGGCCCGCAGCTTCGGCGCCGAGGGGATCACGGTTCGCACCGAGGCGGAGGTGGAACCGGCGATCGCGCACGCGCTTGCGCCGCGCACCAAGCCGGTGGTGGTGCATTGCCTGACCTCGGCGTTGCAGATGAGCGCCTGGCGGCGCTACGATCGCGGCGAGCGGTTGCCCTGATGGCGCGCGACATCATCCGCGCCCGCCGCGCTCCTGCGCCTTGCGCGGTCCGGGCCGATGGATGAGGCCGTTTTCCGGGCCAGCCTGGACCAGCCGGCGCCGCCGCCCGGTCTCTCCGGCGCCCTGCCGCGCTGTGGTGGGACGCGCGCGGGGACTGGGCGCGGGCGCACGCGGCGGCACAGGCCGACCGCTCCGTGGCCGGGGCGGCGGTACATGCCTATCTGCACCGCAAGGAACCCGATCCGGCGAATGCGCGCTACTGGTATGCCCGCGCCGGCCGCCCCCCGGCCGAGGGCGCGGCGGCGGGGGAATGGGCCGCGCTGCTGGGCGAACTGACCGCAACGACCACCAGGAAGGAGACAGGCCGATGAACAGTGACGCGAAAAAGACCGTGCTGCGCATGATCCCGTATGGGATCTACGTGCTGACCGCCGATGACGGGGCCGGCAACGTCGCCGCCGCGACCGTCAATTTCGTCACCCAGACCTCGTTCGCCCCGCCGCTGGTGGCGGTGGGGGTGAAGGCGGATTCCGGGGCCTACGGCGTGGTGAAGGCGGCCGGGAAATTCGCGCTCAATATGCTGGGCAAGGCGGGCAAGGGCTCGGCCTTCACCTTCTTCCGCCCCGCCGATGTGGCGGACGGGAAGCTCTCGGGCCATGCGTTCCGCGCCGGCGCCAACGGCGCGCCGGTGCTGGAGGCGGCGGTCGGAGCCGTGGAGTGCACGGTCCGCACCATCGTCGCCGAGGGCGATCATCACATCGTGCTGGGCGAGGTGACCGAGGCGCATCTGCCCAACCCGGTGACCGGGCGCCCCGACGGGGCGATCCTGGAGATGAAGGACCTGGGCGAGACCGTGTTCTACGGCGGCTGAGCGCCGCCTCAACGCCAGCGCCCGGGCACCCAGACCCGCCGCTCCCCCCGGCCGCGCCAGTGGCCGCGCACCCAGCGATGGTGGAACCCCTCGGCGGGTACCGTGCGCGACGGCTGCCATATGTCGCGCATCCCGTTCCACTGCCAGTGCCCGGGGATCAGGCGCTGGTCCGGTCCCGGCGGCAGGGCGGGTCCGGCGATGCCCGGCGGTGGCAGGGAGGCGGCGCGGGCGGGAAGCCGCAGCCCGGTCATGGCGGCGCAAAGCGCAAGACAGGCCATGGCGAGGCGCCCGCGCCCGGCATTATCGGGTGCCGGGGCGGGCGGGTTTACGTGGCGGTCAAAAAAATCTTGCGCGGGGCTTGCGAATCCCTTGGCAGACTCGGCGGCGGACCGGTAGATGCGGAATTGCGATGCGGCGAATCCAGAGGCGCCGTGCTTCCTCGTCATCCGGCCTCCTTGCGCTCCGCGTCGCATCATCATGGACCGAGGAGACACCATGTCCAAAGCCTTCATCGCCCAGGCGATCCAGGAATCCGCCGAAATCACCGGCACCGCGGCAAATCGCGCCGCCGGCCACGTGATGGAGGCAATCGTCAAGGAACTGAAGAAGTCGGGCAAGTTCACCCTGCCCAGCTTCGGCACGTTTACCGTGCGCAAGACCAAGGCGCGCAAGGGGCTCAACCCCCGCACCGGCGAGGCGATCAAGGTGAAGGCGGGCAAGACCGTCCGCTTCAAGGCGTCGCCGACGCTGAAGAAGGCCGTCTGACCGGCGCGCGCGGGGCATCCCGGCGGTGCCCCGCGCCGAGGCGGCAGCTGCACCCGCGCCGCCCTGGATCGGGGTGGCGGCGATCCTGCTCGGCACGCTCGGGGTCCCGCTCGACTCCGCGGTGAATGTCGATTTCCCGTTCGTCACCGCGCATTTCCATCTGGCGATCGCGGATATCCGCTGGATCGTCATCGCCTATACGCTGACCTCGGCCAGCCTGCTGCTGGTGCTCGGCCGGGTCTCCGATCTGATCGGCCACCGGCGCGTGTTCCTGGTCGGAACCTTGCTCTGCGCCGGCGCCTACGCGCTGTGCGCGCTGGCACCGAGCTACCGATGGCTGCTGGGCGCGCGGGTCGCGCAGGGCGTGGGCGCCGGGATGGTGATGGCCTGCGGGCCGGCGCTGATCACCGCCGCCTTCCCGGATGCCGGGCGGGCACGCGCGCTGGGTCTCTATACCTTCGGCTTCGGGTTCGGGGGCGCGCTCGGACCGGTCGCAGGCGCGGTGCTGATCGCGCACTGGGGCTGGAGCGCGGTGTTCTGGGCACGCATCCCGTTTCCTCTGGCCGGGGCACTCGCCGGGCTGATGTTGCCGCCGGACCACCGCGCGGGACCACGGCCCGGGTTCGACTGGCCCGGCGCGGTGCTGCTGGTCACGGCGATCGTGGCCCTGCTGGGGGCGCTCAACGACCTGGCGGCGCCGGTATGGGCGTTCGGCGCGCTCGCGCTCGCCGGCCTGCTCGGCGCCGGGTTCGTCGCCGCGGAGCGCCGCAGCGGGGCGCCGCTGATCGACCCGTCATTGTTTCATGTGCCTGGATTCGTCCGGATCAATCTGGCCGCGATCGGGGTGAACCTGGCCAGCTTCGCGGTGCTGCTGCTGATCCCGTTCGCGCTGGCGCGGTTGCCGGGGCGGTCGGTGGCGCTGGACGGGCTGATGCTGGCGGCGTCTCCGGCGGGCGTCGCGGTGGCAGGCCCGCTCGCCGGGCGCCTCGCCGGACGGGTCGGGGCGACGGCGCTGCTGCGCGGCGGGGCGGTGCTGTGCGCGCTGGGGCTGGCCGGCATCGCGCTGGCCTCGGGGCAGGGGGCCGTGGCGTCGACGGTGGCGCTGACTGTGGCGCTGACTGTGGCGCTGACTGGGGCGATGGCCACCGCCGGCCTGGGCGTGGGGGTGTTCCAGGTGGCGTATTTCGAGGTCCTGACCGGCACCATTCCCCGCCAGGATCGCGGCGTGGCGGGCAGTCTGGGGATGCTGACCCGCACGCTCGGGATTGTCGCCGGCGCCAGCCTGCTGATCGCCCTGTTCGGGACGTTTCGGCTGGCGCTCGGCTTCACCGCCGCGCTCAGGGTCACGTTCCTGTGCGCGGCGGCGATGGCGGCGGCGATGGCGGCTATGCCACGTCGGTAAACCCGGCTTCCGACAGCAGCGCGAGACGCCCGGTGCGGATATCAAAATGCGCCCCGTGCAGGCGAAGCCGCCCGGTGGCGAGGCGGTCGGCGACGAACGGGAAGCTGCGCAGGTTCTCGAGCGACAGGCGCACCAGCTGGTATTCCCCTTCCAGCTGCGGGTCGGCCGGGTTGCAGGCCAACACCCGCGCCCTCGCGGATTCGGCCAGCCGCATCCAGGGGCCGATGAAGCCGGCCCGGTTGTCCGCCACCCCGTCCAGCAGCGCCCGCACGCCCCCGCATCGGCCGTGGCCCATCACGATGGTATCGGCCACGCCCAGCACCGTGACCGCGAATTCCAGCGCCGCGCTGGTGCCGTGATGGGCGCCGTCCGGCTGGCAGGGCGGCACCAGATTGGCGACGTTGCGGATGGTGAAGATCTCACCCGGCGCGGCATCGAAGATCATCGCCGGATCGACCCGGCTGTCGCCGCAGGCGATCACCAGCGCGCGGGGGGACTGTCCCTCCTCGGCCAGGGCTTCGAATACCCGGCGGTGGGCGGGCCACCCGTGCTGGCGGAAACGGCGGTAGCCGGCGAGCAATGCATCCATGCCCGCGGAGGTAGCCGCCGCGGCGGTGGGGCGGAAGCCCCGGCCAGGGGCGCCGGTCAGGGGCGACGATGCAGGCGGATGGCGCCGAATCCGTCCAGCGCCGCGTGCCAGCCGGCAGGGACCAGGGTGGTGGCGTCGTATTCCTGCACGATCAGCGGGCCGGCACCGAGGGCACGCAAGCCGGCGCGGTCGGTGACCGGGGTCTCGGTCCAGCCCTGATCCGGAAACCAGGCACGGCGCCAGGCCGGGGTGGGCTGGGTGGCGGGTGGGATGGCCGCGGGCAGCAGCGGCGCCTCCGGCCGGCCGGCGGCGGTGACGGCAAGCCCCATCAGCTCGACCGGCTCGCCCGGATCAGCGCGGAATCCGTAGGTGGCTTCGTGGGCACAGGCGAACAGCTCGGGCAGGGCCTCGGGCCAGGCCTCGCCTGCCGGCAGCGGCACCGGGATTTCACTGGACTGGCCCAGGTAGCGCGCCAGTGCGGCGCGCTGGCGGGTCTGGCGCGCCGGGGGGAAGCCGTCGTGGTGCAGGCGCCGGGTGGCCTCGGCCTCCAGCGCGGCGAGCGCGGCCCGGAGCGGTGCGGGGTCGGCACCCGGAAGCCTGGCGCGCAGGCTTTGCGTCAGGTGATGTTCCATCCGTGCCACCAGCAGACCGAAGGCGCTGAACACGCCGGGCAGGGGGGGCACAATGACCCGGGTGATGCCGAGCGCCTCGGCGATGGCGGTGGCGAACAAGGGGCCGTTGCCGCCAAAGGCGAGCAGGGCGAACTCCCGCGGGTCCCGCCCGCGCTCGACAGTAACGGCGCGGATCGCCCGCATCATGGAGGCGGCGGCCAGGCGGATCATGCCGGCGGCAGCCGCTTCGACGGAAAGCCCGAGCGGGGCGGCGAGGCGGGTGGCGATGACGGCGCGGGCGGCCTCCATGTCGAGCGGCAAGGCGCCGCCGGCGAGACCGGCCGGGTCCAGATAGCCCAGCGCCAGGTTGCAGTCGGTAATGGTGGGTTCCTGCCCGCCCTGGCGGTAGCAGACCGGCCCGGGGACGGCGCCGGCGCTGTCGGGTCCCACCTTGGGCGCGCCGGCCGGGTCCAGCCGGCAGAGCGAGCCGCCGCCGGCACCGACCTCGGCGAGGTCGATCGCGGGCAGTTTCAGCAGGTACCCCGCGCCGACCAGCAGGCGGGAGCCGGCCATCACGCCGGCGCCGACCTCCAGCGCCTCGGTGCGGCCGATGCTGCCGTGTTCGACCAGGCCGGCCTTGGCGGTGGTGCCGCCCATATCGAAGGTGATGAGGCGCGGCTCGCCGAGCGCCTCGGCCAGGGCGGCGGCGCCGACCACCCCGGCGGCGGGGCCGGATTCGACGATATGCACCGGCTGGGCAGCGGCGTGCCCGGCGGTGGCGAGGCCG
>JBMFXF010000046.1:0-15947 GCA_049964515.1 Acetobacteraceae bacterium | reverse complement strand
CTGCTACATATCGGCGGCGCCCGCACCGCGCTGTTCAACTTCCTGTTCGCCCGCCACCACGGCGGCCAGTACCTGCTGCGGGTCGAGGACACCGACCGCGCCCGCAGCACCGAGGAGGCGACCCGGGTCATTCTGGACGGTCTCGCCTGGCTCGGTCTCTCGCCCGACGAGCCGCCGCTGTTCCAATCCACCCGCGCCGCCCGCCATGCCGAGATGGCGCAGGCGATGCTCGCCGCCGGCCAGGCCTATCGCTGCTGGTGCACCCCGGCCGAGCTCGCCGAGATGCGCGCCGCCGCCGTCGCCGCCGGCCGTCCGCCCCGCTACGACGGGCGCTGGCGCGACCGCGACCCGGCCGAGGCGCCGCCCGGCGTCGCGCCGGCGATCCGCCTGCGCGCCCCGCGCGAGGGCGATACCGTGGTCCAGGACCTGGTCCAAGGCGAGGTGCGCGTGGCCAACGCGGAGCTCGACGATCTGATCTTGTTGCGCAGCGACGGCACCCCCACCTACCTGCACGCGGTGGTGGTGGACGATCATGACATGGGCATCACCCATGTCATCCGCGGCGACGATCACCTGACCAACACCTTCCGCCAGGTGCAGATCTACCGGGCGCTCGGGTGGGAGCCGCCGGAGTTCGCCCATATCCCGCTGATCCATGGGGAGGACGGCGCGAAGCTGTCGAAGCGCCATGGTGCCGTCTCGGTGCTCGAGTTCCGCGAGCAGGGCTACCTCCCGGAGGCGCTGTGCAACGCGCTGCTGCGGCTCGGCTGGGGGCATGGCGATGCCGAGATCATCGACCGCGATCAGGCGATCGCCCTGTTTGATCTGGCCGATGTCGGACGGGCGGCGGCGCGGCTGGATTATCGCAAGCTCGCGCATATCAACGGGGTCTATCTGCGCGCCGCCGATGACGAGCGGCTGACCCGCGAGGTGCTGGAGCGCCTCGCCCACCGCCCCGGCCTGGCGCTGGGCGGCACCACCGCCGCGCGCATCCGCGCGCTGATGCCGGGGCTGAAGGAGCGGGCGAAAACCCTGGTGGAACTCGCCGATGCGGCGGCCTTCCTGGCCCATCCGCTGCCGCTGCCGATGGACGCCAAGGCCGAGGCGCAGCTGACGCCGGAGGCGCGGATCATGCTGCGCGAGCTGGCGCCGGCGCTGGCGGCAACCGATTTCTCTCCTCCCGCGCTGAATGCGGCGCTGCGCGCGTTCGCCGCCGCGGCGGGGCTGAAGCTCGGTCAGGTGGCGCAGCCGCTGCGCGCGGCGCTGACCGGGTCCACCACCAGCCCGGGGATCGATGCCACCCTGGCGGCGCTGGGGCGGGAGGAGGCGCTGGCGCGGATCGCCGCGGTGGCCGCGTAATATACCCGTCTTCCCAGGGAAGACGGGTATCGTCTTGTTCTGCGCGCAGCCGCCACGCCAACCCCGCGCGCGGCATACCCGGATTCCTGCGGAACCCGGGTATGCCAACCGGCCATAAGACCGCTTGGTAGGCGCGCCGGGTTGGTGGGCGGCGGGGCGCGAAACATGGAAAAAAGGGCTACTCCGCGCGGTGGCAGGCGACCTGCACCCCATCCAGGGTGCGCGCCTCCGGCCGCTCCTCCCGGCAGCGCGCCACCGCCAGCGGGCAGCGCGGATGGAACGGGCAGCCCGGCGGCGGGTCGATCGGGCTCGGCACCTCGCCGCCCACCGGGGTGCGGGCGCTGCCGACCCGTTCCAGGTCCGGCACCGCCTCCAGCAGCAGCCGGGTGTACGGGTGGCGCGGGGTGGCGAACACCGTCTCCACCGGGCCGAGTTCCACCACCCGGCCGAGATACATCACCCCCAGCCGGTCCGACATATGCCGCACCACCGCCAGGTTGTGGCTGATGAACAGATAGGTCAGCCCGAGTTCCTGCTGCAGGTCGCGCATCAGGTTGAGGATCTGCGCCTGCACCGAGACATCGAGCGCGCTGGTCGGCTCGTCGCAGATCAGCAGCGATGGGGCCGCGGCGAGCGCCCGGGCGATCGAGATGCGCTGGCGCTGCCCGCCCGAGAACTCGTGCGGGAACCGCGCGCCGTCGGAGGCGGCGAGCCCCACCTGGCCCAGCAGCCCGGCGACCCGGCCCGGGATGTCGCCTTCGATGCCGAAGGCGCGCAAAGGTTCGGCCACGATATCGCGCACCCGCCAGCGCGGATTAAGCGAAGCGTAAGGGTCTTGGAAGATCATGTTCATCCGCCGCCGCTGCGCCGGGTCGGCGCGGGCTTCGGCGAGCGGCTTGCCGTCGAACTGGATCTCCCCGGCCGAGGGGGTAAGCAGCCCCACCGCCAGCCGGGCGACGGTGGATTTGCCGCAGCCCGATTCGCCCACCAGCGACAGCGTGGTGCCGGGGGCGATGGCGAAGGAGACGTCATCGACCGCGCGCAGGAACTGGCGCGGCGCGCGCGCCAGCCAGCGTTGCAGCGCGGGGCGGGAGACATCGAAGCGGCGGGTGACGCCGGCAAGGCGCAGCATCGGGTCAGCCATGGGCGCGCAGACAGGCGGCGATGGTGGCGCCGGCCGGTTCCAGTTCGGGGCGTTCGCTCCGGCAGCGGTCGATCGCGCGCGGGCAGCGCGGGTGGAACGCGCAGCCGGCGGGGATGGCGTCCAGCCGCGGCATCGCCCCCTCGATCTGCGCCAGCCGCTCCTGCCGGTGTTCCAGCGGCGGGATGGAGGCCATCAGCCCGGCGGTATAGGGGTGGGCGGGGCTGCGGATGACATCGGCCACCGGGCCGATCTCGGCGATCCGCCCGGCATACATCACCGCTACCCGGTCCGCGGTCTCGGCGATCACGCCCATGTCGTGGGTGATGAGCAGCACCGCGGTGGCGTGTTCGCGCGCCAGGCGCTTCAGCAGCGCGATGATCTGGGCCTGGATCGAGACATCGAGCGCGGTGGTCGGTTCGTCGGCGATCACCAGCCGCGGCTCGGCGCACAGCGCGAGCGCGATCACCACCCGCTGGCGCTGGCCGCCGGAGAACTCGTGCGGGTAGGCGTCGATGCGGCGCGCGGCGGCGGGAATCCCCACCTCGTCGAGCCAGCGGATCGCCCGGGTGCGAGCCGCGGCGGCCGACATCGGCAGATGGGTGCGGATGGTCTCGGTCAGTTGTCGGCCGATGGTGTAGAGCGGGTTGAGCGTGGTCAGCGGGTCCTGGAACACGGCGCCGATCCGCCGGCCGCGGATGCGGCGCAGCGCCTCGGCGGGCAGCCGGTCGATGCGCTCGCCCTCGAGGCGGATGACGCCGCCGGCGATCCGGCCGGGTGGGGCCAGCAGGCCGATGATGGCGGCCCCGGTGAGCGACTTGCCGGCGCCGCTCTCGCCCACCATGCCCAGGATCTCGCCCGGCGCGATGGCGAAGGAGACGCCGTCCAGCGCGCGCAGGATGCCGCGGCGGGTGGGAAACTCCACCGTCAGCCCGGCGACCTCGAGCAGCGGCGCACTCACCGCAGCCTCGGGTTCAGCGCATCGCGCAGCCAGTCGCCCAGCAGGTTGATCGCCAGCACCAGCAGCATCAGCGCGACGCCCGGAAACACCGTGACCCACCATTGCCCGGAGAACAGGAAATCGTCGCCGATGCGGATCAGGGTGCCGAGCGAGGGCTGCGTCTGCGGCAGCCCGACGCCAAGGAAGGACAGGGTCGCCTCGTCGAGGATGGCGAGACCCAGGGTCAGGGTGCCGATCACCAGCACCGGGCCGAGCACATTGGGCAGGATATGGCCGAGCAGGATGCGGGCGCGGCCGATGCCGATCACCTGCGCGGCGGCGACGTAGTCCTTGCCCCGCTCGACCAGGGTGGAACCGCGCACGACGCGGGCGAACTGCGGCCAGCGGGAAATCCCGATCGCCAGCACGATCACATAGACTTGCACCGAATCGTGGCGGTCGCGCGGGACCAGCGCACTGAACACGCCGTCGATCAGCAGCGCCATCAGGATGGCGGGGAAGGTGAGCTGGATGTCGGCGATGCGCATCAGCAGCCCGTCCAGCCAGCCGCCCGCGTAGCCGGCGACGAGGCCGATGCCCACCCCGGCGAGCAGCGCGAAGATCACCGCCGCGGCGCCGACCAGCAGGCTGACCCGGGTGCCGAACATGATGGCCGAGAGCATGTCCCGCCCCTGTTCGTCGGTGCCAAGCGGGTAGCTCCAGGAGGCGAACGGATGGCGGAAGCTGTTGAGCAGGCTGAGGGAGGCGATGTTGAACGGGTCGTGCGGCGCGATCCAGGGCGCGCCGAAGGCGCCGACGAAGAACACCGCCGCGAGCAGGGTGGCGCCGAGCGCCACCGGGGAATGGGTGAAGCTGTACCAGAGATCGCTGTCGCGCCAGCGGGCGATGGCGGCGCTCATCGCCCATGCCCCGGGCGTTCCACCCGCAGGCGGGGATCGACCGCGTAATACAACAGGTCCACCACCAGGTTGATGGTCACGAACACCACGCCGACAAGCAACAAATAGGCCGCCATCACCGGGATGTCGGCGGAAGCGACCGACTGGATGAACAGCAGCCCCACCCCGGGCCACTGGAACACCGTCTCGGTCACCACCGAATAGGCGACCACGCCGCCGAGTTGCAGCCCGATGATGGTGATGACCGGCACCAGCGTGTTCCGAAGCGCATGGCCGAAATAGATGCTGCGCGCCCGCAGCCCGCGCGCGCGGGCGAATTTGATGTAGTCCGAGCGCAGCACTTCCAGCATCTCGGCGCGCACCAGCCGCATGATGAGGGTGAGTTCGAACATTCCGAGCGTGATCGCCGGCAGCACCAGCGCGCGCAGCCCGGAGACGGTGAGGAAGCCGGTGGTCCAGAACCCCAGATGCACCACATGCCCGCGCCCGAAGCTGGGCAGCCAGCCCAGCTGGACCGAGAACGTAAGGATCAGCAGCACGCCGATCAGAAACGTGGGCAGCGAGACCCCGAGCAGGCTGCTCACCATGAAGCCGCGCGAGAGCCAGGAGCGCGGCCAGATGCCGGCATAGACCCCGGCCGGAATCGCCACCACGACCGCCAGCACGGTGGCGGTGAAGGCCAGTTCCAGCGTGGCCGGCAGGCGCTGGGCGAACAGCGTGGCCACCGGCTCGCCCACCCGGTAGCTGATGCCGAAATTGCCGTGCAGCGCGTTCCAGATGAAGTGGAAGAACTGCTCCCAGGCCGGCTGGTCGAGCCCCAGCTTGTGCATCAGCTCGGCGCGATGGGCATCGGAATAATCCTGCCCCAGCATCGCCCCGATCGGGTCGCCCACGTAGCGGAACATGGCGAAGGCGATCACGCCGACCGCGATGAGCACCGGAATCGCCTGCAGCAGGCGGGCGAGGATGAAGACGATCATCGGACCTCGGAGGCGGTGGATCCGGCACCCCGGCTCCAGTCCAGCACCAGCGTGTAGCCCACGCCGAGCAGGACCGGCCCCAGGAAGATGCCGAGCAGGCCGAACCCGAGCGCACCCCCCAGCACGCCGAGCACGCTCAGCAGATACGGCAGCGCGGCGCCGCGGGCAATGAACCACGGGCGGATCACCTGATCGGCCCCGCCCACCGCGATCAGGCCCCACAGCGCCAGGAACGCGGCATGGCCCGGCGCGCCGCGGGCCAGCAGCCAGAGCGCGGCGGGAATCCAGACCAGCGGCGCGCCCACCGGCAGTAGCGCGAGCAGGCCGGTGACCACCCCGAGCAGCATCGGCCGCGGCACCCCGGCGAGCGCCAGTCCGGCCGCCATCAGCAGCCCCTGGATCAGCGCGGTGCCGATCAGCCCCAGCACCACGCCGCGCACCGTGGCGCCGGTCAGCGCCAGCAGCCGGGCCGCGCCCGGCCCGCCGATGCGCGCGCCTATTCGCACCAGGCCGGCCGCCAGCGCCTCGCCATGCAGATAGAAGAAGAAGGCCACGAACAGGGCGAAGCCGAACATCAGCACGCCGCTGGCGATGCCGAGCAGCAGCCGCAGCGCCGCCTCCAGCGCCAGCCCGAAATAGGGTTGCAGCGCCGCCAGCGCCGCCGAGATATCCACCGCCCAGCGGTTCCACACATCCGACAGCGCCCCGCCCAGCACCGGCAGCGCGCGCACCCAGTCCGGCGCCGGCGGCAGGCCGGCGGCCAGGCCCGAGAGCACGGCGGCGCGCAGCTGGGCCGCACTGGCCTCGCCCGCCGGCGCGGCGAGCACGATCGGAACCACGATCACCACCGCGGCCAGCGCCACCATCGCCAGCCCCGCGGCGGGGCCGCCGATCACCCGGCGCAGCGTGGCGAACACCGGCCAGGTGGTGAACACCAGGATGCCGGCCCACAGCAGGGCGGACAGGAACGGCAGCAGCACCAGCGCGCAGCCGGCGCCGAGCCCGCCCAGCAGCAGCCAGAGCAGGGCGCGTTCCAGGCCGGGGGAGTCTTTGCAGACCGGCGGGGTGGGCGTAAGCACCGACGCATCGTAGCCGCCCCGCACCGTGCCGGGGAAGGCGCCCGCGCCGGAGGAACCGATGCCCCGCTTCGCCGCCAACCTGTCGATGATGTTCAACGAGGTGCCGTTCCTCGACCGGTTCGACGCCGCCGCCCGCACCGGCTTCACGGGGGTGGAGTTCCTGTTCCCCTACGAGTATCCGGCCGCCGAGATCCGGCGCCGGCTGGATGCCAACGGGCTGACCCTGGCGCTGTTCAACATGCCGCCGGGCGACTGGGCCAAAGGGGAGCGCGGGCTGGCCTCGCTGCCCGGCCGCGAGGGCGCGTTCCGCGACGGCGTTGCCCGCGCGCTGGACTACGCGGCGGCGCTGGGCGGGCGGCTGGTGCATTGCATGGCCGGCATCCCGCCCGCCGGCACCGACCCGATCACCGCCGCCGCCTGCTACGCAGCCAATCTCGCCTGGGCCGCCGAACAGGCCGCCGCGGCGGGCGTGCGGCTGGCCATCGAACCGATCAATCACCGCGACATGCCGGGCTATTTCCTCAACACCCAGGCGCAGGGCGCGGCGGTGGTGGCGGCGATCGGCGCGGCGCGGGTCGGGCTGCAATTCGATGTCTATCACGTGCAGGTGACCGAGGGCGACATCACCAAGCGGCTCGAGCGTCACCTGCCGATCATCGCGCATATCCAGATCGCCGACGTGCCGGCGCGCAACGAGCCGGGCACCGGCGAGATCGCCTGGGACTACGTGTTCGCGCGCATGGACGCGCTGGGTTATGCCGGCTGGGTCGGCTGCGAATACCGTCCGGCCGGGGAAACGCTGGCCGGGCTCGGCTGGATGCGGCGCTTCGCCGCCTGACCGTCGGCCCGGCGCTTTCACGATGACAGGAGATCAGCGCGCATGAAGATCGGTTTCATCGGCCTCGGCATCATGGGTCGCCCCATGGCGCTCAACCTGAGAGCCGCCGGCCACACGCTCGCGGTGCCCGAACGCGCCAGCCTGACCGCGGAGCTGCGCGCCGCCGCCACCGTGCTGCCGAGCGCGCAGGCGGTCGCCGCCGCCTCGGAGGTGGTGATCCTGATGGTTCCCGACACGCCCGACGTGGAGGCGGTGCTGTTCGGGGAAGCCGGGGTCGCCGCCGGCCTTGCGTCCGGCAGCCTGGTGATCGACATGTCCTCGATCAGCCCGATCGCCACCAAGGAGTTCGCGGCGAAGATCGCCGCGCGCGGCTGCGGCTATGTCGATGCGCCGGTCTCGGGCGGGGAAGTGGGCGCGCGGCAGGCCAGCCTGACCATCATGGCCGGCGGGTCGGAGGCGGATTTCGCCCGGGCCCGGCCGCTGTTCGAGGTGATGGGCAAGAACATCACCCATGTCGGCCCGGTGGGGGCGGGGCAGACCTGCAAGGTGGCCAACCAGATCATCGTCGCGCTCAACATCCAGGCGGTGGCGGAGGCGCTGGTGTTCGCCGCCCGCGCCGGGGCCGACCCGGCCAAGGTGCGTCAGGCGATCTCAGGCGGATTCGCCGCCTCGCGCATCCTGGAGCTGCACGCCGAGCGCATGATCCAAGGCACGTTCGACCCCGGGTTCCGCATCCGGCTGCACCAGAAGGACCTCAATCTGGCGCTGTCCTCGGCCCGCGCGCTCAATCTCTCGCTGCCCAACACCGCCATCGCGCAGCAGCTGATGTCGTCCTGCGCGGCGCATGGCGAGGGCGAGCAGGATCATTCGGCGCTGGTCAAGGCGATCGAGCGGTTGGGTCATTTCTCGATCCGCGGCGGCGGATAGACGCCTTCTGAGCGCGGCGCCGCCGGCGGAGACGGGTCGCACCGGGTGCGATTCCCCATTGTCAGCGTGCGCGCCGGGGGTTAACGTCGCGGCTCGGGTCCGGCACGCGCGCCGGAGGCAGGCATAACCCTCGGGGCAGGATGTGGCGATGTCGATGCGCTTCAACGAAATCGGGCAGCAGCTGCGCGCGTTCCGGCTGGAGTCCGGGATGCGCGCCGAGGAGATCGCGGCCCGGCTCGGCGTCTCCCGCGCCGCGTTGTATCGCTATGAAAAAGGCGACGTCATCAAGCTCGACACCATCAAGCGCCTGGCCGAGCTGCTGAAGATTTCGCCGCTGTCGCTGCTGGGCATCGGGATCGAATATTACAGCCGCCCGGTGGGCTATTTCGAGCGGCTGCGCCAGCTTGAGGAAGCGACCGACCAGATTCTAGAAATCCTCGGCCCGCTCAACTACCTGACCACCTCGGAAGCGGTCGATCTGGCGCTGGCCGAGGCGTTCGACGAGCTGGCCGAGCGCGCCGGCGCCGAACGCGCCGCGCTGCACAGCCAGGGCGAGCAACTGCTCGGCGTGCTGGCGTCGCGCAAGCGTCTCTATCAGCTCCGCCGGCCGAACATCATCTGCATGGTGAGCATAACCGACGTGCGCCGGGTGCTGGAACAGGGCATCACCGGCGGCATGGCGGTCTCCGACCGGGTGAAGCGGATCGGCCGGCAGGTGGCGGCGACCGAGGTGGAGAACATGGCCGCCCTGATGGAGGCCGAGCCGATGGGCTTGCAGTTCGGCCTGATTGCCGGCGCCGAGCCCACCACCCGTTTCACCCTGCTGCGCGGGCGGGAGCGGGTGACCCTGGCGATCAACCCCTTCCGCCCGGAAACCGCGCCCGGCGCGCCCACCGGGGTGGCCATGATTACCAGCGCCGACGACGCAGTGGGCGCGCATCAGCGGGTCGCCGAAAGCGCCTGGCGCGATGCGTTGAAGGGTGCGGCCGGCGCGGCCCGGCTACGCGAACTGGCCGCCGCCGTGGCGGGCTGAGCCTCTCGGGGGCTCAGCCCTCCAGCGCCCATTCCTTCGCCACCGCCGCGCGCCGGGCCCGCAGGCGCAAGCTCTGCGCCGTGGTGACGGCTTCCAGCACCAGGCGCACGGCCAGCGGACAGAGCTCGGCAAGCGCCCAGCCGGCGGCGCCGGCGCTCCAGGCCAGCGCCAGAATGATCGGCCCGCCCACCACCGCCCAGGCCGCGTCCATGCCGTGGCCGCCGGCCCAGAAGGCGCGTACCGGCGCCACGCAGGCGGCGGCGTTGCACAGCGCCACGCTGCGCAGCACCGGCCGGCCGGGAGCGCGATCCAGCGCCAGAGCCACCCAGGCCGGTGCGCCCAGCACCCCGCCCAGCACCGCGAACCCGGGCGCCATCGCCACCAACGCCCCGCAGGCGAGGCCCTGCAGCCAGGCCAGCGATCGCGGCGGGGCCTCGGCGCGCGGTGCCGGCGCCGAGGGCGGTTTCTTCCTAGCCAAACAGCGCCATCCCCAGCGCCGCGGTCAGCGCCGCGATGCCGATTCCCACCGCCAGCTCCTGCCCGAGGCGGCGTGACAGCGCCGCCCGACCGGCGCCCCCGTCCGTCAGCGCCGCGAGCGCGGCATCGATGCGCGCGCATTCAGCGCTGGCGGCGGCGTAGCCGGTGGCATCGGCCTCCCGCATCCGCGGATCCCGCAGTACCGCCAGCATCGGCGCCAGGAGCCCATCGGCGGCCAGCCGCTCCAGCTCCGCCGTGAGCGCGGCCCGGTGCGCCGGGTTGCGCCATTCCGAGGCGCGCGGCGCAGCCAGCGCGGCGAGCCACCCGGCCAGCGCCGGCAGCGGCGCCGGGTGCAGCCGCGCCTGCAACCGCGCCAGCAGTTCCAGCTGGGTCTCCGCCGCCGGCGCGCCATCGGCCCCGAGCGCTTCCGGCGGCGGGGCGGCGCCCAGCTCCTGCCGCGCGGCGATGAAGGCGAGCAGCTCGCGGTCCACCGGACCCGTGGCGGCGCGGGAGGGTGACGCGGCGGCGGCCTCCAGCGCCGCCGGCAGGGCCGACAACTGGGCCACCGCCTGGGCCGCGATGACCGGGCTCGCGCAGGGCAGCAGCCGGTTGAGCTCGTAGATCAGGCGGCGCATTCCGCCCGCCGCGCCCGGCTGGGCCAGATAGCCGCGCCACAGCCGCGCCTCGGCCCGGCGCGGCAGCGGGTCCTCCCGCTGGGCCCGCGCCTCGCCCCAGGCCGACACTGCCTCGCTGGTCACCATGCTTCCCAGCGCGCGCTGGCGGTCCGGTGGGGCGATGGCGAGCGCCGGGCCGAGCCCGTCCGGCCACAGCGCCTCCCCCTGCCAGGCGATCGGGGCCAGCGGGTCGAGGATGGCGACGGCCCGGGTCAGCAGCAGTGCCTCGCTGGCCGGGTTTGCCTCGGCAGGGTGGGCGCTGCGCAGATGCAGCTGGTCCTCGAGCCGCATCGCCAGCGCGGTATCGCCGAGCTCGCGGCGCAGCCACAGATCGACGGCGCCGGAGCGGAGCGCGCGCAAGCCGGCCTCGGGCGCGGTGGCGATGGCATAGGCCAGGCTGCGCGCGTCACCCACCGGTTCGGCGCCCACGCGCAGCCCATGAGCGGCGCGGCGCGGCGGGCGGGCGGCCAGGCGGCGGGCGCGCGCGGCCAGCGGATCGGCCAGCAAGGTGGCGGGCGGGCGGTGCTCCGGGTCCTCGGCCAGCATCCCGCGCAGCAGATCGGACAGCAGCGCCGGCAGGCGGCGGCCGGCAGTCAGCGCCTCGAAACTGCCGTGGGCGAGCTTGGCGCGGATCACCGCGTCCGTGGGCAGGTCAGCGAGGGGCGCCTCGCCGAGGGCGAGACACAGCAGCAGCACGCCGAGGGCGTAGATATCGTCGGCAGGGCGACCGTTGCCGCGGCCTTCGGGCAGGCACATGGCGACATAGGGCGGCTCGGCGATGGCGGGCTGGTGCATCGCCGGCGGGGCGGCCCAGGCCGACCCCAGCGTGACCGGCTGGCCGGGACCGGGGCGGAAGACGTTCTCGGCGCGGATGGCGCGATGGGTCAGGCCCAGCGCGGCCAGCGCGGCCAGCGCGGCGGCGGCCGGGCGCAGCACCTGGTCCAGCAGCGCCGCCTCCGGCCAGGGGCCCGGGGTTTCCGCCAGCGCAGGGCCGGGCGGGGCGCGACAGATGACGTATTGCGCCCGCACCCCGGGCGTGGGGCCGGGGGCGGTGGCGAGACCGAGCGGGAGCAGCAGCGATTCGATGGCCTTGCCCGGCAGTTCGGTGAGCGGATGGTGGCGCGGGGCGAGGCCGGGCGGCACCGCGAGCGCCATCAGCCCGGGGCCGGTGGCGCGCCGGTCGGTGGCGGCGCAGGCGGGCAGGCCGCCGCCCGCGCCCGGCAGCGGGCGCGCGGGATCGACGGCGATGGCGTCGGGCAGGGCGGTCATGGCCCGGGGTATGGGGGGAAAAGGTTGCTGAAATGGCAATGCTCGGTGCGTAGGATCGGCTGCCGGTTTCCGCCGGACCCGCTACACTGCGCGCACCCACCGCCAGAGGAGATCTCGCGTGACCCCGCCGCAGCTCGAGATCCGCTTCGGCCAGGGCGGCAACGACCTGACCCATCTCGGCCCCGGCTGGTCCGGCCCCGAGGCGGGCTATCGCTGGGCCGAGGGCACGGCAAGCGAGTTCTGGCTGGAGAACCCGGGCGATGCGTCGGACTGGGGGCTCGAACTCACGCTGAACCCCTATATCCACCCGCCCGCGCTGACGGTGCAGCGGCTCGAAGTGCTGGCGCGGGGCAACCGGATCGGGCTCGCCGCATTCGGCGATGCCCGCACCCTGGTGTTCCGCATCCCCGCGGCGGTTCTGGCCCGCCCGGGGCCGGTGCGGATCCAGTTCCGCCATCCCGACGCCACGTCGCCCACCGCGTTCGGCCACCCCGACGATACCCGTCGCCTGGGGTTCTGTTTTCGCGCGCTGCGGCTGATGCGGCTACCCGCAGCCGGACCGCAACGCCTGCTGCCGGCGGGCGAGCCGGTGCAGCCGGAAGACCTCGCCCGACTGACTGGCCTGACTGCGGAGCGCTTCCTGCTGCGCTTCGAGAGCCTGGGCGACAATTGCGAGTTCGGTCTGGTGCAGCGCCGCTGCGGGGCCGAGCCGCTCGGCCTGTTGCGCTGGGCGGCGATCACCGCCGCGGAGGTGGTGCGGGGATTGAACGAAGGGTTCGCCGGACTCGGCGTACCGGCCAACATGAGCGTCCGCCTCGAAGGCGGCGCGCATCCGGAATACCTGATCCACGACCGCGCCTATGCGATGACGTACCACAGCTTTCTCGGCCCGGCCGAGGTGACGGAGCCCGAGCTGATCGAACGCCAGGCCACCCGCCTGCGCTTCCTGCGTCGCAAGCTGCTTGAGGACCTGGCGGAGGGGCGCAAGATCTTCATCATCAAGCGCAATGACGGGCTGGCCGAGGCGGAGCTGCTGGCGGTGCTGGCGGCGCTGCGCCGCCATAATCCCGCTGCCCGGCTGCTGGGGGTGCTGCCGGCCGGAGCCGAGCATCCGCCCGGAACCGTGCGGGTCACGCCGGAAGGGCTGATCTGCGGATATATCGAGCGCTTCGCCCCGCCCGGCGCGGCGCAGGACTTCGTGCTCGAGACCTGGCTCGCGCTTTGCGTCAACGCGGCACGGCTGGCGGATGGGGGCTGACGCCTATTTCCCCTTCGCCGCCACCACCGCGATCAGATCGCCCACGCAGCGCAGCCCGTCCAGATCGCGGGTGGAAAAGCGCATCCCCCAGCGCTCCTCGGTCGCCATGATGATCTCGATCTGCTTGAAACTGTCCCATCCCGGCACGTCCTTGGCGGTCAGCGCCGGGGTGAGGGCGATCTCGCGGCCGAACACCTCGGCGAAAATCTCGGACAGGCCGGCGGTGATCTCGGTCTCGGTCGGCATCGCGGGCTACCCTTCCACAACTTCGATGAATGTCTCGGCCGGCTGGAAGCCCGCCAGGTCCAGCACCGTCCGGCTGCCGCCGTCCGGCGTCTGCCCCACCACCGTGAAGCCCAGCTTCGCGTAATGGTCCTTCACCATACCGTTCTTCTTGGTCGGCACATAGCGCCCCACCAGCCGCTTCGCCCCCAGCGCCGCCGCGCGCGCCGCCAGCAGATTGAGCGTGGTCGGCTCCACCTGCCGGCCCAGCACCCGGCACGACATCAGCCACGTGTCGATATCGCAATCCCCCTCGGCGTCCACCCGCCCGATCACGATCGCGATCACCCCGTTGTCGCCGAACCGGTCCAGCAGCCGCAGCTGCAAGCCGAACGCCGCCGGGTCGGCCATCACCGCGCGCACGTCTTCCTCGGTATAGCGCCGCGTGGTCAGGTTGAACTGGTTCGATTTGTTGATGAGTTGCACGATCCGCGCCATCCCCACGGCGTCGAACCCGCGCCAGACCAGCCGCATCTCGAGCCCGCGCAGGTAGCCGGCCAGATCGGTGGTCTGCTCGCGCAGCGCCTCCCGCGCGCGATTGCCGGCATAGAGCGCGGTCCGCTCGCGGTCTTCCTCGGTGATGCTCAGCGTCTCGAAATACCCGCCGGAGACCAGGGCGGCGATCGACTGCTCGGGGTCGTCCGACGTCTCCGGCACCGCCACCATCGGCAGTTCCTGGCGCACCAGGTCCCGCTCCATCGGATTGTCGTCAAGAAACACCAGCGCATCGAGGCCGATGTTGAGCTCCCGCGCGATCCGCCGCAGGTTGTCCGGCTTCGGCCCCCAGTTGGCGACGAAGCAGGCGATATCCCCCTCCCGCAGCACCATGTCGGGGTGGCGGGCGAACGGCTCGCGCGCCACCGCCTCGTCGTTCTTGGAGCACACCGCCAGGATCACCCCGCGCCCGGCCAGCCCGCGGGCGTAGCGCTGCAGCGCCACATAGGCCTCCCCGCCGGCCGACCCCTGGCCGAGCACGATCCCCTCCATCCCGTCATCCCCGATCACCCCGCCCCACAGCGTGTTGTCGAGGTCCAGCACCAGGCATTTGGCGCTGCGCCCGCGGATGGCGCCGAGCAGCCGCCCCACCAGCTCCCCATAGGCGGGTGCCGCGGCCGGCGCGATCTCCTGCTTGGCGAGGTGCCAATAGGTGGGGTTGTACCAGGCGCCGAGCCCGGCCAGCGCCGCCTCGGCGTCCAGCGCCAGGACATGCGCGCCCTCGGCATCGGCGCGGGCGCGGAGTGCGGCGTTGAAGGCGGCCAGGAACGCGGCGGGAGACTCGGCCAGCCGGTGCTCGTTCGCGCCCAGCAGCGGCGGCGCCACCGGCAGCGCGGCCTGCTGGATCACCACCGCGCCGAGCGCGCGGGCGCGCGCCCACAGCGCGGCCAGCCGGTCCAGCAAAGCGGAGACGCTGCCGCCGCCCGCCGCCTCCTGCGCCAGATGGTGCGCGTCCAGCGCGAACAGCGCCACCTGCGGGGCGAAGTCGGCCAGGGCCGGGTCCGGGCCTTCCAGCGCGGCCTGGTATTGCCCGTAATCCGGGGACCACAGCGCCAGCGGGATGCCGCGGCGCAGCGCGGCCACGCGCAGGCCGGGCGCCAGATGCTCGGTGGTGGCCGAGCCGAGCAGGGCGAGGCGGAGCGGCGCGGCGGCGGCGAACGCCGGCGGGGTGGGGAAGCGGGCAATGAGCGCCGCGTCCAGCGCGTTGGTCTGCAACGGGGAGAGGGCGTGGGCGGCGAGCGCGGCCAGCCCCTCCCACGCCGCGCGCGGGTCGGGCGGCAGGGCGGCGAGGCGGGCGCGGAAATCGGGCGGCGGCGGCGGGAGGTGGCGCATGGCGGGCTCGGGGCGGTGCGGCGCAACATGCCCAACCCGGCGGCCGGCGCCAAGTGACAATGCTGACGCGACGGCCGGGGCGCGCTAGAATGCGGGCGCGTTACGGAAGCGACCGATGCTGGACGGACATATCGACGTCGCGGAGCACTATTGCGTCAGCGGATGGGTCTCCGACCCCGCCGACCCGGCGCGTCGGGTGACCTTGCAGGTGCTGGTGGATGGCGCCGTGGATGGTACGCTGCTGGCCGACCAGCCGCGCCCCGATCTGGCCCGCACCGGCCGGCACGGCGACGGCGCGCATGGCTTCGCCCATTTTTTTGCCCGTCCGCTCTCGCTGCTGCGCGAGTGGCATATCGTGGTGCAAGAGCCGGACACCCGCAACCGCTGCCCCGGCGCCGAGTTCGTGCTGCCGGCACGACCTCCGCGCGCGCCGGCCGGGTTCGTGCCGCTGCTGGTCACCTCCTCCGGTCGCGCCGGGTCCACCTTGCTGATGCGCCGGCTGCTGGGCCACCCGCAGATCGTGCTCGCCAACCAGGCGCCGTTCGAGCTCAAGCTCATCACCTATTATGCCAAGGCGTTCGACGTGCTGACCGCGCCCGGGAACACGCAACGCTCGATCACGCCGGACAAGATTTTCGACGACCCCTACACCTTGGGCCTGAACCCGTATTGCCACCATGATTTCGAGGACATCCTGCGCCCCCGCCACGCTCTGTTCGACTTCTTCGCCGATACCGCCGGCAGTCTCCTGGCCGCGGCGTTCCGCGACATCGTGGAGCGGTTCTACCGCCGCCTGGCCGCCGCCGCCGGCCAGGAGGAGGCCGCCAGCCGGGCGTTGCACAGCATGCACGTCAGTGACATCACGCTGGAGACCGGGAAGACGCACGGCCGGAGCAGCCGCTCGGGGGATGGAGGAGATGATGCGGCCGTCCTCGTGTTTGGG
>JBMFXF010000045.1:0-16098 GCA_049964515.1 Acetobacteraceae bacterium | reverse complement strand
CGCCGCGCCAGCGCCGCGGGCGGAACGCGCTGATCGGCGTCATCGGCAGCAGATTGGCCGATAGCGGCACGATCGGCCCATGCGCCGACAGGTTGTAGGCGGTGGAGCCGGCCGGGGTGGAGACCAGGATGCCGTCGCAGATCAGCTCGGCCAGCCGCACCCTGCCATCGACGGTGATGCGCAGCCGCGCCGTCTGGTGTAGCTGGCGCAGCAGCGAGACCTCGTTCAGCGCCAGCGCCTCCTCGACCGCGCCGGCGGCGGTGACGGCGTGCATCCTGAGCGGGTTGAGCCGAACCGCCTGGGCCGCGTTGAGCCGCGCGATCAGCCCATCCTCGGCGAAGGCGTTCATCAGGAAGCCGACCGAGCCGCGGTTCATCCCATACACCGGCAGCGGTTTCGCCAGCACCCGGTGCAGGGTTTCCAGCATGAACCCGTCGCCGCCGAGCGCGACCACCACCGTTGCCTGGTCGAATCCGGCATCGCCGTAGCGGGCCATCAACCGCTCGCGTGCTTCCTGCGCCAGCGGAGTGGCGGCAGCGAGAAAGCAGATCCGGCCCGGGGCGAACCCGCCCGCGCTCATGTCAGTTTCCGATGCGACTCCACCGGCATGTCACGTCGCACCCGCGCCGCGAGCGCCGGATCGACCCGCGCCGTGGCCCAGCCGGTGCCGTCGGAGGCCATCGCCACCACTTGGCCCCACGGATCGGCCACCAGCGAATGGCCGTAGGTGAAGCGGGGTTCGGCCCGCGCGCCTTCCAGGTAGCGTCCGCAGGTGGCGGCGGCGGCGAACCAGCACTGGGTCTCGATGGCGCGGGCGCGGATCAGCGGCTCCCAGTGATCTTTCCCGGTCTGCAGGGTGAACGCCGAGGGGAGCATGATGAGCTCGGCGCCCTGCCGGCGCAGCCGGGCGAACAGCTCGGCGAAGCGCAGATCGTAGCAGATGGCCGCGCCCACGGTGATGCCGCCGGCGCGGAACGTCACCACCTCGTCGCCCGCGCCGTAGAGGCTGCTTTCGCGGAACCCGGTGCCGTCGGGGGTGGTGATGTCGAACAGGTGGATCTTGCGGTAGCGGGCGATCTCCTGCCCCTCGGGGTCGAACACCACGGTGGTGTTGAACAGCCGGTCCGGCCCGTTGCTCTCCTGCATCGAGCCGCCATGCACGTAGATCCGCGCGCCGCGCGCGATGCCGCGGAGGAATTCGTAGGCCTCCCCGCCCGGGGCGTTGGAGCCGCGGGCGGGCAGGGTCTCGGCCTGGGCCAGCTTGCCCTCCCGCGTGCCGCCGAGGCAGGTCCACACCTCGGGCAGGCTCACCAGATCGGGGCGGTCGGCGGCGATCGCGGCCTCGAGCAGGCGGCGCGCCTGGGCGATGTTCTCGGCCTTGTCCGCGCCCGGGCTCATCTGGATCACGCTCACGCGCATGGCGGCGGGTCCTTCAGCTACGTTGCACGAGCTCGATCTTGTAGCCGTCCGGGTCCTCCACGAAAGCGATGATCGTGGTGCCGAACTTCACCGGGCCCGGCTCGCGGGTCACTTTCGCGCCCATCGCGCGCAGCTTCTCGGTGGTGGCGGCGACGTCGGGCACGCCGATCGCCAGATGCCCGAAGGCGCTGCCCATTTCGTAATGGTCGGTGCCGTAATTGTAGGTGAGTTCGATGACGGTATGGGATTCTTCCGGACCGTAGCCGACAAAGGCGAGGGTGTATTTGCCGTCCGGCACGTCGCGCCGGCGCAGCTCGGTCATGCCGAAGCCCTTGCAGTAGAAATCGACGCTGCGTTGCAGGTCGCCGACGCGCAGCATGGTGTGCAGGAAGCGGCTCATGGGGTCTCTCCGGATGAGGGGGGCGGGTCGGCTGCGAGTCCTAGCAGGAAAATGCCGCGCGCGTCTGCCTCCCGCGCCAGCCGGGCCGGTTCGGCGAGCAGCGTCGCTCCGGCGGTGTAGGCGATGCCGCGCAGCCCGGCGGCAGCGGCAGCTTCGATGGTGGCCGGCCCGAGGGTCGGCAGATCGGCGCGGCGGTCCTGGCCGGGCTTGACCAGCTTGACCAGCACGCCGCCGGGGCCGGGGCGGGCCAGCGCGGCGGCGCGGGCCAGCATGGCGTCGGTGCCCTCGACCGCCTCCACCGCCAGCACCAACCCCTGCTGGACCACGCAGCCCTGGCCGACATCGGCCGCGCCCAGCGCGCGGGCGACGGCGATTCCGCGGGCGATGTCGGCTTCCGCCTCGGCGTCCGGGCGCGCGCGAGTGAGCGGGCCGGGCGGGGCGAGCAGCCCCGGCAACAACTCCTGCGCGCCGCGCACGGTGAAGCCTTCCTCGCCCAGCACGCGGATGACGGCGGACAGCAGCCCGTCGTCGCCGGCGAAGAAGGCGCGGCCGAGCCGGGCCAGGATGCGCGCCCCGCCGGTATCCGGGCGCAGCGCCGCCAGCGAGGGGCGGCGGATGGTGCCGAGCAGGACCAGCTCCCGGCAGCCGGCCTGGCGCAGTGCCTCGAGAATGGCCCCGGCGGCACCGAGGCGCAGCATGACATGCGGGTGGGGCGCGAGCGCCGCGGGGTCGGCGTGGCCCTCGATGCCGACCAGGAACAGGCCGCGGCCCTCGGCGGCGAGGGCGGCGGCGAGCGCCGCGGGCAGCCAGCCGCCGCCGGCGATGATGCCGATTGGCGGGGCCGGGCTCATGCCGCGTGTGCCGCCAGCACCTCGGCCAGCATGGCGGAGAACAGGGCGGTGGTGCGCGCCGGGCCGAACCGGTCCGCCACCGCCCGCGCCGCCGCCCCCAGGCGGGCGCGCAGCCGCGGACTCTCGATCAGCGCTTTGAGCGAGAAGGCGAGCAGTTCCACATCCCCGGGCGGGTGCAGCAGGGCGGTCAGCCCGTGCCGCCACAGCCCGGCGTGACCGGGCAGGTCGCTGAGGACCAGGGGCAGCCGGTGCCAGGCGGCCTCGATCGGGGCGATCGGCAGGCTTTCCTCGCCCGAGGGCAGGGCGAAGATGTCGGCCGAGCGATAGAGCGCCTGCAGCGCCTCCGGCGCCTGCCCGCCGGGAAAGCGGAACCGTTCGGGATCCGCCGCGGCCAGGGCCTCGCCGGGCGGATCGAGGCGCACCACCGACCCGGCGAAGACGCATTCCACCGGCGCGGCCGGACCGAGGGCGGCGACGGCGGAAACGAGATCGGCCTGGCGCTTGCGCGGATAGACGGAGCCGACGCAGAGCACCCGCAACCGCCCCGGCGGCTTGGCCGCCGCCGGTCCGGGCACGGGCGGGGGAACCAACGCCGGGATCACCTCCACCCGTCCCGGCGGCAGCCCGAGCAGCAGCCCGGCCCACACCTGCTCCACCGTGGCGCGGGCGGGGAACACCAGCCGCGCGGCCGCACCCAGCAGGCGCATCCCATCGACATGGCCGAGCACGTGGCGGACCCCGGCCATGCCCTCGTGGATCCACCATACGAACGGCAGGCGCCCGGCCACCGCGGCCAGCGCGTCGGCGGCGAACACGGTGCAGCCCACGGCGATGTCGTGATCGGCGGTATCGGCGCTGGTGATAAGACGGGCGCCGGCGGCGGTGAAGTCAGCGCTGAGTGCCGCGGCATCGCCGGAAAGCGTGGGGGTGAGCACGCTGACCCGCGCGCCGGCGGCGGTCAGCGCGCGGACCTGCGCCAGCAGCGCGGTGACCGCACCGTTGAGGGCCAACTCGTGGATGACGAACAGGACGCGCATGGAAGCCTCCGGCGTGGCGGGCGGATTAGCCGCCGCGCCGGAGGAAGTCACGCCGGCGCGGTCAGTTCCGCGCCTTGTCCACCAGCGCGTTCTTGGCGATCCAGGGCATCATGGCGCGCAGCTTCTCGCCGATCTGCTCCACCGGGTGGCCCGCCATCTTCGCGCGCATCGCCTTGAAGCTGGTCTGATTGACCTTGTTCTCCAGCATCCATTCGCGCGCGAACTTGCCCGACTGGATATCGCCCAGCACCCGCTTCATCTCCGCCTTCGTCGCGTCGGTCACGATGCGCGGGCCGGAGACATATTCGCCGTATTCGGCGGTGTTGCTGATCGAGTAGTTCATGTTGGCGATGCCGCCTTCATAGATCAGATCGACGATCAGCTTCACCTCGTGCAGGCACTCGAAATAGGCCATTTCGGGGGCGTAGCCGGCTTCCACCAGGGTCTCGAAGCCGCCTTTGATGAGCTCCACCAGCCCGCCGCACAGCACCACCTGCTCGCCGAACAGGTCGGTCTCGCATTCTTCCTTGAACGTGGTCTCGATGATGCCGGCGCGCCCGCCGCCGATGGCGGAGGCGTAGGAGAGCGCGATTTCCAGCGCGTTGCCGGACGGGTTCTGCGCCACCGCGACCAGGCAGGGCACGCCGCCGCCGCGCTGGTATTCGCTGCGCACGGTGTGGCCGGGGCCCTTGGGGGCGATCATGAACACGTCGATGTCAGGGCGCGGGTCGAGCAGGTTGAAATGCACGTTGAGCCCGTGCGCGAAGGCGAGTGCCGCGCCCGGCTTCATGTTGGGGCCGAGTTTTTCCCGATAGAGATCGCCCTGGCCCTCATCCGGGGTCAGCACCATCACCACGTCGGCCCATTTGGCGCAGTCGGCGGGGTCCATCACCTTGAGCCCGGCGGCCTCGGCCTTGGCGACGCCGGCGGAGCCGGGGCGCAGGCCGACGGCGAGTTCCTTCACGCCGCTGTCCTTGAGGTTGTTGGCGTGGGCGTGGCCCTGGGAGCCGTAGCCGATGATGGCGACGCGCTTGCCTTTGATGAGGTTCACGTCGGCGTCGCGATCGTAATAGACACGCATGATGGGGTCCTCTGTGGCGTGTTTGGGGGTGGGCGAAGGGCGGGATGCGGCGGTCAGCCCGGGGCCGGGGCGGGCGATAGGCCGGTCAGGCGCCGGAGTCCATCGCAGAGCTTGCCGAAGCTGGGGGAGAGGTTACGCTCGGGATCGAGCAGCGGCCCGATCCGATCGGCCCAGTCGTGCTTGAGCTGCCCGGGCAACGGCCAGCCGGCACGCCGCACCGCGGCACTGCCGCCGGGATGGACCGCATCGGCGATCAGCTCCCAGGTGCCGCAGACGCTGTCCTGGCGATAGGTCTCGAGCGGGCCCATCCGGGCGCGCGGGAACGCGGCGGCCAAGGCGTCCCGATCGCCGAGATACCATGCCTCGATCTCCTCGATGGCGAGACGGAACAGGGTACGCGGCGCAGTCCCGCAGGCCTCGGCCAGCCCGCGCAGTTCGGCGAGGAATGTCGTGCAGTCCCGATCATCCGTATCTAGGACCACCACGATCGCGTCGATACCGGGGGTGCGGGCATAGCCCCGCAGGATTCGGGGAAGCTGATCGAGCAGAATGCGATGCGCCGGGTTACCGCCGCCGCGCAGGCCAGGCGGGATGCGGCCGATACCCCGGTAGTCGTGCAGGCGCCAGGTGTGCGGGGCGCCGTGCGGTCCGATCAGTTTCGGCAGGAGGTGGTCGAGCAGGCACCTGCCGGAGCTGTCCTCGACGAGGATTTCGATATGCATGGCTATGGATCGAGGTAATCGCTGAACCAGAGGCCGCCGAGCGGCAAGCCTTCATCCACCATGTTGCGCACCACCTCGATCTCGGAAGCGCGGCGGACGGCTGAGAATCCGTCCTTCGATTTCTCCAGAATCCATACCTCTTCCGGGGCCAGAGCATCGACGAAATACGGCTGGTGGGTGGTCACGAACAGCTGCGGCGCGCCAGTTCTGCCGGTGGCATGGGCACGAAACTCCCGGGCCAGAATTTGCAGAAGTTTATGATAGAGGCCGTTCTCAGGTTCCTCGATGCAGATGAACGGCGGCGGGTCGGGATCCTCGAGCAGCAGCATGTAGGCGAACAGCTTGAGCGTGCCATCCGACATCTGCTGGGCAAAGAATGGGTCGGTGAAGCCGCCATCATTGAAACGCAGCAGGACCCGCTTGTCTTCGGTAACATGCGTGTCGATCTTGCGCACGCCCGGGATGCGCCGGGCGATCCGCTTGAGGATCGCGGCGAACCGGTCCTTGTGCTCCCGCTCCATGAACTGCACGACATTGCCGATATTGTCGCCATGCACGTTCAGATGCCGCTGCGGGCCGGCCGCCGGAAGCCCTCGCGCCGCATCAGGGGTGAAGTAGGAAAGATACCAGCCCTTGAGGAAATCGCGGAACCGGGTGATGCGCGGATGATCGCGCAGAGTACCGAGGGTAGCGATGCCCAGTTGTCGGGGATCGGTCAGCCGGACCGGGACCCGCTCGTTCGACTCCTCGCCCTCGATATCCAGCGCGTCTTCTCCCGCCCAAGCCTGGCCCGCGCCATGATCGAGGCGGAGGAACGGAAACGGCTGCCCGAAGCGCTGATCGCGACGGCGCTGGCGCAGCAGTTCGGAGACGACCACGGGGCGCCCGGAACGATCGAGATCGATCGCCAGTTCGTAGGTGATCGGTCGATGGTTTTGCGCCTCACGATAATAGACCTCGAAGCCGATCGGTTCGGTGACCCCCATCGACCGCAGCCGCTCGAATCCCCCCCGCTGGGGACGGTCGCAGGCCGCCTCCACCCCGATGGCGAGACAGTCGGCCAGGAAGCCGAAGGCGTCGAACAGCGTGGTCTTGCCGACGCCGTTCTTGCCGATGACCACGGTGAGCGGGCTTAGCGGAGCGCCGGAGTGGGAGCGAGACAGCCGACCGAGCGCCACATCCCGCAACGCGCGGTAGTTGCGGATGCGGATCCCCTCGATCAGCGCCACCCGGTTTCCCCTCCCTCAGCGGTCGGCGCCGATTGTCCGCTCACCTCGCGCGATGGCGGCGATCCCGGTGCGGGACACTTCGGCCAGCCCCAGCGGGCGCATCAGCGCGACGAAGGCGTCGATCTTCTCGGTCGCCCCGGTCAGTTCGAAGACAAAGCTCGCGATCGTGGTGTCCACCACGCGGGCGCGGAAGGTTTCGGCGATGCGCAGCGCCTCCACCCGGCTTTCGCCGCGGCCCAGCACCTTCACCAGCGCCATCTCGCGGGCGACATGCGGGCCCTCGCGGGTCAGGTCGGCGATGCGCTGCACCGGTACCAGCCGGTCGAGCTGCGCCTTGATCTGCTCGATCACCATCTCGGTCCCGGAGGTGACGATGGTGATGCGCGACAGCTGGCCCGCCTCGTCCACCGGCGCCACCGTCAAGCTGTCGATATTATAGCCGCGCCCGGAAAACAGCCCGATCACGCGCGCCAGCACGCCGGATTCGTTATCGACCAGCACCGAGATGGTGGCCGAACGCAGATGGTTGTTGTCGGGCCCGGGCATCGCGCTACACCAGCACCAGGCCTTCGTCGGTGATCCCGCGCGCCTGGTCCTCGTGCTCCGGCCCCAGGATCATCTCGTTATGCGCCGCCCCGGACGGGATCATCGGGAAGCAGTTCTCCTTCGGATCGACCGCGATATCGGCGATCACCGCGCGGTCGGAGGCCAGCATCCGCCCGATCACGTCATCGAGCTGGCCGTAGTTCTCCGCCCGCAGGCCGGTCGCATGGAAGCTGTCCGCCAGCTTGACGAAATCCGGCAGCGCGTTCGAATAGCTCTCGGAATAGCGCGAGCCGTGCAGCAGCTCCTGCCACTGGCGGATCATCCCCATATACTGGTTGTTCAGGATAAACACCTTCACCGGCAGCCGGTACTGCGCCAGGGTGCCCATTTCCTGGATGTTCATCAGGATCGAGGCCTCGCCGGCGATATCGATCACCAGCGCCTCGGGGTGCGCGAGCTGCACCCCCATCGCCGCCGGCAGCCCGTAGCCCATGGTCCCGAGACCGCCGCTCGTCATCCACCGGTTCGGCCGCTCGAAGCCGAAATGTTGCGCCGCCCACATCTGGTGCTGGCCGACCTCGGTGGTGATGAACACGTCCTTCGCTTGCGCCTGCGTCAGCTCCCACAGCCGCCGGATCGCGTATTGCGGCTTGATGACGGCGCCGGGCGCGGTGTCCTGGGTGAAGCGCAGGCTCTGCTTTTCCCGCCAGAGATCGATCTGGCGCCACCAAGCCGCCAGCGCGGCGCGGTCCGGCTCCGTTGCGTCCGCCTCCCACGAAGCGGTCAGCGCCGCGATCGCCCGGCCGGCATCGCCGATCACCGCGACATCCACCGGCACCGTCTTGTTGATGCTGGAGGGATCGATATCGATATGGATCTTCTTGGCGTCGGGGCAGAACGCATTGAGCCGCCCGGTCACCCGGTCATCGAACCGCGCGCCGATCGCCAGCAGCACGTCCGCCCCGTGCATCGCCAGATTGGCCTCGTACGTCCCGTGCATCCCCAACATGCCGAGGAACTGCGGGTCGGAGGCGGGAAACGCGCCCAGCCCCATCAAGGTGTTGGTGCAGGGAAACCCGCTCATGCGCACGAAACGGGTCAGCGCCGCCGCCGCCTCCGGCCCCGCATTCACCACCCCGCCGCCGGTGTAGATCACCGGCCGCTTCGCCCCCTTCAGCAGCGCCACCGCGCGCGCGATCTGCGCCGGATCGGGCTCGGTGCGCGGGCGGTAGCTGCGATGCGTGTCCACCGGCCCGGCATAGGGGGCCTTGCCGATCAGGATGTCCTTAGGCAGATCGACCACCACCGGCCCGGGCCGACCCGAACGCGCGATGTAGAACGCCTCGTGGAGGACGCGGGCGAGATCCTCCGAGCGCTTCACCAGGTAGTTGTGCTTGGTGGCGGGCCGCGTGATCCCGGTGGTGTCGGCTTCCTGGAACGCATCGTTGCCGATCAGATGCGTCGGCACCTGCCCGGTCAGGCATACCACCGGAACGGAGTCCATCAGCGCGTCCAGCAACCCCGTGACCGCGTTGGTGGCGCCGGGGCCGGAGGTGACCAGCACCACCCCCACCTTGCCGGTGGAGCGCGCGTAACCCTCGGCGGCGTGCACCGCGGCCTGCTCGTGACGCACCAGGATGTGGCGGATCGCGTTCTGGTTGAAGATCGCGTCATAAATCGGCAGCACCGCGCCGCCGGGATAGCCGAACACGACCTCCACGCCCTGGTCCTTGAGCGCGCGCAGGACTACCTCCGCGCCGGACTGCAAGGGTTCAGGGTGCTGCGGGGCGGCGGGCATCGCGTGTCTCCATGGCGGCTTCGCACGCATAAGGCCCATGTTGCGTTGCGTCAAGCCGTCGAACACAGAAACTGTTCGATTGCCACGGGTAATCTTTCCGAAAATTGCGTCAGACCCGTGAATCGCGCATGTATCCTATGCGTGCGCGCTTCCGGGGCCAGCACGTGGTGGCGCAGCCAGGTCGCCTGGCGCTTCACGTAGCGTCCGGTCGCGGCGATCGCGCGGGCCGCCGCCTCGGCCAGCCCGATCTCGCCGCGCAGATGCGCCGCCAGTTCCGGCACCCCATGCGCGCGCAGCGCCGGGAGCGCGGGATCGAGGCCGAGGGCGAGCAGCGCCCGCACCTCCGCCAGCGCGCCCTGCTCGAGCATCGCCGCGAAGCGCGCGGTGGCGGCCTCGCGCAGGGCCGGGCGCGGCGGGTCCAGCACGATGGCGGCGAACCGCCAGCCCTCCGGCGGGGTCTCGGTTGGGTGCGCGTTCCAGGCGGCGAGGCCCTGCCCGGTACCGCGCCAGACCTCCCAGGCGCGGGCCAGGCGCTGGCTGTCGCTGGGGCGCAGCGCCGCAGCGGTGGCCGGGTCGGCCGCGGCAAGCCGCGCATGGAGCCCGGCCGGGCCGAGCGCGGCCAGCAGGGCGCGGGCCTCGGCGCGCGCCTCCGGCCCGGGGTCGGGGATGGCAGACAGCCCGTGGGTCAGCACGTGCAGATAGAGCCCCGACCCGCCGCACAGGATCGGGATGCGCCCGGCCGCGCGGGCTGTCGTCATGGCGGCCAGCGCCGCCTCCCGCCACCAGGCGGCGCTGGCGGACAGCGCGGCGGCGCGCACGCCGTAGAGCGCGTGTGGAACCGCGGCCTCCTCGGCCGGCGTCGGCCGCGCGGTGAGGATGCGCAGCTCCCGGTAGAGCTGCATCGCGTCGGCGTTGATGACGGTGCCGGGCAGGCGCGCGGCGAGCGCCAGGGCGAGGGCGGATTTCCCGCTCGCGGTCGGGCCGGCGATGATGAGGGCGGGCGACATGGCGCCGTGGCGTATCGGGTGGACGCGGGCCTGGGGCAAGGCCGGGCCGATCAGGGCGCCTTGCTCTGAGCCGCCGCCGCCCGCAGCGTATCGCGCGACCAGACCCCGAAGATCACCGCCAGCGCGCCCGCCAGGGTGAACCAGATCACCGCGTAGATCAGATGATGGTTGGGCGGGCGCGGCAGGTGCCGGGCGGGAACCGGGTAGCCCCGCTGCCCTGCCGAGGGCAGCGCGATCAGCACGAACGGCGCCACCCGGGGCAGCCCCACCATGCGGGCGATTCGCGCCGGGTCCAGCACGAAGATGCGGCGCCGGTGCGGCTCGGCGCGCGGGGTGAACAGGCCCGGGCGCTCGGCGTGCCAGACGAATCCGGCCACCGTGGTCCGCCCCGCCGGCCAGAACACATGGGCCGGAAGGGACAGCGGAATCCAGCCCCGATCCACCAGCACCGGCGGCCCGTGGGCCCGGATCAGCGGCACCACCAGGTCGGTGCCCATCGCCGGCCCCCGGTTGGTGTCCTTCACCACGTCGGCGAAATGCACCGCGAGGTCGGGACGGTAGCGCCCGGTGATGGCCACCTTCTCGAACTTGGACGGGTGGGCGGGCAGCGGGATGGGCGGCGCCGCCTCGGCCGCGGCGATACGGGCCAGGATGCGCTCCTTCCAGGCCAGGCGACGCACCTGCCAGAACCCGAGCGCGAGCAGGATGGCGATCATCACCGCCGACATCACCCCCGGCACGGCAAGGCGGCGGAGCTTCAGGCTCAGCGGTCCATCTCCGAGGCGCGGTAGCGAAACTGGATGCCGAGCAGCGAGGCCTTGATGACCCGGATCATCAGCACCGCCAGCGGCAGCGAGACCCCGATCAGCACCACCACATAGACCCAGATCGGCGGGTCGAAGCGGAACTCCATCCAGAACGCCAGAATGACCAGCAGGGGCCCGAGCACGAACATCACCCCGACCGGGGCCCCATCGCCAGCGTCGGCGCCGCGGAAATCAAGCCCGCAGACCGGGCAACGCTCCCGCAGCGCCAGCAGCCCGTCGAACAACCGCCCCTGGCCGCAGCGCGGGCAGCGCCCGCGCAGCCCTACCGTGAACAGCGACGGCGGGGCGCCGGACCAGGGCGTCGGGTCGCTCACTTGGCGACGACCGCGCTCGCCCCCCAGACATAGACGCAGGTGAACAGGAACAGCCACACCACATCGACGAAATGCCAGTACCAGGCCGCCGCCTCGAAGCCGAAATGCCGCTCCGGGGTGAACTCCCGGCGCCGGGCGCGGAACCAGCACACCGCCAGGAAGCAGGTGCCGACGATCACGTGGAACCCATGGAACCCGGTGGCCAGGAAGAACACCGAGGGATAGACGCCGCCGCCGACGAAATGGAACGGGGCATGGGTGAACTCCCACGCCTGGAAGCCGGTGAAGGCGGCGCCGAGCAGGATGGTGAGGCCGAGCCCGGTCACCAGCCCCTTCTGGTCGCCTTCCAGCAGCGAGTGATGTGCCCAGGTCACGGTGGTGCCCGAGAGCAGCAGGATCATGGTGTTGAGGATCGGCAGATGGAACGGATCGATCGAATGGATGCCGGGCGGCGGCCAGATCGGATGCGCGACCCCTGCCACGTTCGAGGGGAACAGGGCGAAGTTGAAGAACGCCCAGAAGAAGGCGACGAAGAACATCACCTCCGAGGAGATGAAGAACATCATCCCGTAGCGCAGCCCGAGCCGCACCACCGCGCTGTGCGCCCCCGGCGTGCGGCTTTCCGCCAGCACCGATCGCCACCAGAAGAACATGGTGGTCAGCGCCAGCACGGTGCCGATCACCAGCATGGTGTAGTTGCCGTAATGGGCGGCGAAGATGATGCCCAGCACGATGCACAGCCCGGACAAGGCGCCGACGATCGGCCACGGGCTGGGATCAACCAGGTGGTAGGGCTGCTTCAGCCCGGAACTTCTGATGACGGCGGTGCCGTGCGCGTGATCGCTCATGCCCGACCTGATCTCTCCGAAACCCCGGCGGACCGGGGCGCTGGTGGCGTGCGCCGGGGAAGCCGCCCCGGCACGGACGGCGCCATCTTCCCCAATTCGCCGCCCGGTTCAAGGGGCTTGCGCCGATGGGTCGGGCAAACCGATGCGCCGACGGTCCCCCGCCTTGACAGCCGCCCCCAGGCGGCCTTTCTACGCCGACCGCACCGCCGGGCCGGAGGGGTGTAGCTCAATTGGCTAGAGCGCCGGTCTCCAAAACCGGAGGCTGGGGGTTCGAGACCCTCCACCCCTGCCAGCCGGAACCCGAGGGCCGGCGCCGGCAGCGATTCTTGTTTTTCGTGGAGCACTCAGACATTGGCGTTCAACCCGGCGAAGTTCTTGCGCGACGTGCGCAGCGAAGCGTCCAAGACCACCTGGCCTTCGCGCAAGGAGACACTGGTGACCACCGGTGTGGTGCTGGCGATGGTCGTGGTGACCATCGTCTTCTTCCTGGTGGTGGACCAGGTGATCGGGTTCGGCATGCGGCTGCTGTTCGGCGTCGGGAATTGAGGTAGGGTCATGGCAAAACGCTGGTACGTGCTGCATGTGTATTCCGGGTTCGAGAAGAAGATCGCGACCCAGATCATGGAAACCGCGGCCCAGAAGGGGCTGGCGGACCAGATCGAGCAGGTGATGGTCCCGGCCGAGGAGGTCGTGGAGATCCGCCGCGCCCAGAAGGTCAACGCCGAGCGCAAGTTCTTCCCCGGCTACGTGCTGGTGAAGATGGAACTTTCCGACGACGCCTGGCACCTGGTCAAGGATACCCCCAAGGTCACCGGCTTCCTCGGCACCCGCAACAAGCCCTCGCCGATCACCGAGGCCGAGGCCGAGCGCATCCTCAAGCAGTCGAAGGAGGGGGTGGAGCATCCGCGCCCGGCGGTGCTGTATGCGGTGGGCGAGCAGGTGCGGGTGGCCGACGGGCCGTTCACCAGCTTCAACGGCACGGTCGAGGAAGTGGACGAGGACAAGGGCCGGGTGAAGGTCTCGGTCTCGATCTTCGGGCGTTCGACGCCGGTCGAGCTGGAATACGGGCAGGTGGAGAAGGTCTGACGCGGGCCGGGTTCGCCCGGCCCCGTTAACCGCGCCCTCATCCGCCCGGGCTATCGCGGGCGGATGGAGATCGCCCTGCCGCGCCGCGCCGCGCTCGCCCCCGTCCGGAGTCGCGTCCATCCCGCCCTGATCGCTTTCCTGGCGCTGGCCGCCGCCGCCGGCGCCTGGCACGCGGGCCATGTCGGCCCGGAGGCCGACTGGGATCTCCGCAATTACCATCTCTACGACGGGTTCGCCCTGCTCCGCGGGCGGCTCGGGCGCGACATCGCGCCGGCGCAGCTGCAAAGCTTCTACGCCCCGCTGCTCGATCTGCTGCACGCGCTGGCGCTGGTGGCGCTGAACCGGCATCCCGCGCTGCTCGGCGCGGTGCTGGCCCTGCCGCAAGGGCTGGCGGCGTTCCTGGCGTTCCTGCTGGCGCGCCGGCTTGGCCTCGAAGCCCTGCCGGCCGCGGCGGCGGCGCTGATCGGCGTCACCGGTGCCGCCGGCGCCTCCACCTTCGCCGGCGCCATGAGCGAGATGCTGCCCGCCGCCGCGCTGCTGGGCGCGCTGCTGGTCGCGAGACCGACGCGGTCCGGCCTGCTGACGGGCATGGCGGTGGGCATGAAACTCACCGCCGCCCCGTTCGCCGTGGGGCTGTTCCTGCTGGCGCCGCGGCGGGTGCGCTTCGGTCTCGGCGCCGTCGCCGGCGCGGCGGTGACGGCGGGCTGGTGGTGGGTCTGGCTCGCCTGGCGCTACGGCGACCCGGTGTTTCCGATCTACAACCAGCTGTTCCACTCGCCCTGGATCGCCGCGGTGCCGTTCACCGACGCGCGATTCTACCCGCACAGCCTTTGGGGCGCGCTGTCCCGCCCGCTGCGCTGGGCGCTGTGGGCCGCCCCGCTCGGCGCCGAGTTGAAGCTGCGCGACCCGCGGATCGCGCTCGGCACGCTGGGGCTGCTGGCGCTGCTGGCGCGCCGGCACCCGCTGGCGCCGAGGCTGGCCGCGCTGTGGGTTGTGGGCTACGCGCTGTGGGCGGGCCTGTTCGGGATCGAGCGCTACCTGGTGACGCTGGAACTGCTCAGCGGGCCGCTGTTGCTGGCGGCGCTGGCGCCCGTGCTGGCCCGCCTCGGCCGGGTTCCCGCGGCGCTGGCGGCCGGCGTGCTGGCCGCGCTGGTGATGGGCTGGACCGTGGTGCCGAACTGGGGCCACGCCCCGCCGGGGCCGCGGGCGGTCGCGGTGCGGCTGCCGAGGCTGCCGCCGCGCAGCCTGGTGGTGATGCTGGACGGGGCGCCGATGGGCTACGTGGCCGCGTTCGCGCCGCGCGACGTGCGGTTTCTGGGGGCGGACAACAACCTGCTGCATCCGGGGGCGCCGGGGCGGTTGGAGGCGGAGGTTGCGCGGGCGATCCGTGGCCATGCGGGGCCGCTGTGGGGGTTGTGGTCGTCGCGGCATCGGCGTGGGTCGGTGCTGGCGGCGCTTGGGGCTTACGGGTTGGGCTTTGCGGGGCGGTGCCGGAGGGTTCGGTCCAATCTGGATGGCGATGCGCTGCGTATTTGTCCGCTGCGGCGAATTCCGGGGGTTGGTCGTAGGGCGGGGTGAAGGTGGGGTATAGGTGGCGCGGGATCGGGGGAGGACGCCTCCACCCGGGCAATCTTCGCAGGCGCACCGGGACCGGGAAGCTGGGGCTGCGGCCAGTGCTGGCCCCCGCCGCCGGATGTGAGGATTGACGCCCGCCACCTGCCGGGGGCGGGGCCAATGACCGCCACCAGCACCGCCAGCACTACCCAGGCCAAGGCTGCGCGACGCCTGCCCGCCCCCGACCCACGAGACTCAGAGGCATTCTACCTCGCCAAAAGCGAACGCGCCGCCGCGATCAGCGCCCTGCCTGCGGCGGCCGCACGCTGAGCCTCACCACCCGGCGCCCCGGGCGCCCTTGGCGAGCGTGCCATGCGAGACACCAGCGACGGCGGCCAGCTTCGTGCGCGCCTTGGTGGCTGCGGGCGGTAGCGAAGGACCGGCAGCACCGCTGGATGTCGGGTCATCAGAATTTTCCATGCGGAGCCGATTGGGGGCTTGAAATGCCGACCCCCTCGAACTATACTCCTCTACTCCCGTAGGGACGGAGTATAGGAGATTGGGAGAATACCGAACAATCGAGGTGGATTTCGATGTGCACAGGTGCATCGAAAATGAGCGACGTGGTTTCTCTGAAAGTCCGAATGAAGCGCTTCGGCGGCTTTTAACAGGCTGCGGAAAATCGCCCAAGTTTGTCGGATTTCCCGGCATTCTACGCGGCTTGCCGTGCGTTCAGGGGCGGAATTTTCGCTATTCCCGCTCCCCGACGGGGAGAATTCCGCCTCCGGGGCGGTTTTGGACAGACTCCGGGTATCGCTACGCTGTGGCCCCCAGCAGCTTCGGCAGCCGCACCAGGTTGTAGGCGGCCGCGGTAAGGCTGAACATCCAGCCCACCCGCGCGGTACCGCGATGACGGGTCTTGCGCATCCCGGCCACCGTCTTCATCCAGCCGAACACCTCTTCGATCCGCTTGCGCTGTCGCAGGCTGATCGCGTAGCCGGGGTGGCGCGTGGTGCGGCCGTCGATCGCGGACGCCCGGGCGGAATTGTTTTGTGCCACATGCGGGGTCACCCGCAGCCGTCGCATCCGGGCTACGAAATCCTGGGTATCGTAGGCCTTGTCGGCGCCCAGCGTGATGCGCTGCTCCCTGCCGAGGCCTTCGACCATGGCCACGGCCGCCTCGCGCTCGGCGGTGCCGGTGGCATGGGTCACGCTGGCGGCCACCACCAGGCCGCTGCGGTTCTCCATCACCACATGCCCGAGGTGACACAGCTTTGCGGGCTGCCCCTTCGCCTTCTTGTATAGCAGGCTGCGGAAAAAGGGTTCCCGCCTTCGGGCCACGCAAGATCGATTTGTGGAGACTCGGGTCCACGCAAGAA
>JBMFXF010000044.1:3552-16422 GCA_049964515.1 Acetobacteraceae bacterium | reverse complement strand
CCAGCCGGTCGCGCAGCAGCGGCAGATCGACCGCGACCACCGCCGGCGCGCCGGCCGGCTTGTCCCAGTCCAGCGCCGCCACATGCAGCCGCGCCGCCGCCAGCTCGGCCCGCAACGCCACATCCCCGGTCCCGCCCTGGCGTTCGGTCACCACCGCCGAGACCGCCGCCGCCCCCCCGAGCAGCCCCGGCGGCAGCGCCCACCCGGCGGCGGCCAGCGCGGCGGCATCCGCGTGGCCGCGCGCGGTGAGTTGCTGGCTGACCCCGCCGGCGGGGGGCTGAAACACCATCCGCCCCGACAGGCGGACCGGGATTCCCGCCCAGCGCCCGTGCCCGGTCAGGGTGAGACCGTCCATCCCCACCACCAGCCCCACCGTCGCCTGGTCCAGATCCCGCCCCGCCGCCACCCGGGCCAGATGCACCCCGCTCAGCGAGGCGCGGGCGGCGGCGCGCACCTCGCTCAGCCGCAGGTGCTTCTCGAGCGGCACGAACACCCGCAGCCGCACCGAAGCCGTGCCCGCGGGGTCGTGCAGCGGCAGCGGATGCCGCGCGAGCAGCCCCAGCTTCGGCTCCTTGAGCAGCGCCACCGCCGCCGCCACCGGGCCGGCGATCTCGGCCGAGATATGTGCGAACTGGTCGTGATGGGTCAGCCCGTCGATCCGCACCAGCCCCGAGCGCACCACCAGCCCGCCCGGCGCGCCCGGCGCCGCCGCCTGCCGCCCACCCTGGACCACGATGTCCAGCACGTCCGGTTTGGCCATCCGCAGCAGCGCGGTCCCGTCCCGCAGCGGCGGCACCGGGCGTAGCCAGTGGACCTCGAGACCCGAGCCGCGCAGCTGCCCCGCCGCCTGGAACAACCGCGGATGCGCCAGCCCCGGCCCGGTCGCCACGCCGAAGGTGAAGGCGCCGTCGGCGGCCTCGCCCCGGGGGACGTTCTTGAGCAGCCAGCCGCGCGCGTCCGCCGCCAGGCCCGGTGGCCAGAGCCGCGGCAGCGCGGCGAAGGCAACATGGTCGAAGCCCAGGCTGACCGCGGCGACCCAGCCCCCGCCGGTCTCGGCCAGGCTGCCCCGCAGGGTGAGCGCAGTGGGCCCGGGCTGGTCGAGCGCGGGCAGGCGCAGCCGCAGCGCGTCCAGCGTGATCGTCCCGCCGTCGAGCCCGGCGCGCAGCGATCCATCGAGGATCGGCACGCTGCCGCCGGCGAAGCGCAGCGTGCCCGCTCCCACAGTCAGCGCCAGCCGGCCGCGGTGCGGGCGGCCGTCGGCGCCGATCCGGAACCGCGCGCTCCCGCCCACCGGTGCCGCGATCGCGCCGAGCGGGGCCAGCACCCGCGCGGCACCCGCGAGCGCGGCCGGCACCACCGGGGCCAGCTGCGCCCGCACCTCAGCCTCCGTCCCGCCCGTCGGCAGGGTCGCGGCCAGCGCCACCCGCACCCGCTGCCCGGCCAGCGGCACCGTCAGCCGCGCCGCGGCGCTCACCCCGCCGTCGGCGCCTCGCCGCAGCGTCAGCGTTGCCCCCGGCGCCCGCCACAAGGTGCCGGAGGCGTCATCGATCAGCAGCACCGTCGCGTCGCGGATCAGCACCACCCGCAGCTGCGACAGCGGGCCGAACCGCGCCGGTCCGGCGACGGCGGCCGGCGGGCGCGCCAGCTCCGCCATCAACGCCCCCGGCGCCGCGCCGACCCCGGTGCCGAACCCCACATCCAGCGCGCCATCCCGCCGCCGCCGCAGCACCAGCCGCGGGCCCTCGAGCAGCACCCCCCGCGGCGCCAGGCGCAGCCGCAGCAGCGCCGGCACCGACAGCGCCACATCGGCGCGCTTCAGGCTGACCCGTCCTACCCCGGCCGCGTCGGTCACGGTGACGTCGCGCAGCACCAGCACCAGCGGCAGGCCAAGGCCGCCTTGGAACCCCTCCCAACCCAGCGCGACCCGCCCGATCCGCACCGTCGCCGGCGCCAGGCTCCGTGCCGCCAGGGCGACGATCCGTCCGCGCAACCACGGCAGCGCCACCGGCCCCTGGCCGAGCCGCCAGGCCAGCGCCCCCAGCGCCACCCCGCCCACCAGCGCCACCGTCAGCGCCAGGGTGGCCGCGACGTGCAGGCAATGCAGGCAGGCGCGCCCGGCTTGACCCGCGAGCCGCCTCATGGCGTGCTTGGCCCGGTGCGATGACCACCGACCCGAGCGCCGCGCTCGACCGCCACAGCCCCTATCTCGCCGAACTGGCCCGGCGCGAGACGGTGACGTTCCGCGCCGTGCGCGACCGCGGCCCGGGACCGGTCATCGCCGCGCTGCTGGCCGAGGTGGCCGCGCTGCCGCCCACCCTGCCGCGCCCCGCGCTGGCGGCGGCACTGCGCCAGGCCAAGCGGCGGCTGGCGCTGGCGGTGGCGATGGCCGATCTCGGCGGCATCTGGCGGCTGGAGCAGGTGACCGCGGCGCTGTCGGATTTCGCGCAGGCCGCGCTCACCGTCGCGGTCGCCCATCTGCTGCGCGGTCTGCACGATGCCGGGCGCATCCGACTGGCCGATCCCGCCCACCCGGCCCCGGACAGCGGGCTGATCGTGCTGGGCATGGGCAAGCTCGGCGCGCGCGAGCTGAATTATTCGAGCGATATCGACCTCATCCTGATCCACGATCCCGATGCCCCACTATACGCCCCCGCCGCCGATGGCGAGGCCGCGGCGGAACCCGGGCCGCTGATGAGCCAGCTGGCGCGCGCGCTGGTGGGCCTGATGGAGGCGCGCGACGCCGAGGGCTACGTGTTCCGCACCGACCTGCGCCTGCGCCCGGACCCGGCGGCGACCCCGCCCTCGATCAGCCTGCCCGCCGCGGTCGCGTATTACGAAACCATGGGCCAGAACTGGGAACGCGCGGCGATGATCAAGGCCCGCCCGGTGGCCGGCGACCTGGCGGCCGGAGCGGCGTTCCTGGAGGCGATCCGCCCGTTCGTCTGGCGGCGCGGCCTCGATTTCGCGCTGATCGCCGACATCCACGCGGTCAAGCGGCGGATCGACCAGCACCGCGCCGGCCCCGTCCCGGCGGGCGATGCGATCGGCCGCATCGCCGGGCGCAACATCAAGCTCGGCCCGGGCGGCATCCGCGAGATCGAGTTCCTGGCGCAGACCCTGGCGCTGATCTGGGGCGGGCGCGACCCGGCGCTGCGGGTGCCGGGCACGGTGCCGGCGCTGCGCGCCCTGGCCCGCGCCGGGCTGATCCCAGGCCGCGTCGCCGGGACGCTGGTGCGCGCCTATCGCTTCCTGCGCCGGGTCGAGCACCGGCTGCAGATGGTGGCCGACCGGCAGACCCACAGCCTGCCCGGGGCCGCCGACGCGCTGGCGGATTTTGCCCGTTTCATGGGCTATCCGGGCGCCACGGCGCTGGCACCCGCCCTGCTCCGCCATCTCGACCGGGTACGCGCCTGCTACGCCGAGGTGTTCGAGCAGATTCCCGACCCGCTGGGCGCGGCCAGCGCGGTGGGCGAGATCGACCTCAGCGGCGACGACCCGGCCCCGGCGGAGACGGTGGCCCGACTGGGCGCGCTGGGCTTTGCCGACCCGCCCCGGGTGATCGCCACCCTGCGCGGCTGGCTCGCCGGGCGGGTGCGGGCGCTGCGGTCGGAACGCGCCCGCGAGATCCTGGCCCGGCTGCTGAGCGCCATCCTGGCCGAGTTCGCCCGCCAGCCGACGCCGGATGCGGCCTTCGCCCGGCTCGACGCGCTGCTGGCCCGGCTGCCGGCCGGCGTCGGCCTGCTCTCGCTGTTCGAGCGCAACCCGGCGCTGATCGAACGGTTGGCCGCGATCCTGGGCGCGGCCCCCTCGCTCGGCGAGTATCTGGCGCAGAACGCGGGGGCGCTGGACGCGCTGCTGGCCGGGGACACGCCCGACCCCGGGCGCAGCCTGCGCGCGCGGCTCGCGGATGCGCGCGACCTGGAAACCACCATCGCCACCGTGCGCGCGGTGGTGCGGGAGGTGGAGTTCGCGGTCGCGGCGGCCACCCTGGAAGGGCGGCTGGACGTCGATGCCGCCGCCGCCCGCCGTGCCGCCCTGGCCGACGCCGCCCTGGCCGCGCTGCTGGACGCGGTGATGGACGATTTCGCCTCCCGCTACGGGCGGGTGCGTGGCGGCGCGATGGCGGTGGTGCTGCTCGGCAAGGCCGGGGGCCGGGAGATGATGGCCGGGTCCGATCTGGACCTGATGCTGATCTACGACCACCCGGCGCGGGTGGCGCAATCCTCCGGCGGGCCGCGCACGCTGCCGGTGGCGCAGTATTTCATCCGCGCCGCGCATGCCTTCGTCGCCGCGGTGACCGCGCCCGGCGCCGACGGCCCGCTGTACGAGGTGGATATGCGGCTGCGCCCGTCCGGCAACAAGGGGCCGGTGGCGGTCTCGCTGGCCGGATTCCGCCGCTACCATCAGCAGGACGCCTGGACCTGGGAGCGGATGGCGCTGACCCGCGCGCGGGTGGTGGCGGGGCCGGCGCGGCTCTCTGCGCATGTGCGCGCGGCGGTGGCCGAGGCGCTGCTGCAAGCCGGCGATCCGGCGCGGGTGCGCGCAGATGCGGCGGCGATGCGGGCGCGGCTGGCGCGCGAGCTGCCGCCCGCCGGCCCATGGGACGTGAAGCTGCGCGCCGGCGGCGGCATGGAGGTGGCGTTCATCGCCGAGGTGTTGCAACTGACCGCCGCGCGCCCCGACTGCTTGGAACCCGGCACCGGGCCGGCGCTGCGGGCGCTGGCCGCGGCCGGCGTGCTGGCCGGGGAGGATGCGGCGCGGCTGATCGCGGCCGATCGGCTGTGGCGCACCGTGCAGGGGATGCTGCGGATCACGCTCGGCCGCGCGCCCCCGGCGACGCTGCCGGAAGCCTCGGTGCGGACCCTGCTGCGCGCGGTGGGCCAGGCGCGCGGCGAGACGCCACCCCTTGACCTTGCCGGATTGCTCGCCATCCTCGACCGCGAGGCGGCCGCGACGCGCGCCCTGTTCGTGAAACTGGTGGGGGAGTTGCCGCCATGAGCGTGACCGAGGGCGCCCCGGCGCCGAATTTCCGGATGCAGGCCACCGGCGGGCGCGAGGTCAGCCTGGCCGGGCTGCGCGGGCGGCCGGTGGTGCTGTATTTCTACCCCAAGGCGGACACGCCGGGCTGCACCAAGGAAGCCTGCGCCTTCCAGGAGGCGTTGCCGGCGCTGGGCACGATCGGCGCCGAAGTGATCGGCGTCTCGCGCGACCGGATGCCGGCGCTGGAGAAATTCGCCGCCAAATACGGGCTCGCGTTCCCGCTGGCTTCCGACGAGACCGGCGCGGTGTCGGAGGCGTACGAAACCTGGGTGGAGAAATCCATGTACGGCCGGGCCTACATGGGGATGGAGCGCAGCACCTTCCTGATCGACCGCGACGGGCTGGTGGCGCGGATCTGGCGCAAGGTGAAGGTGCCCGGCCATGCCGCGGCGGTGGCCGCCGCGGTGGCGGCGCTGGCGGGTTAGCCCGCCGGTTCCAGCACGTGGATGACCCGGCTCGCGATCCACTCCCGGGTCTTCGCGCCATAGGCCGCCATGTGCGGGGAGGCGGCGTGGGCGGCGAGCGCTTCCTTGCACTCCCATTTCTCGATCACCACAAAGGTGTCGTCGCCGAATTTGGTCTGGAAGCCGCCCATGCCGGCGGCATCGACGGCGGGTCCGTATTCGATGCATCCCTGCTCGGCGTGGACCGCCGGCATGTTGGCGCGGAACGCCTCGAGAATATGGCCGCGCTGGCCGGGTTTGGCGGTGATGATGGCGATGACGTGGATCATGGCGGAGCGCTTCCCCTGATGGCTGCGGGGGCAGCGTAGCGCGGCCCCGGTCCGGCGACAAAGCCGCCGCATTCCCGCCGCGCCCCGGGCTGACTATATCCGCCCCGCCATCCTCCCGAGTGCCGCCTCCGTGACCCGCGTTTCCCTGCTGCTGCTGGCCGTCCCGCTCGCGCTCGGCGCGTGCAGCCCGAGCTATTCGCCCGATACCTACGCCGCCGACGCCGCCCAGCAGGCGGCCAAGGTGGAGCGCGGGGAGATCGTGGGCGTTCGCCCGGTGCTGATCCGCCCCGACGGCACGGTGGGGGCGGTGAGCGGCGGGGCGGCCGGCGGGGTGGCCGGCTCGCAGACCCCCGGGGGGGCGGTGGCCTCGGCGTTCGGCACCATCGGCGGGACCCTGCTGGGCGGAATCGCCGGCAGCGCCGCCGAGCAGGCGGTGGCGGACGCCAAGGGCTACGAATACATCGTGCAGGAAACCGACGGGCACCTGGTCTCGGTGGCGCAGACCGACCGGCAGCCGCTGCCGATCGGGATGCGGGTGCTGGTGATCGCGGGCAAGCAGGCGCGGGTGGTGCCGGACTACACGGTGGACATCCCGCACCAGCGGCCGGGGAAGAAGCACGCGCCGGATCTGGCGGTGGCGCCGGCGGCGGGCGGGGCTTCGGCGGGGGCGGCGGCTCCCGCGGCCGTGGGGCTGGACCCGACCGTTACTGCGCCGACCGTTACTGCGCCGTCCGGCGCGGGGTCGTGATCCGGGGGAGGTGACGGCACGGGCGGCCCCCGGTTTGACGGGACCGGAACTGGCTGCTCCGCGTGCCCGAGACCATCACAATGTCGAAGGCACGGTCATTCGTGCCAGCCGGTAAACGGGTCGCGGTCCTGGCTGCCCTGGTCGCGTCCGCGCTCGCTCAGGAAATCCTCCGGGATCGCGATTCCCTGAAGTGCGGCGAAAAACCCGTCCCAGTCGCCGGGCCGACCGGAGGGGATCACATCCAGGACTTCGCGGTCGCGGTGGATGATAACCTCGGTCTCCTCGGAGCGGCAGCAGCCCGGAAGGCGCACCGCCTGCCTGCGATACCTGGCGAACGATCCGGCGGGCCTGCGGATAGCTCGGGTCCACCCGCGGCCTGCCACAATATGGGCCGGCCGTTACCAGAATTCAATCTTCCAATCTGAGGCTTCTCTTCTCCGCGTCCGCCAAAGATTGCCCCCGCCCGCCCCCTTCGCTAGGTTCCGCCGCCTTTTCCCTCCCCCGCAGGCCATACCCAATGAAGCTCACCTCCGACCGTCTCGATCGCATCAGCCCCAGCCTGACGATCGCCATCTCCACCGTCGCCCGCGCCATGCAGGCGGCGGGGAAGGACGTGATCAGCCTGTCGCAGGGCGAGCCGGATTTCGACACCCCGGAGAACGTGAAACAGGCCGCAATTCGCGCCATCGCGGCGGGCGAGACGAAATACACCGACGTCTCTGGCACGCCCGCGCTGCGCCGCGCGGTGGCGGCCCGGTTCAAGGCCGATCACGGTCTCGAGTACAAGCCGGAGGAGATCATCATCTCCACCGGCGGCAAGCAGGTGATCTTCAACGCCATGCTGGCCACCACCGGCCCCGGCGACGAGGTCATCATCCCGAGCCCGTGCTGGGTCACCTACCCCGACATCGTCTCGCTGGCGGAAGCCAAGCCGGTGCTGGTGCCCTGCGGGCAGAACCACGGCTTCAAGCTGCGCGCCGAGGACCTGGAAGCGGCGATCACGCCGCGCACCAAATGGTTCATGTTCAACAACCCCTGCAACCCCACCGGCGCCGCCTACAACGCCGACGAGCTGCGCCCGATCTGCGAGGTGCTGATGCGCCATCCGGACGTGTGGGTGTTCACCGACGACATCTACGAGAAGCTCGCCTATGACGGGTTCCGCCCGGCCACCATTCTGGAGGTGGAGCCGCGGCTGCGCGAACGCACGCTGACCATGAACGGCTGCTCCAAGGCCTATGCGATGACCGGCTGGCGCATCGGCTACGCCGGCGCGCCGGTGGCGCTCATCAAGGCGATGGACAAGCTGCAGAGCCAGTCCACCTCCAACCCGTCCTCGATCAGCCAGGCCGCGGCGGTGGAAGCCCTGAGCGGCCAGCAGGACAGTATCGAGGTGATGCGCCGCGCCTATCAGGAACGCCGCGACCTGGTGGTGGAGATGCTGAACGCCGCCCCGGGCCTGACCTGCCACAAGCCGGAAGGCGCGTTCTACGTCTATCCGGGGATGCACGGCTGCCTCGGCAAGACCTCGCGCGGGGGCAAGAAAATCACCAACGACGAGGCGTTCGTGACGGCGCTGCTGGAGGAGGAGGGGGTGGCCACCGTGCACGGCGCGGCGTTCTGCTATCCGGATCATTTCCGGGTCAGCTATGCGTCGGACCTGCCGACCCTGACCGAGGCCTGCAAGCGCATCCAGCGGTTCTGCGCGGGGCTCTCCTGATGCCGGCACTGGCGCAGCGGCTCGCGCGCGTCCAGGTGGCGGCCAGCACCACCATGACCATGCGCGCGCGCGAACTGCGCGCCCAGGGCGTGGACGTGGTGGCGCTGACCCTGGGCGAGCCGGGCTTCGCCTCTCCGCGCCCGGCGATCGAGGCCGGCTACCAGGCGGCGCTGCGCGGGGAGACCAAATACCCGCCGCAGGACGGCACGCCGGCGCTGAAAGCCGCCATCCAGCGCAAGTTCCGCCGCGATTCCGGGCTCGAGTTCGGGCTCGACCAGATCAGCGTCGGCAACGGCGGCAAGCAGTGCATCTACAACGCGCTGGCCGCCACGCTGGATCCGGGCGACGAGGTGGTCATTCCGGTGCCGTCGTGGAACGCCTATCCGCTGATGACCAGGCTGCTGGACGCCACCCCGGTGTTCGTGCCCTGCCCGCAGAACAACGGCTTCAAGCCGCGGGCGGAGGATATCGAGGCCGCCATCACGCCGCGCTCCAAATGGCTGATCCTGAACAACCCGAACAACCCCTCCGGCGCCGCCTGCTCGGCCGACGAACTGGCCGCCATCGCCGCGGTGATGCGCCGGCATCCGGATGTCTGGATCATGTCGGACGACATGTACGAGCATCTGGTGTTCGACGGATTCCGCCACGCCACCATGGCCGCGGTAGCGCCCGATCTGGCCGATCGCACGCTGACCATCAGCGGCGTGTCCAAGACCTACGCCATGACCGGCTGGCGCATCGGCTTCGCCGCCGGGCCGCGCGCGCTGATCCGCGCCATGGTCAACATGCAGGGGCAGATCACCGCCGGCGTGTCCAGCGTGGGCCAGGCCGCCGCCGCCGCCGCGCTGGACGGGCCGCAGGAGGGGGTGGCGGAGATGGTGAGCGCCTATCAGCGTCGGCGCGACATCGCGGTGGAGATGCTGAACGCGGCGCCCGGCCTGATCTGCCACAAGCCGGAGGGGGCGTTCTACGTGTTTCCCAACGTCGCCGGCTGCCTCGGCCGCCGCTCGCCGGCCGGGCGGGAGATCGATTCGGACGAGGCATTCGCCCGCGCCCTGCTCGAGGAAGCGCATGTGGCGATCGTGCCCGGCGTGTCCTACGGCATGAGCCCCTATATCCGCGTCAGCACCGCCGCCCAGGAATCGGTGCTGGTGGAAGGCTGCCGGCGCATCGCCGCCTTCTGCGAGCGGCTGCGGTGAGCGTCGCGATCCGGCCGGGTCGGGACGCCGACGCGGCCGGGTTCATCGCCCTGATCCGGGCCTGCTGGGGCGAATACCCCTCCATCATCTTCGATCTCGACGGCGAGATGCCCGAGTTGCGGGCGCTGGCGTCGTACTACGCGGCGGCGGGCGGCGCGCTCTGGGCGGCGGAGGATGCGACGGGAAGCGTGGTCGGGATGATCGCGCTCCGTCCGCATCCCGAGGGGGCGGAAATCTGCCGGCTCTATCTCGCCTCCGCGCTGCGCGGGACCGGGCTCGCCGAGCGGCTGCTTTGCACCGCCGCCGGGCACGCCGGGCCGGTGCCGCTGGTGCTGTGGTCGGACACCCGCTTCACCCGCGCGCATCGGTTCTACGAAAAGCAGTCGTTCCTGCGCAGCGGGCCGATCCGACCGCTGCAGGATATCTCGCATTCGTTGGAGTATGGTTACCGGCGGCCATGGCATGAGGTCGCGGTGCTGGACGCGGCCGGCGCGGCCTCGGCGGTGCCGCGGCTGGCGGCGCTGCTGACCGAGGCCGCGGCCGAGGGCGCGCCGGTCTCCTTCCGACCGGACCTGACCCTGGCGGCGGCGCGCGCTTATTGGACCCGCGTCGCCGGCCGAGTGGCGCGGGGCGAGCGGGCAGTGCTGGCGGCGTGGTCGGAGGGCGCGCTGGCGGGGACCGTCAGCCTCGATCTGGCGACCGCGCCCGACCAGCCGCATCGGGCGGCGGTGAAGAAGCTGCTGGTGGCAGGCGCGCATCGCCGGCACGGGCTGGCCCGCGCGCTGCTGGTGGCGGTGGAGGCGGCGGCGCGGGACGCGGGACGGCGGCTGCTGACCTTGGAGACCACCGAGGGGCCGGCCGCCGCGCTCTACCACGCCGCGGGATGGGTCGAGACCGGGCGGTTGCCGCAGGCGCGGCTGACCGCCGCGGGGGGCACGGCCGACGGGCTGTTGTTTCACCGGCTGCTGGCGGCTTGAACCGGACGGCCGGGCGTGCTGCTAAGCGGTCACGGAGGAACCCGCCCAATGGCCGCACGTGCCACCACCACCAAGGGACCGAAGCGTCCCGAACCGCCCTGGTTGCTCGCCGCCTGGATGGGGGTGGGGATCGGGATGCTCGCCTCCGGGGCGATGATCCTGGGCGCGCTGTCGGCCCGGCCCGGCGACGGGGGATGATCGCGCTCGCGGCCGGGGACGCCGGCCTGGTGCTGGCGCCGGAAGCCGGGGGGATCCTGGGCTGGCGGATCGGGCGGGTGCCGATCCTGCGCCCCGCGGGGCCGGAGGCGGTGCTGGCCGGGCGGGCACGCGGGTTGGGGGCGTATCCGCTGGTGCCGTTCTCCAATCGCATCGGCGGCGGCGGGTTCCGTTTCCAGGGCCGGGACTACCGGCTGAGCCGCGCCGATCCGGGCTTTGCCACGCCGATCCACGGCGTGGGCTGGGTGCGGCGGTGGGAGGCGGTGCGCGTCACCGGCGATGCCGCCGCGCTCGAGCTGCGGCATCCGCGCGCGCCGGCGGACCTGGCGCTGTGGCCCTTCGCCTTCACCGCCGGGCTGAGGGTGCGGCTGGCGCCGGCGCGGCTCGATCTCGCGCTGTGGATCCGCAACGAGGCCGACGGCCCGGCGCCGGCCGGGCTCGGGCTGCACCCGTATTTCCCGCGTCCTGACGGGGCCCGGCTGCAATTTTCCGCCACCGGCGCGTGGCGGGCGGATGCGGCGCGGCTGCCGCTTACGCATGGGCCGGTGCCGCCGGAGTGGGATCATACGGCCGGCCGCGCGGTGGGGGCGGTGGCGCTGGATGACGTGTTCACCGGCTGGGACGGGCGGGCCCGGCTCGATCTACCGCCCTGGCGGCTCCGGATGGAGGCGAGCGCCGCGTTCGGTCACCTGGTGGTGTTCACCCCGCCGGGGGCGCGGTTTTTCTGCGTGGAGCCGGTGAGCCATATGACGGACGCGGCCAATCGCGGTGGGATGGCGGTGTTGGCGCCGGGGGAGACGCTGGCGGGCGAGATCGCGATGGTGGTTGAGCGGTAAGCGGCGGCAGCCCCCGACGGGCGCGGAGAACGCCCCAACGTTTCCTGGTTCGGCTTGAGCGCCGTTTCCTCGTCCCGGCCTGAACTTGCACCGGGCGCCGCGCGCAGCCGCGGTCAAGGATGGCCCGCCGCCCCTTCGCGGCGGGCCACCGCGGAGCGGCGCGCAGCGTCCTTGAGGGCGGCTGCGCGCGGCGCCAGGCTCGAGCAGGTCGGGCGCCACCGCCCCGCCCTACCGCGCCCCCAGCCGTCGCAATGCCCGGTCCACCCATTTCGCCGTCAGCTTCTCCTGCACGCCGTTCTGAGCCAACCGCTCGTGCAGCGCCAGGAAATCCACAAGGTCCAGCGCCTGGTCCTGGTTGAAGCAGGAGAACACCAGCCGCCGCTCCCCGCTCGCGGGGTCGATCTGCGGTTGCAGGCACTGCGCGCAGACCTCCTTCATCATGCACTGCATCGGCGAGTTGATGGAGCCGATCGCGGTATGATCCGCCGGCAGCATCCCCGCCAGCAGCCCCGCACGCGCGGCCCCCACCGCCTGCATCATCCGGTCGGAGCCGATCGCGATCAGATGCCGGCACTCGGCCAGCTTCACCGCCTGCGCGCCGAGGCGGCCGGCGCCATACGCCGCCATCGCCTGCACGATATTGCCGACGAAGGCGCGGTCCTGCGGACGGTCGGGGCTGGGGGCGAAGCCCGGCGCCTCGTCGCAGCACCACACGATGACGTCGGCGGCGCGCTCGATCTCGGCCACCTTGTAGCGGTCGATCGCCCGCTTGTAGCCGGCGAAATAGAGCACCCGCGTGCCGCGCGCGCGCAGGGCGGCGCCGATGGAGAACAGCACCGCGTTGCCGAGACCGCCGCCCACCAGCGCCACCGTGCTCCCCTCCGGCAGGTCGGTGGGCGCCCCGGTGGGTCCCATCAGCACCACCGGCTCGCCCGGTTTCAGCGCCGCGCAGAGGTCCGAGCTGCCGCCCATCTCGAGGGCGATGATGGAGACCAGGCCGCGCGCCGGATCGGTCCAGGCGCCGGTCATCGCCAGGCCCTCCATCGCCAGCACCGTGCGGCCGGAGGCTTCGGAGAGCACCGGGGCCCGGGTCTCGAAATTCTGCAGGCGGAAGAACTGCCCGGGGCGGAAGGCGCGCGCCGCCGCCGGGGCGTGCAGCACCACTTCGACGATGTTGGGGGTCAGCCGCTCCACCGCGTGGACGCGCGGCGCCAGCGCCTCGCGGCAGGCGGCGATCAGCGCGGGGCCGGAGACTTCGGTCGGCGGGCGCGCCGCCAGCGCGCGCGAGACCACCGGATAGCCGCGCTTGGCGCTGCCCATCGCCTTGACCACGTTGCCGAAGAAACTCGGGTGCAGATCGCCGAAGAAGCTGATGGCGCGGCCATCGGCAGTGCGGTG
>JBMFXF010000044.1:0-3542 GCA_049964515.1 Acetobacteraceae bacterium | reverse complement strand
CGGACCGGCGTGACCGGCGCGCCGGTTTCGTCCAGCGCCTGGAAATAGCGGCCGTCGAGGCGGATGCGCCCGTCCTCGCGCGCCAGCACGGTGTTCGGCTGGGTGCCGGCGGCGACCAGGATGGCGCGGGCGGGCAGGGTCACCTCGGTGCCGTCGGCGCGGGCCAGGCGCAGGGCGCGGGCATGGCCGTAAGCGTCGGTTTCCACCGCGACCGGGGTCAGGCCCTCGGCGAAGTGAACGCCTTCCTCCAGCGCCTTGACCACTTCCTCGTGGTTGAGGGTGTAGGAGGGGCTGTCGATCAGCCGGCGCCGGTAGGCGATGGTGGCGCCGCCCCAGCGGTCCAGCAGCGGGACGAAATCCGGGGCGCGGCCCTCGCGCGCCGCGGCGGCGCGTTCCGCAGCCAGCGCGGCGGCGTGAGCCAGGAACTCGTCGGCGATCGCCGCTTCTTCCTCGGTCCAGCCGGCACGCGCGGCGGCGGGGCCGCGTTCCGCCGCGAGCACTTCGTAGCGGGCGGCGAATTTTTCCACCTGGCGGACGTAGTAGGCGAGGCTCTCGGTGGCGGTGTCGATCGCGGTCAGCCCGCCGCCGATCACCACCACCGGCAGGCGGAGCTGGAGGTTGGCGATCGAGCTTCGCTTGGCGGCCCCGGTCAGTTGCAGCGCCATCAGGAAATCGGACGCCGCGCGCACCCCGCGCGCGAGCCCGTTCGGGATGTCCAGCATGGTGGGCCGGCCGGCGCCGAGGCAGAGCGCGACGTGATCGAAGCCGAGCGCGAAGGCGTCGTCCATCCCCAAGGTGCCGCCGAAGCGCACGCCGCCGAAATGGGCGAACTCGGGGCGGCGTTCCAGCAGGATGCGGATGAGTTTCAGGTAGTTCTTGTTCCAGCGCACGGTGATGCCGTATTCGGCGACGCCGCCGAAGCCGGCCATCACCCGGTCGTCGAGATTCTCGAACAGGGTGGCGGCATCGCGCACCGGCGCGGCGGGATCGAAGCCCAGCGGCTCGATCTTCAGCCCGTCGATCGCGACCACCGTATGCCCGTCGTTCATCAGGTGGTGCGCCAGGGTGAAGCCGGCCGGACCGAGCCCCACCACCAGCACCTTGCGTCCCGTATCCGGGCGCGGCAGCGGGCGGCGGAGGTCGAGCGGGTTCCAGCGCGTCAGCAGGGCGTAGAGTTCGAAGCCCCAGGGCAGCGCCAGCACCTCCTTCAGCACCGAGGTCTCGGCCTGCGGAATGTCCACCGGCTCCTGCTTCTGGTAGATGCAGGCCTTCATGCAGTCGTTGCAGATGCGGTGGCCGGTGGCGGCCATCATCGGGTTATCGACGGCGATGGTGGCGAACGCGCCGAGCAGCGATCCTTCCGCCCGCAGCGCGTGCATCTCGCTGATCCGCTCGTCCAGCGGGCAGCCGGCCAGGGTGACGCCGAAGGGAGATTTCTGGAACCCGCCCGCCTTGCGGTCCACCAGCCCCTTCGAGCAGGAGTCCTTCCCCTGGGCGTGGCACCAGATGCAGTAATTCATCTGATCCAGCGCCTGCGCCGGGTTCATGCCGGCGTCGGTGAGCGCGAAGCCGTCGCGCGGCCGGTGATGTTCCGGCGGCAGGCGCAGCATGGTCACGCCGTCGCGCATTTCGGTTTCCACCGGCACCAGGTGCTGCGGGTCGATCCGCTGCGGCACCTGAAACAACGTGCCGCCCTGGTGGCGGGCCCGGCCGGCCGGGGTGAGCGCGGCCCAGGCGGCGTAACGCGCGGCGAGATCGAGCGCCTCGGCGTCCTTCGCCGCCTCCCAGGCCGCGACCGCGCGGGCGAAGCCGGGCTCGGTGAGCGGCTCGCCCATGCGCTGCGTGAGCTGGGCGGCCAGGGCGGGCCCGTCGAAGCCGGTGGGGTCGGGGTATTTCTTCGCCGCTTGGCGCTGCACGAACAGCCGCTTGCAGGCATGGACCGGGTCCAGCGCGGCGGTGGCGGCGCGGATCGCGGCGAGCTCCGCCGCGATCCCGAACAGGGCGCCGAGGAAGCCGTCCAGCACCGGGCCGAGGGAAACGATCAGCGCCGCCTCGTCCTTCGCCGCCAGCGCATCCGGCGCGGCGCGGGCGGCGAGCAGGCGCGCATGCAGCGCCGGGTCCTCGCCGGCGAGATAGTCGAGGAAGGTCCGGTCCAGCCGCACCAGCCCCTCGCGCGAGGCGAGCGCGGCGAACGAGAAACCGAAACCCAGGGCGTCAGCGGTCATGCGAACGGGATCCGAAGCGACGTGGCGCGCGGGTCATGGCCGCCGCCCTGGCCCCGGTCAAGCGCGGTATCAGGGGGTCGAGGTGAGGATCGCCTCGCCGCCGGCGGGGTCGGTCACGGTGGAGACCAGCATCAGCCACTCCGCGCTGCCCTTGCGGGCGGTATAGGCCCGGTCGTGCAGCGCCTTGGCTTTCGGGTCCGGCCCGTCCTGGGTCACGGTGAAGGTCACGCCGGCGGCGGTGAGCGCGGCATTGACCCGGTCGAGCAGCGCCGGGCCACGGACATGCGAGCCGATCACCGAACAGAGGCCGCTGTCCTCGGAGACCAGGAGCAGCGGGCGGGCGGCGGTGGGGATGGTGAACACCTGGCCGGGCAGGCCGAACAGATAGGTCTCGGCGGCCTTGGCCGGCGCCTTGGGCAGGTGCTTGGCCGCCGCCCAGCGGCGCAGCGCCTTCGGATGGGCGGCGAAGCGCACGCAGCTGCGCATGAACCAGGCGCTGGCGATGGCCGCCGGGCCCGAAGGTGCCGGCGCGGCGCCGCCCAGCGCCAGCACGGCCGCAAGCCAGACCGGGCGAAGCGGTTTCGGATCGATCATGGCGCCAGGATAACCCGAAACGGCGGCGGCGGGAACGGGCCGCGCTTGCCGGGGGGGCGCAACGGATCCGCCCTGGCGATCGTCACCCGGAACGTCCCGTGCCCCGCATCCATCCGCCGCCGCGGCGGTGCGGCAACCGTGCCTTCACCGGTCTCGAGACCCGGGCCGAGCGCGCCGCCGTCATCGATTGCCCGCGCGCGCGACGGGCTGATCCGCGGGGCCTGAATGATGCTGCCGGACGGTGAACCCACCCATAGCTTCACCCTGCCGCTCTCGTGCGTGGCCGGGCGGGCGGTGGTCAGGGGGAGGGGCTTGTGGGCACGCCCGACCCCCGCTGCAGACCGCGCTGGTGGCGACGCGCCGGCGGCGTCAACGCCGCAGGCATACGCACCCGCCGGCCGTAAGGGCTCGGGCGGGTGTGTCGCTGGCCTATCCGGTGGAGAGGGGGGCTTCGGGGGTGCCGGGCGGTGGAGCGCCGGCGCCGCAGCAGTCTTTGGCGCAGCCCGCGCGATGAGGGCAGTTTAGTTACGATACAGCAACGAAAAGGACGTACGAATTCTCACCACCACCCTTTGCACTTCCATCTGAGCTCCGACGGCACGTCCTTCGGCCCCAGGTCCGGGATCGGCACCCGTGCCACCCACAGCGGGCGGTTGTCGCGCACCACCCGCCGCTCGAACGCGCGGCAGTATTGCTGGTACGGGTGATCGGGGTAGAGGCAGT
>JBMFXF010000043.1:0-16745 GCA_049964515.1 Acetobacteraceae bacterium | reverse complement strand
CATCCAGGGCCGGCCGATCCTGGGCAGCGTCGATGCCGCGGAGGCGATTCTCGCCCGCCTCGCCGCCGAGGACCGGCTGCCGCGCATCCTGGTGGTGGTCAGCGCCGAGCTGCCCGGCGCCACCCTGGCCGCGCTGGTGGCGGCGGCCGACGCGCATGGGCTGCTGGTCCGCCGCGCCCCGCAGCTCACCGCGCTCGACCCGGCGACCCGGCCGCGGCCGATGGAGCTGCGCCCGGTCGAGATCGACGACCTGCTCAACCGCGCCCAGGTGCCGCTGGACCGCGAGGCGATGGCCCGGCTGGTGCAGGGACGGCGGGTGGTGGTGACCGGCGCCGGCGGCACCATCGGCTCCGAACTGGCCCGCCAGATCGCCGCGCTGGGGCCGGAGCGGCTGGTGCTGCTCGACAACGGCGAATACGCGCTCTGGCAGATCGATCTGGAACTGGCCGAACGCCACCCCGGGGTGAAGCGGCTGGCGCTGATCGGCGACGTGCGCGACGAGGCCCGCATCCGCGCCGTCTTCGCCGACACCCGCCCCGAGCTGGTGTTCCACGCCGCCGCGCTCAAGCACGTGCCGATGGTGGAGGCGAACCCGGCCGAGGGGCTGCTCTCCAACGCCGCCGGCACCCGCCATGTCGCCGACGCCGCCCGCGCCGCCGGCGCGCGGGCGATGGTGCTGATCTCCACCGACAAGGCGGTGAACCCGAGCTCGGTGATGGGTGCCTCCAAGCGGCTGGCCGAGATGTATTGCCAGGCGCTGGATATCGAGGCGCGCGGCGAGCGCGGCGGGATGCGCTGCATCACGGTCCGCTTCGGCAATGTGCTCGGCTCCACCGGCTCGGTGGTGCCGCTGTTCGCCCGCCAGCTCGCCCGCGGCGGGCCGCTCACCGTCACCCACCCCGACATGCGCCGCTATTTCATGACCGTGCGCGAGGCGGTCGGGCTGGTGTTGCAGGCGAGCGTGGTGGGGCTCGGCGATTCCCGGCTGCCGGGCGGCGAGCAGGGCGGCATTTTCGTGCTCGACATGGGCGCGCCGGTGAAGATCGCCGATCTCGCCCGGCAGATGATCCGCCTCGCCGGGTTGCGGCCCGACGAGGACATCGAGATCCGCTTCACCGGCCTGCGCCCGGGCGAGAAGCTGAACGAGGAGCTGTTCCACGGCCAGGAGCCGCCGGTGCCCACCGGCTACCCGGGCCTGTTGATGGCCGCCCCGCGCACCGCCGACCCGGCGATCGTCGGCCGGGCGATGGAGGAGATCGCGTCCGCCTGCCGCGGTGGGCACACGCGGCTGGCGTTGGAACAGCTCGGCCGGCTGATCCCCGAATTCGCCCACAACGCCGACGGCCGCGCGCCGCTTGCAGGACAACCATGACGCCGATTCCGTTTCTCGACCTGAAGGCCCAGCAGGCCCGCATCGCTCCCGAACTCCGCCGCCGGCTGGACGCGGTGTTGGCGCATGGCCAGTTCATCCTGGGGCCGGAGGTGGCCGAGCTGGAAGCGGCGCTGGCCGAATTCTGCGGCGCCGCGCACTGCGTCGCCGTCTCCTCCGGCACCGATGCCTTGCAGATCGCGCTGATGGCCGAAGGCATCGGCCCGGGCGATGCGGTGTTCCTGCCCGCCTTCACCTACACCGCGACCGCCGAGGTGCCGCTGCTGCTGGGCGCCACCCCGGTGTTCGTCGATGTCGATCCGCGCACGTTCCAGATCGACCCGACGCATCTGGCCGCGCGCATCGCCGCGGTGGCGGCGGCGGGCCGGCTCCGCCCGCGCGCGGTGATCGGCGTCGATCTGTTCGGCCAGCCGGCCGACTGGCCCGCCCTGCGCGCGATCGCCGCGCGCCACGGCCTGTTCACCCTCGACGATCTGGCCCAAAGCTTCGGCGCCACCCTCGGCGGGCGCCCGCTGGGGGCGATGGCCGATGCCACCGCGACCAGCTTCTTTCCCTCGAAACCGCTCGGCGCCTATGGCGACGGCGGCGCGCTGTTCACCGAATCCGCCGACCGGGCGGCGCTGTTCCGCTCGCTCCGCACCCATGGCGAGGGCGCGACGCGCTACGAGGTGCTGCGCACCGGCATGAACGGCCGGCTCGACACCTTGCAGGCCGCGGTGCTGCTGGCCAAGCTGCCGGTGTTCCGCGAGGAACTGGCCGCGCGGGAACGCATCGCCAGCTGCTACGACCAGCATCTGCACAACCTGGTGGAGACCCCGGCGCGGGTGCCCGACAGCACCTCCGCCTGGGCGATCTACGCGGTGCTGCTGCGCGACGCGGCCGAGCGCGCGCTTGTGCAGGAGGCGCTGCGGGCGGCCGGCGTGCCGACCGCGATCTACTACCCGCGCCCGCTGCACCGCCAGCCGGCCTACCGCGACGCGCATGACGGCAGCGCGCTGCCGGTCTCCGAGGCGCTGGCGGAGCGGATCCTGGCGCTGCCGATCCACCCCGACCTCACCGAGGCCGATACCGCGCGGGTGTGCGCGGCGATGGCTGCCGCCCTCGGCTGACCGCTACCCGCCCCAGCGGTGGATGAAGGCGCGGGTGCGCGCCAGCGCGGCGCGGGCCGCCGGCGAGTCGGGGGTGTCGCGCATGAAGCCGTGCTTCTCGCCGGGGTAGATCTCCACCTCGGCATGCCCGCCCGCCTTGCGCCAGGCGGCGGCCAGCGCCTCGGCCTGTTCCGGCGCCGTCCAATCGTCCGCGCTGCCCTGGAAGATCAGCGCCGGCGGCGTCGCCTGCGCCTCGCCCCGGGCCAGCACATGCGGCGGGCTGCCCTGTTCCATCGCCGCCCGATCGCCCCAGAAGCGGTGATGGTTGTCGAGCATGGTGGCGTTGGCGCGCGCCTCTGCCAGGGCGTAGCGGGCCGGCGGATCCAGCACCCCCCAGGCCGAGACCACGAACGCGAGGCTCCCGTCCACCCCGTCCGGCCCGGGCAGGGCGGCATAGCGCGGATCGCGCGGCCGGAGCGCGGCGAGCAGGATCTGCTGCCCGCCCGAGGAGGTGCCGAACCCGCCCACCCGGGCCGGATCGCTGCCCCAGTCCCGCGCGTGCGCCTTCAGGAACCGGATACCGAAATTGATGTCCTGCACCGAGGCCGGATAGGGCGCCACCGGCGGCATGCGGAAATCGAGCGAGAGCACGACGATGCCCGATTCCGCCAGTTCGCGCATGGCGGTCTCGTTGTTCAGCCGGTCGTTGTTGACCCAGGCCCCGCCATGGACCTCGACGATGGCGGGAAACGGGCCGGGGCCCGCGGGGCGGTAGAGCCGGGCCAGCAGGGTCAGTTCCGGGTGCTTGAGATAGGGGATATCGCTGACGGTCACTGCGTGCCGGGTGACGATCCGGTCGGCCATGGGTTTGCTCCCTGGGGTTCGGCGCGCAGGCTGGCGCGCCCTGGCATGGCGATCAAGCCTGGGTGGCGCCGTCGCGGCAGGCGCGCAGGAACATGCGCACGTGCCGCACCGCCATCGGCACGTGCTCCGCCGGCTCCTTCCACGGATAGAGGCTCACCTGCGCCGCCGGGGCGAGCCGCGCCGCCTCCATCGCCACCGCATAGGGATGCGCCGGGATGTCGTCCGGCAGGATCAGCACCGGCGTCTGGCATCCGCGCACGAAATCGCGGCTGACCGTCATCACGAAATCCGCCCGCTCGCGATACATCCGGGTCAGGAAGGCCGCGGCCATCTCCATGGTGATCTCGGGCCGCGCCGCGCACAGCGCCGGCGCCCAGCCGGCGATGTTGTTCTGGTAGAACAGGTCCGGCTGCTCCGGGCGGAACCCGCTCGGCTGCACCAGCACCGCCGCGATCACCCGCTCCGGCGCGCGGCGGATCAGGTTCCAGATCATCGGTCCGCCGATGCAGTAGCCGAGCACCAGGAACCGATCGAGCCCGAGATGATCGGCCAGCGCCAGCTGGTCGTCGGTGAAGGCATCCCACGGCCGGTCGATCTCGAGCGGCCCGGAGGAGCCGCCGCGCGGCGCGTTGCGCAGATCCGCGGCGATGCAGCGGAACTCGTCGCGGAAACAGGCGATGGCGTCGAACGGCGCGGTGCCGGTGACATACTCGATGGTGGCATTGAGGCCGCCGCCGGGGAGGATGAGCAGCGGCACCCCCGTGCCGGCCTGCTGGTAGTGGATGCGCACCGCGCCCTGTTGCAGCACCGCCATGGCGACCTCCCGCTGATCCTTCGCCGGTCACGCTGCCGCAGCCCGCCCCGGCGCGCAATCCGGGCGCGGCCCTCGTTAACCCTTCGTACAACCGCATGTGCGAGGCTTCGCCCATGCGCCGCGTGCTTTGCCTGCTGCTGCTGATCCCGCTCGCCGCCTGCGCCCCCGGCGCCGGGCTGCCGCCGCTGCCGCCGGCCGCGGGCGGACCGTACCGGCTCGGCGCCGGGGACAAGCTGCGCGTGCTGACGGTGGCCGATCCCGCGCTGGACGGCGATTTCCGGATCTCCGGGGCCGGGGATATCGAACTCCCCCTGCTCGGGCGTTTCCATGCCGCCGGCTTCACCGCCTCCGGCCTCGCCCGCGCGCTGGAATACGCGCTGAAGGCGGCCGGGCTGGAACGCGCGCCCTCGGTCGCGGTGGAGGTGCTCCGCTACCGCCCGGTGTTCGTGCTGGGCGAGGTGCGCAAGCCCGGCGCCTTCCCCTACCAGCCCGGCATGACCGTGCTGACCGCGGTGGCCGAGGCTGGCGGCTTCACCTATCGCGCCGTCACCGGCTATGCTGAGGTGGTCCGGTCCGGGGACAGCGGGACGCTGACGGCCAAGGCCGGGCGCGACGCCGCCCTTGCCCCGGGCGACGTGGTCACGGTGTTCGAGCGACGATTCTGACCCAGCCAGCGCACGCGGCGGAGCCCTCCCAGAAGAGCCCCTGGGCCAGACGCCGCACCGCCGGCGTGGCGCTGGCCGGAATCATCACCTTCCTCAACATGTATTCCATCCAGGCGGTGCTGCCGCTGATCGCGGCGAGCTTCGCGGTGCCGCCGGCGGCGGCGGGGCTGACCATCACCGCCACCACCTCGGCGGTGGCGATCGTGGCGCCGCTGGTCGGCTCGGTCTCCGACATGCTGGGGCGCAAGCGCCTGATCGTGGCCGCCATCTGGGGGCTGGTGGCGCCGACGCTGATGGTGGGGCTGGCCGGCAGCCTGGCCGCGATGCTCATCTGGCGCTTCGTCCAAGGCCTGCTGCTACCCTTCATCTTCGCCGTCACCATCGCCTACATCGCCGACGAAACCAGCGACGCCGAGACCATCCGCCTGGCTGGCACCTATTCCTCCGGGACCATCTTCGCCGGGTTCTTCGGCCGCTTCCTGGCCGGCTGGTCGGCCGAATGGTTCGGCTGGCGGGCGGCGTTCTTCGTGCTGGCCGGCTGCACCCTGCTGGCCGCCCTTGCTGTCGGCGTGCTGCTGCCGCGCGAGCGCCGGTTCCGCCCGGTACGCGGCTGGCACGCCACCTACCAGGGCTTCGCCGAGCATCTGCGCAACCCGCGCCTGCTCGGCACCTGCGCGGTCGGGTTTTCGGTGCTGTTCGTGATCGTGGCCGCCTTCACCTACGCGAATTTCCTGCTCGCCGCGCCGCCGTTCCGGCTGGGACCGGCCGGGCTCGGCTCGATCTTCGTGGTCTATCTGGCCGGGATGGTGGCAACCCCGCTGGCGACAAGGCTTGCGGTGCGGGTGGGGCGGCGGGCGACCCTGGCGGGCGCCACCGTCACCGGCGTGGCGGGGCTGGCGCTGACCCTGCTGGTTTCCCTGCCCGCCATCGTTGTCGGGCTGGCGCTGTTCGCGGCGGCGGCCTTCGTCGCCGGGGCGCTGGCGATCGGCTACATCGGCGTCGCCGCGCGGCGGGCCAAATCCACCGCGGTCGGGCTCTACGTGATGGTCTATTACATCGGCGGCAGCCTGGGCGGGGTGGCGCCGGCCGGGCTGTGGCACCGGTTCGGCTGGCCGGGCTGCGTGGGCCTCTGCGCGCTGGTGCTGGTGGCGATGCTGCTGGCGGCGCTGGCGACCTGGCGGGAGGCGGCCGGCCAGCCGGCATGAGGCCGTGCGCTGGTCGCTCCGGTTGATCTGGGTCAACATCCCCTGCCCCGTCCTGGCCGATACCGGCCCCAGCCAAAGGAACACGCCATGCAAGCCGGCGCCCACATGACCAGCGGCGTGATCGCCGTCCGTCCCGAAACCCCGCTCGACCAGGCGGTGCGGCTGATGGTGGAGAACCGCATCAGCGGCCTGCCGGTGCTGGACCCGGCCGGCCACCCGGTCGGTATCCTGACCGAGGGCGACCTGCTCCGCCGCGCCGAGACCGGCACCACCGGCCCCCGCCCCGGCTGGTTCGCCAGCCTGTTCCGCCCCGGGCACCTCGCCGATGACTACGTCCGCACCCACGGCCGGCGGGTGGCCGAGGTGATGACGCCCGATCCCGTCACCGTGGCCGAGGACGCCTCGCTCGAAACCGTGGCCCAGCTGATGCTGACCCGGCACATCAAGCGCCTGCCGGTGACGCGCGAGGGGGTGGTGGTGGGCGTGATCAGCCGCGCCGATCTGGTGAAGCTGCTGGCAGTGCGGCTGAGCGCGCGCGCCGAGGGCGGCGATGACGCCACCATCGCCGCTGCCATCCAGGCCGAGCTGAAGCGGCAGAGCTGGGTGCCGCTGCGCTCCATCTCGGTCTCGGTGAACCAGGGTACGGTGGCGCTGGACGGGGTGGTGTTCGACGACCGTCAGCGCCAGGCGATCGCGGTGGCGGCCGAGAATGTCGCCGGGGTCAAGGCGGTGGAGAACCGGCTGATCGTGGTGGAGCCGAATACCGGAATCGTGATGGTCGATCCGCTGGCCGATGCCGGCGCACCGACGCCGCAGGCGGGCTTGCTGTGACCCCGGGCGCCATCCTGGCGCTCAACGCCGGCTCCTCCTCCGTCAAGTTCGCCCTGTTCGCCCCCGGCCGGGTGCGCGCCGCGCATGGCGCGATCGCCGGCATCGGCACCGCGCCAAGCTTCACCGCCACCGCCGCCGACGGCACCGTGCTGCCCGGGCGGGATTTTCCCGCCACCGCCACCCACGAGGCGCTGCTCGGCACCCTGCTCGATTTCGTCGCCACCCATCTGCCGGACGCCCCGCTCGCCGCGGTGGGGCACCGGGTGGTGCATGGCGGGCAGGCGTTCGCGGCGCCGGTGCGCGTCACCGCCGCGGTGCTGGCCGCGCTGGAGGCGCTGACGCCGCTCGCCCCCCTGCACCAGCCGCACAACCTGGCCCCGATCCGCGCGCTGGCCGCCACCAACCCGGACCTGGTCCAGGTCGCCTGCTTCGACACCGCCTTCCACCGCAGCATGCCCGCGCTTGCCACCCGCTTCGCCCTGCCGCGCGCGCTGCACGATGCCGGCATCCGCCGCTATGGGTTCCACGGCCTGTCCTACGCCTGGCTCGCCGCCCGTCTGCGCGCGATCGCCCCCGAGGTGGCGGCGGGACGGGTGATCGCCGCCCATCTCGGCAACGGCGCCAGCCTCTGCGCCATGCGCGGCGGGGTCAGCGCGGAGACCACCATGGGCTTCACCGCGCTCGACGGGCTGATGATGGGCACCCGCTGCGGGGCGCTGGACGCGGGGGTGGTGCTGCACCTGCTGGAACAGCGCGGCATGACCCCGGCCGCCGTCAGTGACCTGCTCTACAACCGTTCCGGCCTGCTCGGCGTCTCCGGCATCTCCCCCGACATGCACGTGCTGCTCGACAGCCCCGATCCCCGCGCCGCCGAGGCGGTGGCGCTGTTCTGCGCCCGCATCGTCCGCGAGGCCGGCGCGCTCGCCGCGGCGCTGGGCGGGCTCGACGGCCTGGTGTTCGCCGGCGGCATCGGCGAGCACGCCGCCCCGGTGCGCGCGGCCGTCTGCGCCGGCCTCGGCTTTCTCGGGCTGCGGCTGGACGCGGCGGCGAACGCGGCCGGCGCCCGGCGGATCAGCGCGCCTGAAAGCACGGTCGGGGTGTTCGTCATCCCGACCGACGAGGAAGCGATGATTGCAACCCAGGTACAGGAGGTGCTCGATGGACAAGCCGCTGGTTGATCTGCGCGGCCGGCGCGGGCTGGTGTTCGGCGTCGCCAACGACGCCTCCATCGCCGCCGGCTGCGCCCGCGCCTTCGCCGCCGCCGGGGCGGAACTCGGGATCAGCTACCTCAACGACAAGGCGCGCCCGTTCGTGGCCACGGTGGCCGAGACGCTGGGGGCCACGCTGCTCGGCCCCTGCGACGTGCGCCAGCCGGGGCAGCTGGAAGCGGTGTTCGCGGCGGCACGCGAGCGCTGGGGTGGGATCGATTTCCTGCTGCACGCGCTCGCCTTCGCCCCGCGCGAGGATTTGCACGGGCGGGTCGCCGACAGCTCCGCCGCCGGCTTCGCGCTGGCGATGGATGTCTCGTGCCACAGCTTCATCCGCATGGCGCATCTCGCCGAGCCGCTGATGCCGAACGGCGGCGCGCTGCTGACCGTGACCTTCTACGGCAGCGAGCGGGTGGTGGAGCACTATAATCTGATGGGCCCGGTGAAGGCGGCGCTGGAATCCGCGGTCCGCTACCTCGCCGCCGAGTTCGGCCCCGCGGGCATCCGCGTCCACGCCCTGTCCCCCGGCCCGATCCGCACCCGCGCCGCGAGCGGGATCGACCGCTTCGACGAGCTGCTGGCCCGCGCCGCCGCCGAGGCCCCCGAGCACCATCTGGTGGAACCCGACGATGTCGGCGCGCTGGCCGCCTTCCTGGCCTCGGATGCGGCGCGGCGGATCACCGGCACCATCGTCCCGGTGGACGGCGGGCAGCACCTGATGGCGTGAGCCGGGTCAGGCCTGCTCGCGCTTGCCCTCGTCCAGCACCGAACAGGCAAGCCGCACCAGCCGCGAGGCGGTGGCGGGCAGGCCGGCGCGTTCGGCATCCTCGGCCAGCGCGATCAGCCGGTCCGAAAGGATCAGCGCGGTGGCGGGCTGTTGCGGGCGGGGCATCGGGTTGGCCAGGTTCAGCATCGGAGCCTCGGGGCGGTTTTGCCGGCGAACGTCCCGATCAACGCATCGGCCCCGTTACGGAAAGGTTAAGGCCCGCCGACCGCTGTAACCGTTTCCCGCAGCGCCAGCACCCGCAGCGCGGAGGCCAGCGGACGCTCCGGCGGGCGGGCCGCGTCCGCCGCCGCGATCAGCGCGCCGAGCGAGCAGCCGCGCGCCGCCGCCAGATGTTCGAGCGCGGCCCAGAACTCCGGCTCCAGCGCCACCGAGGTGCGGTGGCCGGACAGGCGCAGGCTGCGTTTCTCAAGCATCCCCGCCCCCCGGGTGGGTCATGTCCTCCGGGCGCACCCAGCGGTCGAACGCCTCGCCGGTGACGAAGCCGAGCGCCACCGCCGCCTCGCGCAGCGGGATGTCCTCGGCCAGCGCGCGCTTGGCCACCGCCACCGCCTTGTCGTAGCCGATATGCGGGTTGAGCGCGGTCGCCAGCATCAGCGAGCGACCGAGATGGGCGGCGATGCGCGCCGGATCGGGGGCCAGGCGGTCGATCATGTGCTCGGCGAAGCTCTCCGCCCCGTCGCCGAGCAGGCGGATCGCGGTCAGCACGTTGTAAATGATGACCGGCTTGAACACGTTGAGCTCCAGCATTCCCTGCGCGCCGGCGATGGTCACCGCGGCATGATGCCCGATCACCTGCGCGGCCAGCATGGTGAGCGCCTCGCACTGCGTGGGATTGGTCTTGCCCGGCATGATCGAGGAGGCGAGCCCGTCGGCGGGCACGATCAACTCGCCGATCGCCCCGCGCGGGCCGGAGCACAACAGGCGGATGTCGTTGCCGAGTTTCATCAGCGAGACGGCGATGACGTTGAGCATTCCCGACAGTTCCACCAGCGCGTCATGCGCGCCCATGCCCTCGAACTTGTCGGGGTTGGGGGTGAAGGCGAGGCCGGTGAGCGCGCTGGCGCGTTCGCAGAACACACGGTCGAAATCGGGATGGCGGTTGAGGCCGGTGCCGACCGCGGTGCCGCCCTGCGCCAGCGCGAGCAGCCGCGGCATGACCGCGGCCAGCCGGTCCTGCCCCAGCGCGATCTGGCGGGCCCAGGCGCCGAACTCCTGGCCCAGGGTGACCGGCACCGCGTCCATCATATGCGTGCGGCCGAGCTTCACCAGGCCGGACCACTGGCTGGCGCGGGCTTCCAGCGCCGCGCGCAGCCGGCCGAGGCGGGGGATGAGCGCCGTTGTCGCCTGCGCGGCGGCGATGTGCATGACGGTGGGGAAGCTGTCGTTGGAGGACTGGCCGCGGTTGACGTGATCGTTCGGGTGCACCGGGGCGCGGGCGCCGCGCGGGGCGCCGAGCAATTCGTTGGCGCGGTTGGCCAGCACCTCGTTGGCGTTCATGTTGGTCTGGGTGCCGGAGCCGGTCTGCCAGACCGGGAGGGGAAACTCGGTATCGAGGCGGCCGGCGGCGAGTTCGGCGGCGGCGGCGATGATCGGCCGGGCGAGGGCTTCGGGCAGCACGCCGAGGGCGAGGTTGGCCTCGGCGGCGGCCTGTTTCTGGATGCCGAAGGCGTGGATCAGGTCGGGGGGGAAATGTTCGGTGCCGATACGGAACAGGCGGCGGGCGCGTTCGGTTTGCGGGCCCCAGTAGCGGTCGGCGTCGATTTCGATGCTGCCGAGGCTGTCGGTTTCGGTGCGGGTGGGCATGGCGGGGGCTTTGCGGTGGGGGCGAGCGTTGCCTGTTTCTATGCGACTGTCATTTGACTCTTCGAAACTGTTAGAAGCTTCTTGGCACGATCGCGCTGTGCCTGAATCAGGTGCCGATACGTGTCGATTGCGCGATCGTCGCCAAAGGCTTCGGAGTTGGCGGAGGCAGGCTTGTCTCTCATCTTCCGAGCAAATTTTTCAAAGCGTTTAGCCATCTCATATACGTTGGAAATAGCAGTCACTGCCTCGTCGCCAAGCATTGCATGATCCCGCCAATTTGATGGGCTAAGCTCTTCTGGGATAGAGAACATTTCGATTCTTATAGAATCCGGGTTACCCTTCAAATAACGATCATTTACAAAAGCCATGTCGCATAACTTCACAGCGATTTCTATCATTCTGGTTCGATATGCTGAGGCTTGCGCTTTGTAGTTGCTCTCTGCCAGCCGGACCTGGCACTTGGCTGCGTTAACAGCGCCGATATAGGCCAAAAATCCACCCACCAATGCGACAGCGCCCGCCGCTAGTGTGCACCCTCCTTGAATCCAGGCTGCCAAAATTTCGTCGCTCATCCAGGCGGCCTTGAAATCGTACTATGCCTTACATTGTAGCTACAGGTGGTCTCATGCAGCATCTTAACGGCTTGGTTGCGCCGTCTGCCCGCCTCTTTCCCCTGGTCGGGTATGCACTCCGGCCGACGGGCCATCTTCAGGCCGCGCGCTGTGACGCGCCGGGGGGGCTCGCCCGTCCGCATGAGGACCATCTCGCGCTCAGACGCCGCCAAAGGTACGGAACCCGGCCTTACGACCGGCAATCGTGTCAAGGTTGTTCAAGAGATCAGGGGACGAGCGGGCCGAGCGACCAAGCACCCCGCACTTCCACGCCCGGTTGGTCTCGGCCCCTCTCGCAGTCTCCCGGATCACCCATCCGATCCCGGCCGCCCCTAGCCGCCACACCCCGGCATTAAGGCGCCCGCCATCGACCGAGACCCGTGCGCACTCGCAGATCATGGGGTCCAGCCTGCACCAGGGCCCGGCAACAGAAAAGCCCCTGGAAAGCCAGGCCCCAATTCCTTGAAATTCAGGTCCGCAGGGCCCCCACCTTCCTCCGGCTACCCATACCCCCCCTCACGGCCGCACCAGCACATACCCCTTCCCCACCAGCTGCAAAATCCGCTGCACCCCAAACGGCACCTTATGCGCATGAGGATTGAGCTCCGGCGCATGTCCGGTCTCCCGCGCCAATGTATTGATGGTGTTCATACACACATCGAACCGCACCCCCTGCGCCACCAGCGAATCCACCGCCACCCGCTCTGGCGCATGGCGGTACAGCAGCTCAACCCCCGGCCCGAACGCCACCACGTCGATCGCGATCTGATCCGGATACGCCTTCAGCATCGCATTCGCGGTGCTGATGATCAGCAGCTGCTTGTCGCGGGACGCATCGGAAAGCTGCAACACCAGCTTGTGGGTGGCAAACGGCGGCGGCGCCTGGGCCCGCGCCCGCCCGGCCAGCAACGCGGCGGTCAGCCCACCCGCCAGCCCGCGCCGGCCGATCATGCCGCCAGCCCCGGGTTGCCCGCCACGCCTTCCAGCCGCACCCCGGTCTCGGTGCCGATCCGCACCGTCTTGCGCCGGCGCAGCCAGCCCGCCACCACCTCCCACACCGGCTTGCCGGTGTTGGTGCCGTGCACCGGCGCCCAGCTCGCCACCTTGTAGGTCTTGCCGGCGTCGATGGCGCGGCCGTTGCTCAGTTCCATCGCGCGGATGCGGTGGCCGATGCGCCGCGCCGGGGTGCAGCTGTAGCGCATCCCGCTCACCCGGATCATGTCGCCCCCCTGTTGCAGATAGGGATTGCGGTTGAACAGATTGTCGCAGACATCCTCCAGCATCGCATGAATCGCCGCCCCGGTCATCGGCGTCAGCGTCACCTCTGGGTAGGTGATGGCGGTCTCCGCCAGCAGCGCCTCCATGGTGATCTTCCCGGGCAGGATGGTGTTGCCCCAGCGGAACCCGGGCGAAAGCCCGATCTCGGCGTCCAGCTCCTCGCGCAGCGCGTCGCAGATCAGCCGGTCCACCGGGCCGCCGAAATTATTGCGCCGGTACAGCAACGTCTCCGCCTCGGCCAGTGGCTCGGTCAGCATCGGCAGGTGCGGCGCGCGCTGGCGGTCGATCAGCGCGGCCAGCGCCGGATCCGGCCGGATGCGGTCGCTATACACCGGCAGCAGGTGGTAGCGCACATCGTTCACCCGCCCGTTGCCGATATCGAGGTCGAGCACGCCCAGGAACTTGCCCGCGGTGCCGGCGTTGGTGACCAGGGTCACGCCGCCGGCGTTGGCAATGCGCACCGGCACCGGCACCGCGTCATGCGTGTGCCCGCCCAGGATCACGTCGATTCCGCGCACATGCGCCGCGAGCTTCAGGTCCACCGCCATGCCGTTATGCGACAACAGCAGCACGCAATCGGCGCGGTGCTGCGTGCGCAGGCTGTCCACCAGCGCCTGCAACCGGGCGGGATGGATGCCGAACCGCCAGTCCGGCGTCAGCCGGCGCGGATGCGCGATCGGCACATAGGGAAACGCCTGGCCGATGACGGCAACCCGCCGCCCGCCCAGTTCGCGCAGCAGGAACGGCGGAAACACCCGCCCGGAGGCTTTGTCGAAGGCGGGCTTGCCCTCCATGCTCGCCTCGGCGGAGAGAAACACGTTCTGCGCCAGGAAGGTTCCGTGGAACGCGCGGATCAGCGCCTCGATCCCGTCCTGGCCGTAGGTGAACTCCCAATGCCCGGTCATGGCGTCGATGCCGAGCAGGTTGCCCTGCGCGATCATGTCCTGCCCGCGGGTCAGGTTGGCCATCGCCGAGCCTTGGGTGAGATCGCCGCCGTCCAGAAGCAAGCTGCGCCCGGGGCCGGCGGAGGCGCGCAGGGAGCTTATGGCGGTGGCCAGCTGCGCGGTGCCGCCGAGCGGGCCGAAGCGGCGCGCGGCGCGCTCGAAATCCAGAAAGGTGAAGGCGTGGGCGGCGGCGCTGCCGGGGGCGATGTCGTAGAAGGAAAGGAACGGGTGGCCGACGATATGCGGCGGCCGGCCGTCTTCGTTGCCGATGCCGATGTTCTGCGAAGGCTCGCGGAACTGATCGGGCAGCGCCTGGGCGTGCAGATCGGTCTGGTGGATGATCCGCGCCGTGCCATGCAGCTTCATCTCGAACGGGTCCGCCGCCGCGGCGGCGGAGGGGGCGAGCGCCGCCGCCCCCGCGGCCAGCAGCAGCCCGCGCCGGGTCGTGCTCATCCGCGCGGCACCTCGTTGCGCCACAGCCGCTTCTGCTCGGCCGCCTGGCGCAACGACAGCACCGCCAGGTGCCGCGCATGCCGGGCCGCCGCCACCGCCGCCGCGGCATCGCCCCGCGCCAGCGCCGCATGGGCCGCTTTCAGCGCGGTCACGGTCGGCATCCATTGATCCCCCGCCGCCTGGGCGCGGGCAGCCGCGGCATCGGCCGCCGCCACCGCCGCCCTGGCGGCGGCGAAGTCGGGCGCCGGCGCGGCATGGGCCAACCCGATCCCCAGCGCCAGCAGGACCATCGCCGCCCCTCTCATGGCCGTGCTCCCGGGCCCGCGATCGGCAGGCCGTTGCTCATCGCGGTCAGAAAATACTCGAGGTCCCGGTAGGCCAGGCTGTCCGGCTTGTCGGGGGCGGAGCGGATATTCTTGTTGCAGCCGATGAAGCGGCGCACCAGCGTGCCCATGTTGCCCCATTTGGACCGATAGATCGGAAACGAAGCGGTGATGCCGAGCGCCGGGGCCAGCGTGTCACCGCGCACCCGATGCCCCGGATATTGCAGATGGCAGCTGGCGCAGGAGAAATTGAGCTGGCCACGGCGGGAGTAGAAATACTCCTTCCCTGCCTCATAGGCGGCCAGCGCGGGCTTGGTATCGGGCACCGTGACGTCGATCTTCCGCCCGCGCGAGGTCCGTACCATATAAGCATCGATATCGGCCATATCGCCGGTGGTCAGCTTGAGCTTCCCCAGGCCATGCGCCACCCGGCAGCGGTTGATCGCGATCGGCAAGGTGACCACCCTGCCCGTCTTCGGGTCGAATTGCGGGTAGTCCTGGGCGATGCCGATACCGCCATGGGGGAAACAGGAGGCATAGCCGGCGCCGTCGGGGAACTTGGTGTCGAACAGCTTCTTGCCGCGCGCGATGGCGAAATCATAGGGCGGCAGCTGCATGATCTCGCGCCACTGCGCGCGTTCGCTGGCGCTGAAATTATACGGGCCGTTGACATAGTCGGCCAGCGGCAGCTTCGGGAACAGATGGCGGAACCAACCCTGGAAGGCGGCCCGGTCGGCCGCCGGATCCGGGGCGGCGGCCGCGCGCACCCCCCGCGGGATCGCCGCGGCCAGGGCCAGAAGGGGCAACAGCAACAGCCAACGCCTCATCGCGTCTCTCCCTCAGGCGATTTTCGCGCTCACGGCGGCGCGCTCGCCCTTGTTGTCCACCCAGGCGATGCCGATCGTATCGCCCGGTTTGCCGCCCTTGAAGGCGAAGCTGAAGAACGGGTTGCGCGAGACCGCCGGCCCCCAGAACCCGGTCAGCACGGTATTGCCGTTATGGGTGAACTCGATCACCTCGATATAATGCGGGGGAATGAGCTTGCCGGCCTTCTTGACGAAGCCGGAGTCCATCGGGTGCTTGACCAGGCAGGCCACCGTGGTCACGCCATTGGTGGCCCGGGCCCGCACCAGAATCGGGTATGCCATCGGCCCCTCCCTAACCGCAGCCGCCGAGCGTGACCTTCACCATCCGCGAGGTGCGGTAGAGGGCCCCGTTCGACTCCACCACCGCCACCACCTTGGTGGTCTTGGCCAGTTTCAGCCGGCTCGACAGATGCGGCTGCGTGCCGGGCGCCAGCCGGTACGCGCAGGCCAGCGTGTAGGGGTTCTCGAGCGAAAGCAGCGCCATGGCGGTGACGTTGGGCAGGCTGCTCGCCATGGTCACCGGCACCACCGCGCCGTTCTCGGCGATTTGGGGGGCGCCGAGGTCGATCTTGCCGCTGGCCTTCGGGGTCTTGCCGAACAGCAGTTTCAGCGCCGCCGCCTCGTTCTTGGCGGCGAAGGCGGTGGTGGGGTAGAGCTTGGCATCGGCCGTCGGCGCGGCGGCCTCGGCGGTGCGGGCGATCAGCGCCGAAAGCGCCCCCGCCGCGCCCGCCGACAGCACCGTGCGGCGCGAGGCGGAAATGGAACCGTTCACGACGTCCTCCGGATCATTTGTTGCTGTAGAGAAAGGCGATCACTTGGCGGATCTGCGCCGGCGTCAGGATGTGGTTGCGCCCGAACGGCGGCATCGGCGCCTGCGGCTTGCGCGCCGGTTCGTCGAAGATGATCGCGTAGGCGTCCTTGCGGTGCGGCACCAGGGCGCGGATATGGGTGAGGTTGGGACCGATATTGCCCGGCTGCGTCCCGCCCGGAATGACATGGCAAGCGATGCAGTTGCCGAGCGTCTTGGTGAACGCGATCTTCCGCCCCGCCGCGATCTCCGCGGCCATGGACGGACGCGGCGGCGCCGCGCGCGCGGCCAGCGGGGCAAGCAGGCCGACCGCCGCCAGGGTAAGCTTCCGATACGCTTGCCTCACGCACCCCCCCTTCGCCATTGTTCGCCGTCATGCGCAATATTCATCCCAGTATGCGGCGAGGTTACGGGTCATGCAATCTCTTTTTTCGCCCTTCCGGAGAAATCTATGCTGCACCGCAAGAGCTTGCCCCGCCCGGCGGCGGCTGCGATCCTGCCCCGTCAACGATCGGACCTGCCATGCCTGACGAGACCGCCCGTTCCCGCGCCCTGGCCCGCGCCGCGTATTGTTTCGATTCCGGCGCCTTCCGCGACCGTCTCGCCGCGCTGATCGCCATCCCCTCCACCTCGCAGGAGGCGGACGCGGCGCCGGCGCTGAGCCGCTACCTGCGCGAGGGCATCGCCCCCTGGCTGGACCGGCTGGGGTTCGCCCACGCCATCCACCCCAACCCCGCGGCCGGCTTCGGCCCGATCCTGACCGCCGCGCGGATCGAGGATCCGGGGCTTCCCACCGTGCTGACCTAC
>JBMFXF010000042.1:0-16970 GCA_049964515.1 Acetobacteraceae bacterium | reverse complement strand
CCCCCTCACCACCGAGGAGGAGGGGGTCGCGCTCGCCGCCGGCGCCGATCTCGGCGCGGCGCGGGCGGTGCTGCTGATGCAATCCTCCGGCGTCGGCAACTGCATCAACATGCTCTCCCTGATCGCCGGCGGGCGCTTTCCCTTCCTCACCCTGGTCTCGATGCGCGGCGATTTCGGCGAGGGCAACCCGTGGCAATTCCCGATGGGCCAGGCGGTGGAGAAGGTGCTCGCGGCGATGGGGGTGATCTGCCTGCGCGCCGAACGCCGCGAGGAGGTGGCCGGCACCGTCGCCGCCGCGCTGACCATGGCCTTCGGCGCCGGCCAGGCGGTCGCCGTTCTGCTCACGCAACGCCTGATCGGCGCCAAGCCGTTCTGACCCGGGAGGACGCGATGGCCCGCCTGAACCACCTGCAACTCTCCGCCCTGCCGCCGCCGGTGCTGACCCGGGCCGAGGCGGTGCCGGCGCTGATCGAACGCCCGGCCGATTGGCTGATGGTGGCGGGGCTGGCCGGCACCGCGCAGGAACTCTCGGCGCTGACCGAAGATGCGCCCCATGTCTTCGGCCTCGGCGGCGCGATGGGGGCGGCGCCGATGATGGGATTGGGCCTCGCGCTCGCCCGCCCCGACCGGCGTGTGCTGGTCGCCACCGGCGATGGCGAGCTGCTGATGAATCTGGGCGCGCTGGCCGCCATCGCCGTGCAGAACCCGCCCAATCTGCGGCTGATCTGCGTCGATAACGGCCATTACGGCGAGACCGGCAACCAGGACAGTCATACCGGCCTCGGCGTGGCGCTCGATCAGATCGCCCGTGGGGCCGGGTTTCCCGCCGTGCTGCGCATCGACCGCGCCGAGCAGATCGCCGAGGGGCGCCGGCTGCTGGCCGAACCCGGTCTCTGCTTCATCTGGCTCAGGGTGACCGAAGCGCCGCCGCCGCGCATCCGCCGCAGCCTGGTGCCGCATGTTCTGCGCGACCGGTTCCGCGCCGCGCTGGCGGGGGCGGCATGACGCGCGTGTCTCCGCGGTCGCGCGATCAAACCACCGGGTCGCGGATCTCCTGCGCGCGGGGCGGCGTGGCGCGGAACGACGCGCGTTCGCCCAGCCGGTCCACATAGCGCGCCAGCGCCGGGTGCCGTCCCCGCCAGGGGTATTCGGGAAAGCGCAGGTCCAGGTAGAGCATCGCGCAGCCGATCCCGATATCGCCCCAGCTCAGCGCCTGCCCGACCACGAAGCGCCGGTCTCCGGCCAGCTGCTCCAGCGCGGCGATGCCGCCCCCGATCTTGCGCATCTGCCGCTCGATCCAGGGCACGCTCTGATGCGCCTCGGGCCGCCGGCGCTCGAAGAAGACCAGCAGGAAGGCATCGCAGACCCCGTCGGCCAGCACCAACGCGCGGCGGGCGGCCAGCGCGGCATCCGGATCGGCCGGCAGCAGCGGTGGGTCCGGGTGGTGGCGCTCGATCCATTCCAGGATCAGGTTGGACTCATACCAGGTCTCGCCGTCGTCCAGCACCAGGACCGGAAGTTTCTCCAGCGGGTTGAAGCGGGGCAGGGTGGTATCCGCGTTCCAGGGCACTTCCGTGACCAGATCGAACGCCACCCGCTTCTCGGCCAGCGCGATCCGCACCTTCCGCGCATAGGGGCTCGGGGTGGCGCTGATGAGCTTCACGCGCGCAGCTCCGCCACCGCCGCCGCGAAGACCTCCGGCGCCTCGCGCGGCACGAAATGCCCCACCCGCTCCAACACGGTGCGCCGACGCAGCGCGGGAAACCGCGCCGCCTCCGTCGCCGGATCGGCCGCCGGCGTCACCCCGTCCGAGGCGCCATGCAGAACCACCGTCGGCACCGCGATCGGCGGTTGCCCGGCCAGCCGCGATTCCAGGCCCGCATAGGCGGGGTCCCCAACGACGGCGGCGTAGCGGTGACGGTACGACTGGATCACCACCGCCACATGGTCCGGGTTGTCGAAGCTCGGCGCGGTGGCGGCGAACTCGGCCTCGGGGAACGCCCAGTCCGGCGACCACATCCGCCACAACATCCGCGCCAGCGCCGCCCGGTGCGTTTCGAGCCCGGCCCGGCCGCGCTCGGTCTGGAAGTACCATTGGTACCAGTAGCGCACCTCCTGCTCGGGCGGCGCCGGGCGGCCGGCGGCGGCGATGTTCTGGATGTTGTAGCCCATCGCCGAAACCAGCCCGGTCACCCGTTCCGGCCACAGCGCCGCGACCACGCAGGCCGCGCGCCCGCCCCAGTCGTAGCCCCCCAGGATGGCGCGCGGGATCCCCAGCGCATCCATGAAATCGCGCAGATCCACCCCCAGCGCCGCCTGCTGGCCGGAACGCGGGGTGGCGGCATCGAGGAAGCGGGTTTCCCCGTAGCCGCGCAGCCAGGGCATCAGCACCCGGAACCCGCGCGCGGCCAGGATCGGGGCCACCGCGGCATAGGCCAGCGGGTCGTCGGGATAGCCATGCAGCAGGATCGCCGGCGGCCCGTCGGCCGGGCCGGCCTCGAGATAGGCGATCTCAAGCACCTGGGTGCGGATGCGGCACGGGGTCATGCCGGCAGCGAGGTGTCCTGGCCGCGCACCGGGTCGGCGATCGCGTTCTCGATCCCGGCGACGCCTTTCCATTCCTCCGGCGGGCGGACCTTGCCGTCCGATCCCACCTGGTCGATGTTCCAGTAGATCTCCAGCCAATGCCCGTCCGGGTCGCGGAACTCCACCGCGATCTGGCAGCCGGCGCGGCGGCGGCCCTCGAAGGTGATCGGCACGTCGTGGCGGCGCAGATGGTCGCGCGCGCGCAGCACTTCGCCCAGGGTGGCGACCTCGAAGGCCATGTGGTGCAGCCCCGCGCCCTGTTCTTTGTCCACCGGAAACAGGGCGATGCCGTGATGGTCCGGGTTGCAGCGCAGGAACACCGCGCCGCCCGGCATGATCTGGTCGTCATAGACGTCCGAGACCTGGAACCCCAGGATCTGGGTGTAGAACCGTGCCGAGCGCGCGAGGTCGGCCACGTGCAGCGCGACATGGCCGATCTTGCCGATCCGGAACGGCAGCCCCTTGGGGCGGGTCATGGCGGCGATTTCGGAGTGGTCGGACATTGGGGGGCCTCCCTGCGTGGGTTTCTTGGTAGGGTAGGGGGTAGCCGGAGCGGCTTCAACTCGCCCCGTCGCCCCGCCGCAGCCGCTCCACCCACGCCTCCGCCACCGCCAGCTCCGTCCCCAGCGCCGCCCGAGCCGTCGTCTCGCCAAACCCCGCCCGCGCCAGCACCCCGAGCTCCCGCCGCACGGTCTCCGCGTCACCCACCCCGGCGCGGAACGGGCCCAGGCGGCGGCGGCGCATCAGCAGCAGCGCCGCCCCCAGCTCCGCCTCCGCATCCTCGGGTACGCTCTCCCGCGCCAGCGCCGGGTCCACGCCGCGGGCGATCAACCCCGCCGCGATCGCGCGGCGGGAGCGCCCGGCCCGGCGCAGCCCCGCCGCGCGGCTGGCGGCGAAGGCGGCATCGTCCAGCACGCCCGAAGCCGCCAGCGCCGCCACCACCGACGCCACCAGGGGCAGGGCGGCGGCACGGGCGGCGGCCACCTCTGCTTGGTCCCGGCCGGACGCGGCGGCGGCGCGCGCCCAGCGGTCCAGCCGGCGGGTCAGCACCTGGCGCAGCCGCGCCTCGGTGGTGGCGAAGCGGGCCAGATGCGCCAGCGCCGCCTCGCGCAGCGCCGCCGCATCCGGGGGGGCGGGGGAAACGGGCCGGCCGGCCATGCGATCAGCCGAATCGGGCGGGGTCGATCGCGGGCAGGATCGCGCCGGCCGGCCCGGGGTCGCGGCGGGCGATCAGGTCGGCCACCAGCGCGCCCGCCGCCGGCGCGGTCTGGATTCCATAGCCGCCCTGGCCGACGCACCAGAAGAACCCCTCGGCGTGCGCGTCCCAGCCGAAGGCCAGCGAGCGGTCGGGCGTGAACGTCCGCAACCCGGCCCAGCTGTGCTCCACCCGCCGCACCGGGATATCCAGCGCCTGCTGCATCCGGTCGATGCCGGTGGCGATGTCGAGCTCGTCGGGCTGGATGTCCTGCGGCGGCACCGGGGTTTCATCGGCCGGGGAGACCATCAGCCGGGTCCGCGCCTCCGGGCGGGCATACCAGCTATGGGCGACGTCGTTGACCAGCGGCCAGTGCTCGGCCGGCCAGGGCGAGGGGTCGATGATGGCGGCGCTGCGCCGGCAGGGCTGCAACCCCAGCGGACGCAGCCCGGCGAGGGCGGCCACCTGATCGCCCCAGGCGCCGGCGGCGTTGACCACGATCGGCGCGTGCAGCAGCGACCCGTCGGCGGTGGTCACCGCCCAGGCGCTGCGTCCGCGCGCGATCCGCCCGGCCCGCTGGCGCAGCCCCAGCCGCCCGCCGAGGCTGCGGAAGCGGCGCAGGAACCCCTGGTGCAGCGCCGCCACGTCGATGTCGAAGGCATCCTCCTCGATCGCCGCCGCCACCGCGTAGTCGGGGCGCAGCGCGGGCACCAGCCGGCGCGCCGCCTCGGGGGTGATGGGCGCCAGGCCGATGCCGTTCGCCAGCATCGCCGCCAGCGCCGCCTGCTGCGCCTCCGGGGCCAGGAACAGCACCGGGCGGCGGGCGATCAGCGGATGCGCGGCGAAGCCGTCCGGCGGGTGGGCGAAGAACTCGCGAGAGAGCCCGGTCAGCACCCGCACATCCGCCGGGCCGTAGTTCTGGATCCAGATCGCCGCCGACCGCCCGGTGCTGTGGTAGCCCGGCTGGTCCTCGGCTTCCAGCAGCGCCACCTGGTAATCCACCGCCAGCGTGGCGGCGGCCGAGGCCCCCGCCATGCCCGCCCCGATCACGATGATGTCGAAATCCGGCGGGCTCATGCGCCGGCGCCGTCATCGCCGAGGATCGCCTCGAACCCCTCGAACTCGGGATGGCCGAGATAGAGCGGGCGGTTGTCCCCGGCGTTGCGATGCGCGGCGCGGAACGCCTCGGAGCGGGTCCAGGCCTCGAAATCCTCCCGCGACCGCCAGACGGTGTGCGAGGCATAGAGCACGTGGTCCTCCGCCGCCGCCCCGCGCAGCAGGTGGAACCGCTGGAACCCGGGCACGTCCGCGAGGTGGCTGTCGCGGCGGGCCCAGAGCTGCTCGAACGCCGCGGCGGCGTCGGGGCGGACCTTGAATCGGTTCATGGCGATGAACATGCACGGCTCCTGCTGGCCCCCCGGACGCGGAGGCGGGGCGGCCTGTCCGCCGCCCGTGGGTTGGTGTAAACGCCCCGGCCGACCGATGACCACCAAAAACTGACCGACGGGGACATATGGCAGGCCACTCGCAATTCAAGAACATCATGCACCGCAAGGGCGCGCAGGATGCGCGCCGGGCCCGGCAGTTCGCCAAGCTGATCCGCGAGATCACGGTCTCGGCTAGGCAGGGGCTGGCGGATCCGGCGTTCAATCCGCGGCTGCGCGCCGCGGTCGCCGCCGCGCGCCAGGCCAACATGCCGCGCGATACGGTGGAGCGCGCCATCCGCAAGGCCACCGGCGGCGCCGGCGGGGAGGATTACGTGGAGGTGCGTTACGAGGGCTACGGCCCGGCCGGCGTGGCGGTGATGATCGAGGCGCTGACCGACAACCGCAACCGTACCGCCTCGGACATCCGCACCGCCTTCGCCAAGCATGGCGGCGCGCTGGGGGAGACCAATTCGGTGAGCTTCCTGTTCGCCCGCCTCGGCGTGGTGCGCTACCCGGCGGCGACCGCGGATGCCGATACCATGCTGGAAGCGGCGATCGAGGCCGGGGCCGATAACGTGGAAAGCGGGCCTGATGGCCACGAGGTCACCTGTGCCGCCGAGGATTTCTTCGCCGTCCGCGACGCGCTGGAGGCCCGGTTCGGCGAGCCGGCGGAGGCGCGGCTGGACTGGCGCCCGTCCACCACCGTCACTCTGGACGAGGCGCAAGCGGCCAGCGTGATGAAGCTGCTCGACGCGCTGGAGGACAGCGACGACGTGCAGAACGTGTATGCGAATTTCGAGATTCCGGAGGCGGTGCTGGCGCGGCTGTCGGCGTAGGCCGCTTGCGCCGCATCACTTGGTCCGGCCACCCGGCCCGAGCGCGTCGCGCCGGTCGATTGACTCCGGTGGCGGAACAGGGCGTGCAACCTCGGTTCCTCTATCCCTTTGCCGCTTGAGTCCCCGCGATCCGCCCCCCCGGCAGCGGACGCGCCACCCCGGTGGTGCCAGGGCAACTCAGCGGCAGCCCGCGCGCCACCCGCACCGCGAGGAAGGCGAAGCACTGCGCCTCCAGCGCATCCCCGTCCCACCCCACCGTCTCCACCGCCGCCACCGGTGCCGGCAGCGCCGCGGCCAGCGCCGCCATCAGCGCCGGGTTCCGCCGCCCGCCGCCACAGACCAGCCACCGCCGTGGCGGCGCCGGCAACCGGGTCGCCGCTACCGCGCCGGCGGTGAACGCCGCCAGCGTCGCCGCCCCGTCCGCGGCACCGAGCCGTTCCAGCCCGGAAGCCGCGAGTGCCGCCGAGAACGCCAACCGGTCCAGCGATTTCGGCGCCGGGGCGGCGAAATACGGATGCGCCAGCAGCCGCCCCAGCACCGCTCGATCCACCCGTCCGGCCGCGGCCAGCGCGCCGTCGCGGTCAAAGGCCCCGCCGGTGTGCCGCGCCGCCCAGTCATCGAGCGGCCCGTTCCCCGGTCCGGTATCGCAGGCCACCAGCGTCCCGTCGGCGCCGATCCAGGTCACGTTGGCCACGCCGCCGATATTCAGCACCGCCAGCGGCCGCTCCGGCACGCCGGCGGCCAGCGCGGCGTGGAACACCGGCGCCAGCGGCGCGCCCTGCCCGCCGGCGGCAACGTCGGCCGAGCGGAAATCATGCGCCACCGCCATCCCGCAGGACGCCGCCAGCCGCGCCGCATCCCCGACCTGCCAGGTCCGTCCGCGCTCCGGCTGATGCAGGATGGTCTGGCCGTGAAACCCGATCAGCGCCGCGCTCTCCCCCAGCGCCGCCACCGCCGCGGCGTGGTGATCGGTCAGCGCCGCCACCGCCTCGGCCAGCGCCGGGTCGTCCGCCGCCAGCGTCGGCGCGCGGTCCAGCAGCGTTCGCAACGCGCGGCGCAGCTTGGCGGGGTAGGGCAGGGTCAGCCGCTTCCCGAACCCCGCGACCCTCTCCCCGTCCGTCTCCAGCAGCGCCGCGTCCACCCCGTCGAGCGAGGTCCCGCTCATCAGCCCGATCGCGCGCATCATCGCAGAGTCCCCCGGGGGCGCCGGCCATGACCTGACGCGGGGATCGTGCTAGCCCGCCGCCGCGAGCAATGGAACCGCACGATGCCGGATGACGCTTTCCTGACCGAGGCCACCGCGCGCGGCTTCGTCTTTCAATGCACCGATACCGCGTCTCTGGCGGCGGCCCTGCGCGAGGGTCCGCTCACCGCCTATATCGGCTTCGACTGCACCGCCGATTCGCTGCATGTCGGCAGCCTGGTGCAGATCATGCTGCTGCGGCTGTTGCAGCGGCACGGCCATCGTCCGCTGGTGCTGCTGGGCGGCGGCACCACCCGGATCGGCGATCCGTCGGGCAAGGACGAATCCCGCCGGATGCTGTCGGACGCCGAAATCGCCGCCAACATGGCGGGCATCCGCCGCTGCTTCACCCCGTTCCTGCGCTTCGGCGCCGGACCCTCGGACGCCATCCTGGCCGATAACGGCGAGTGGCTGAACGCGCTGGGCTACATCCCGCTGCTGCGCGAGGTGGGGACGCATTTCACCGTCAACCGTATGCTGACCTTCGATTCGGTGAAGCTGCGCCTGGAACGCGAGCAGCCGCTCACGTTCCTGGAATTCAACTACATGATCCTCCAGAGCTACGATTTCCGCGAACTTGCCCGTCGCTACGGGGTGCGGCTGCAGATCGGCGGCTCCGACCAGTGGGGCAATATCGTCGCCGGGATCGAGCTCGCCCGGCGCACCGATGCGCTGTCGCTGTTCGGGCTCACCACGCCGCTGATCACCACCGCCTCGGGCGCCAAGATGGGCAAGACCGCGCGCGGGGCGGTGTGGCTGACCGCCGACCGGGTCTCGCCCTACGAATACTGGCAGTTCTGGCGCAACACCGACGATGCCGACGTGGGCCGGTTCCTGCGCCTGTTCACCGAGCTGCCGTTGGACGATATCGCCCGGCTCGAGGCGCTGGGCGGGGCCGAGATCAACGAGGCGAAGAAGCGGCTCGCCACCGAGGCCACCGCGCTGCTGCACGGGGCCGAGGCCGCCGCCGCCGCCGCCGAGACGGCGCGGCGGGCCTTCGAGGACGGAGGGGCGGCCGATCTTCCCTCGATCCGCGTTCCGGCGGCGGAGTTGGCGGGGGGGATTCCGGCGTTCCGCCTGTTCGTCCTGGCCGGTCTGGCGGCGAGCAACGCGGAGGCGCGGCGGCTGATCCGCGGCGGCGGAGCGCGGGTGAACGACGCGGTGGTCGGCGACGAAGGCTTGGTGGTCGGGACCGGGGACTTTCGCGACGGAGCGGTGAAGCTGTCGGCGGGGCGCAAGCAGCATCGGCTGGTGCGGGCGGGCTGATCAGACATGGAGGATTCCTTGAGATACGCAACGATCCTGCGCACCCTGTCCTTGCTGCTGGCCCTCGCGCCGGTTTCGACCTCGGCCCGCACCGTCATCGGCTCGGTCAACACCAACTTCCGCTGGCTCGGCCCGGACGACAAGGTGGTGGTGGAACGCTACGACGACCCCGGCGTGCCGAACGCCGCCTGCTACGTCTCGCGCGCCGAAACCGGCGGGGTGAAGGGCTGGGTCGGGCTCGCCACCGACCCGTCGCGCTTCTCCATCGCCTGCCGCGCGGTGGGGCCGATCACGGTCCCGCCGGGACTGCCGGACAAGCAGCTGGTGTTTTCCGCCTCGGCGGCACCGCTGTTCAAGGCGCTGCATGTGTGGCGCATCATCGACCGCCAGAAGCAGGTGCTGCTCTACGTGGTCATCAGCACCAAGCTGGTGCATGGCTCGCCCTATAACTCCCTCTCGGCGATCGCATACGGACCGCACTGACCGCCCGCATCAAGCACTTGCGGGCCGAATCGGAGACGCGGCATGATGCAACCCGGCCAACACCGGGTGCTGCTGTCATGCCCGCCGCTTCACGCCTGACTGTCCTGATGCTCGCCGCGCTGCTCGCCGGGTGCGCCGGTGGGCAGCGGGCGACGCAGGGGCGCTATATCGGCGGGCCCGTCCATCTCGCCTGCGTGCCCTATGCGCGCGCGCTGTCCGGTCTGCCACTGCGCGGGGATGCCAGCACCTGGTGGCGCCAGGCCGCGGGGCACTACCCCCGGCTCGACCATCCGCGCCCCGGCAGCGTGCTGGTGTTCCGCCCCACCGCCCGGCTGCCGCGCGGGCACGTGGCGGTGGTGACACAGGTGCTGGGCCGGCGGCGGATCCTGATCGATGACGCCAACTGGGTGCCGCACCGGGTCACCGCCGACCAGCCAGTGATCGACGTCTCGCCCGACAATTCCTGGCGCCTGGTGCGGGTCTATTGGCCGCCGGCACGGGAGATGGGCGTGCATGTCTATCCGGTGCTGGGCTTCATCCTGCCGCGGGATCCCGCGGCGCCGGCGGTGCTGCAAGCCCGCGCCGGCGTCGCCCGCCGGATCGCCCTCGGCGATTAGGCCGGCATCCGCCCGCGGCGAAGCGCGAGCACGCTTCGTCGCGGGTGTTGGATGCTTAAGCCGACCACGTCGTGTCGACTGTCATCGAAGCGCAATGCTACGCCGCGCGGCGGAACCCGCCGCTCCGCCGCCGCCGCGGGTTGCGCGCCGGTGCCCCGTCATTGGCGGGCGGGGCATGATCCGTCCCGCCGGCCACCGCGAGGCTCGCGCCCCCCATCCGCTCGATCGCGCGCAGCACGGCGCGTTCGGCCGGGTCGCAGAACGAAATCGCGACCCCGCTCTTGCCGGCCCGCGCGGTGCGGCCGATGCGGTGGACGTAATCCTCGGCCTGCACCGGCAGATCGTAGTTGATGACATGCGAGACATCGGTCACGTCGATGCCGCGCGCGGCGATGTCGGTCGCCACCAGCACCTGCAGGCGGCCGGTCTTGAACTCGGCGAGCGCGCGCGTACGCGCGCCCTGGCTTTTGTTGCCGTGCAGGGCGCTCACCGCGACCCCGCCGGTTTCCAGCGCGGCGGCGACCCGGTCGGCGCCGTGCTTGGTGCGGGTGAACACGATCACCCGTTCCAGCCCCGGATCGTCCAGCAGCCGGCCGAGCAGCGCGCGCTTCTCCGCCATCGGCACGAAATGCACGCTCTGGTCGATGCGCGGCAGGGTGGCAGGGGCGGCGGCGATGGCGACGCGGGTCGGATCGCGCAGCAATTCCTCGGCCAGCCCCGCGATCTCGCGCGGCATGGTGGCCGAGAACAGGGTCGATTGCCGGGCTGCCGGCAGGGCGGCGACGATGCGGCGGATGTCACGGATGAAACCGAGGTCGAGCATCCGGTCGGCCTCGTCCAGCACGAAATAGCGCAGCTGGTGCAGCCGCAATTCGCCCGTGGCCAGCAGGTCGCAGACCCGGCCGGGGGTGCCGATGACGATATCGACGCCGGGGCGCATCCGGCGCACCTGCGCGCTGCGCGAGCAGCCGCCCAGGATGGCGGCGATGCGGACCCGCAGCCCGGCGGCGAGGTCGCGCAGATTTTCCTCGATCTGCAAGGCGAGTTCGCGGGTGGGGGCCAGGATCAGCGCGGCGGTGGCGTGCGGCTGGGCGCGAAACGGGCTGGCCGCGAGCTGGTGCAGCAGCGGCAGCGCGAAGGCAGCGGTTTTGCCCGAGCCGGTCTGGGCGATGCCGAGCAGGTCGCGCCCGGCGATCAGCGCCGGGATGGCCTGGGTCTGGATCGGGGTGGGGGTGGTGAAACCGAGCGCGTCGAGCGCGCGAATCTGGACCGCGCCGAGACCGAGCGCGGAGAAATCAGGGGACGTCACGATAAGGGGTAAGCTCCTGCGCCCGCGCGGGCAGGGCCCGGGGCGGTGCGCCAGACATGGACCGCCGCCCCGCGCGACTTTGGGGCGGCCAAGGGTAAAAGGATGCGGCACGGGCAGGACCGTAGGGTCCATCGCGCGATCACGCGCCACGACGGGGGATATGGGCCATTGCCTGGCCGAGCGCAAGGCTTTGTTTTCGGATCGGGTCAGCGCCGAGGGTCGGCCCCCACGCTGGCCGAGGCCTCACCCGTTGGTCATGCCCCCGTCCACCGAGATCGTCTGCCCGGTCACGTAGGAACTGTCCGCCGAGCAGAGGAACCGGATCACCCCGGCCACCTCCTCCGGCCGCCCGAACCGCCCCAGCGGCACATCCGCCGCCCCCTGCTCGCCACGCGCCGCGATCAACCCCGCCGCCATCCGCGTATCGATGATTCCCGGCGCCACCGCGTTCACCAGAAAGCGTGGCGCCAGCTTGCGCGCCAGCGAGCGGGTCAGCCCCACCAGCCCACCCTTGGCCGCCGCATAGGCGGCGCGGTCCGGGCTGCCGCGGCGGAACGCCAGCGAGCTGGCGAACACGATCCGCGCCGTTTCCGCCGCCCGCGGAATGAACGCCACCGCCATGTCGTAGGCATTGGTCAGATTGGCGGCGATGGCGCGGTCCCAGACGCCGTGATCCTCGGGCGACAGCGGGTCGAACTCGAACAACCCGGCCAGGTGCACCAGCGCCGCGACCTTCCCGCCGGCCTGGTCCAGCGCCTGCGCGCAGGCGGCGGGGGTGGCGAGGTCGGAGTGCCAGGCGGCGAGCCGGCCGGCGCCCAGTTCGCGCTCGGCCGCCTCCAGCGCCGCCGCGTCGCGGTCGATCAGCAGGACATGCGCCCCGCCGTCCAGGAACAGCCGTGCGCTGGCGCGGCCGATGCCGCCGGCGCCGCCGGTGATGGCGATGCGCTGGTTGTAGAACGGGGACATGTCAGGCTTTCTCCTTGGAAACGGCATGGGTGGCGCCGCCGCCGGCGAGGTTCGGCGTTCCGGCCTCGACCAGGCACCGCCACGGGAGGCTGGTGGGGTTTGGGCCGCGGCAAGGTGGGGTCTGCAAGATCGGCATCAGAAGCTTCCGGTTGGGGTGATCAAGCGGCGCGGTGACGGCCGGGTGCGGAACGTCGTTGCGCGGCGGCAGTGTCCGCACCGGGCAGGCGCGCGCGGCGGCCGGTTCGGCGGGGCGGGCCACATCGCCATGCGCGAGTGCAGCTCGCCCGAGACGAACAGCAGTCCCCGGAAACCGGAGCGATGCGCCCGGTAGCGGATCTCGCCGTCGGGGCGGGGGGGCACGGACATCGATTCCTCCTGGGACGTTTACGCCAGCACGGGGGCAGCGGGCGTGGAAGTCAAGCCGCTGTGGATGATCCTTGTGCGCGCTGCGTGACGGCGCCTTGGGTGCGGCCTACGCTGGGGTGAACCACCCGGAGGGGACGATGGCGCTGAAACGCATGGTGCTGCAGATCGGCATGGGCACCGATATCCGCGGTGGCGATTCCACCAAGGCCGCGGTGCGCGCGCTGCGCGACGCGCTGTGGCACAATTCGCTGAGCGTCGGCGCCGCGCTGGGGCAGGACGCGGATGCGATGCATGTCGCCGTCACCATCGGCGTGCCGCGGCCCGAGACGGTGGATCAGGCGGCGGTGCTGGCGGTGCTGCCGCACGGGACCGGCTCGGTGCGGGCGGTGGCGGGCGGGCTCGAGATTCCCTCCGAGACCGGCGGCGTGACGCTGATCGCCCAGGCGGCGGCGGAAGTCTTCCTGGAACTGGCGTGAGGGCGCGGACGATGGCCTCGAAACGGGTGATCCTGGAACTCGGCACCGGCAACGATCTGCACGGGGGCGATTACACCAAGGCGGCGCTGCGGGCGGTGGCGGACGCGCTGCATCACAGTTCGCTCAGCCTGATCGGCAGCCTGGGCCTGGATGCGGCGACGATGCTCGTGGAGGTGACGATCGGTGTGCAGCGGCCGGAGCTGGTCGATGCCGCGCGTGTGGCCGCGGCGCTGCCGCACGGGCAGGTGACGGTGCGCGTGGTGCCGGGCGGGCTCGACGTGGCCGATCCGGCAGGGCGGGATCCGGCGGTGATCGCCAGTGCGGCGATCGCGGTGCGGTTCCCGGCGCTGCCGGGCGGGGCGTGAGGGAGGGCGTGATGGAAGCGATGCGGTTCCACGAGACGGTCTATCTGCGTCATGGCGCGCGCGCGTTGACCGCGCGGCTGCTGTTGCCGGCGGGCGTCGGTCCACACCCGGCGGTGGTGGCGCTGCATGGCGGGGCCTGGTGCAAGGGCACGCGCGCGGACTGCGACGGGCTGGCGCGCGCGTTCGCCGCCGCCGGGATCGCCGTGGCGGCGCTGGATTTCCGCGACGGGGCGGACTTGTATCCGAGTTCGCTGGCCGATATCAACTTCGGTGTCCGCTGGTTGAAGGCGCAGGCTCCGGCGCTGGGGCTGGGGCGGGTCGGGATCGTCGGCCAGTCGAGCGGCGGGCACCTGGCGATGCTGGCGGCGATGCGGCCGACCGACCCGCGCTACGCCGCCCTGCCCGGGCCGGAGGGCGCCGCCGGGGCGGATGCCTCGGTGGGGGCGGTGGCGATGCTGTGGCCGGTGATCAACCCGCTGTCGCGCTATTGGCATGCTGGGCGCGCGCGGGCCGAGGGCGCCGGCTGGGTGGGGGATATCCCCGAGCGGCAGGATCTCTATTGGCGCGATGCGGCGGCGATGGCGGAGGGCAACCCGCTGCTGGCGCTGGAACGGGGCGAGTCGGTGCGTTTGCCGCCGGCACTGTGGCTGCAGGGGCGCCCCGACCCGGCCCATGACTACCACGACCCCGAGGGCGGATTCGATGGCACCGAGCCGGACCGGTTCGCGGCCCGTTACCGGGCGGCGGGCGGTGCGCTCAGCCTGCTGACCACCGCGCCGGCGGATCGCGACGGGCCGGCGGCGCTGGCGATGGCGGCGGCGTTCCTGCGCGCCACGCTGGGGTAGCGCGCGGGGCCGGTCCGGGGTCTCGCCAGCGCGCGCGGGGCCGGCTAGCATCCCCCGCAAGCGAAACGGGAGCGAGATGATGTGGGAACCGGCGACGCGCTATCCTGACCCCGCGGTGCAGGTGCTGCACCCGGATTTCAACAAATACCGGCTGCCGATGGCTTCGGTGGAGCGGCTTTACACCGGCTGCCGCTGGTCGGAAGGGCCGGTCTATTTCGGCGACGCGCGCTGCGTGCTGTGGTCCGACATCCCGAACGACCGGATCCTGCGCTGGGACGAGGAGACCGGGACGGTCGCGGTGTTCCGCAAGACCTCGATGAACGCCAACGGCAACACCCGCGACCGTCAGGGGCGGCTGGTCACCTGCGAACATCGCGGCCGGCGGGTCACCCGTACCGAATATGACGGGGCCATCACCGTGCTGGCCGACAGTTTCGAGGGCAAGCCGCTCAACTCGCCGAACGACGTGGTGGTGGCCGCCGACGGGTCGGTCTGGTTCACCGATCCGGTGTTCGGCATCCTGGGCTATTACGAGGGCGAGAAAAACCCGCCCGCCCTGACGCCGGCGGTGTACCGGATCGACGGGCAGACCGGAGCGATCCACAAGGTCACCGACGAAATCGAAGGGCCGAACGGGCTGGCGTTCTCGCCCGACGGCAAGACGCTCTACGTGGTGGCCTCGCGCGAGACGCCGCGCAAGATCCGTGCTTTCGACGTGAACGACGGGCGGCTGTCGGGCAACCGGGTGGCGATCGATGCCGGGGTCGGCACTCCGGACGGGTTCCGGGTGGATATCGATGGCAATCTGTGGTGCGGCTGGGGGATGGGCGATCCGGCGCTGGACGGGGTGCGGGTGTTCACCCCGGCGGGCGAGCCGATCGGGCATATCGGGCTGCCGGAACGTTGCGCCAATGTCTGCTTCGGCGGACGCTGGCGGAACCGGTTGTTCATGGCGGCGAGCCACGGGTTGTATTCGATATATGTCAACACTCAGGGGGTTGCGGGGGGATAATGCACGTCCAGGTTGTATGAAGGGGCCTGATACAACCGCCATTTATTTCTCTCGGTATGTTGACAGTTGTTCATGTACGGCCCGTAATCCGACGGGGCTGGCGGCGCGAACCGGGGAACAGATCGCATGGGCCGAAACGTCGGGGGAAGGTTACTGGGTGGGGTCTGTGCCGTAGCGATCGCGCTGGCGGGGATACCGGCGCGTGCCGCACTGCCCCCCGGAACCCCGCCGCTGCCCACCGGCTCGCCGTTGCCGAATGTGTTGCCGCCGGCCGCGCTCTCGGTGCAGCCGGCGGTTCCGGCAGCGCCGCTTGCGGTGACCACCGCGGTGCCGAATCGGCCGGTGCCGGTGCGCCGGGTGGTGGTGGAAGGGGTCACCGCCTACACGCGGGCGCAGCTGGCCCCGTTGCTGGCCGGCTTGACCGGGCCGGCGGTGCCGCTGCCGCGGATTGAGGCGGCGCGCGAGGCGCTGCTGCGCCGCTATCACCAGGACGGCTACGTGCTCAGCGCGGTGTCGGCGAGCCTCGATACCAAGGGCACGCTGCGGTTCCTGGTTACCGAGGGGCGCATCGTCAGCGTGAAGCTGTCGGGCAACATCGGTCCAGCCGGCACCCAGGTGCTGCGCTTCCTCGACCGGCTGACCGAAGTGCGGCCGGTGACCGAGGCGGCGCTGGAACGCGCCCTGCTGCTGGCGCAGAGCGTGCCCGGGGTGGCGCTGCACGCGGTGTTGCAGCCCTCGGCCGGCCGGCCCGGCGCGCTCAACCTGATCGCGCAGGTGCGGCGCAGCGTGGTGGACGGGCTGGTGACCACCGACAATTACGCTTCTACGTTTACCGGACCATACGAAACGCTGGCGGTGTTCGACATCAACAGCCTGACCGAGTTCGGTGACCAGACTGAGATTTCATTCTATCACACTTGGCCGGACACCGAGAATTTCGGGCAGATTTCGGAACAGATTTTCCTGGGCGGATCGGGGCTGCGGCTGAAGATCTATGGCGGTGCCGGTCACACCAACCCGTCCGGACCGCTGGCGGCGGAAGGCTATCTGGGCATCACCCAGGTCTATGGAGCGCGGCTGAACTACCCGTTGATCCGGGCCCGCCAGCAGAGCCTCGAGATCTATACCGCGTTCGACGCGATCGATTCGGAAATCAGCCTGGAGACCGCCGGCGTGCGCTCCCGGGCCAGCTTCGATGCGTTGCGGGTGCTGCGGGCAGGGGTTGACTATGCGCGCACCGATCTGCTTGCCGGGGTTACCCGCGGCGCGCTCAACACCGCGAGTTTCAGCGTTTCGCACGGGCTGCCGATCCTCGGCGCGGCGCGCGACGGGGCGGCGGATGCGCCGCGCACCGGCGAACGGACCGATTTCTTCAAGCTGAATTTCCGCCTGAGCCGCACCCAGACGCTGTTCTCGCCCTGGCGCAACGCGTCGGTGGCGCTGATGGGGCTGGTGACCGGGCAATGGAGCCCCGACATCCTGCCGTCGGCGGAGGAGTTCTATCTCGGCGGGTTCGAATATACCCGCGGCTATTACGCCGGCGAAGTAAGTGGGGACAAAGGCCTGGCCGCCACCGGCGAGCTCCAGCTCAACACGCCGATCGACCTGCATCGGCTGCATCTGCCCGAGGATGTTCCGACCCAGTTCTTCTTTTTCTACGATTGGGGCGAGGTCTGGCAGAACCAGCCGCTGGGGCTGGCGATGCATGTGGCCTCGATCGGCGGCGGGGTCAGGGTGTCGATCACGCCGCGGCTCGAGGTCGATCTGCTCGGGCTGCATCGGTTCAACGTCTATCCGACCGGCACCGGGGCGGGGATTTCGGCGCTGCGTGGTTCGGCTTTCTACTGGCGGGTAATGGGGCGGTTCTGATGCGCAAGGAACAGGCAAGGCCGAACCGGTCCGTCCGCCCCGCGCGGGGCGCGGCGTTGCGACTGGCCGGCGTGCTGCGGCGCAATCGCCGCGGGCTGCTGCTGACCAC
>JBMFXF010000041.1:0-17619 GCA_049964515.1 Acetobacteraceae bacterium | reverse complement strand
GCGGCCGCGTGCTGCCGTTCCGCCAGGGCGAGACCGATCACCCGGTCTCGGTCCGCCGCGACGGGACGGGCTGGGCCATCACCGCGGCCGGGACCACGCTTGCCGGCACCGGCGTGCTGGCGGACGGGCGGCTGGTGCTGCGGCTGGACGGGGTGGTCGAACGCGCCGGGTTCGTGCGCGACGGCGCGCGGATCACGCTGCGCTGGCGCGGCGAGACCCTGGTGCTCGCCCTGCCCGACCCCACCACCGCGGCCGAGGCCGAGGAGGCCACCGAGGGCGGGCTGCGCGCCCCGCTGCCCGGCACCGTGGCCGCGGTACACGTCGCCGCGGGCGCCAGGGTGGTTCGCGGCGCGGTGCTGGTGGTGATGGAGGCGATGAAGACGGTGTTCCGCCTGACCGCGCCGGCCGATGCGGTGGTGGCGGGGCTGGACTGCCGAGTGGGCGACGCGGTTGCCGAGGGACAGGTGCTGGTGCGCTTCGCCGGCGAGGAGGCCACGGGGTAGTGTCTCAGTTCGAAAAGCAAGTCGGCACCGGCTTGACGGGGGGGCCGGGGCCGCCCTATCTGCCGCGCATCCGGATGGCGGCGTAGCTCAGCGGTAGAGCAGGGGAATCATAATCCCTTGGTCGGTGGTTCAAATCCGCCCGCCGCTACCATCCATCCTCCTCGCCCGCCGCCCTGATTGTAACGGAATCGCGCAGCCGCTTGGCAGGCCGCCCGGGGCAACCAACATTGGCCGCGGTCCCGCCTCCAGGAGCCCCCGATGCCTCGCCGCCCCGCCCTCCCGCTCGCCATCGCCATCGCCGCCACCGCGGCGCTCGGCGCCTGCACCGTCGCCCCTCCCACCGGCCCCACGGTGATGGCGCTGCCCGGCAAGGGCAAAAGCTTCTCCGTCTTCCGTCAGGATGACGCCACCTGCCGCGACTACGCCGAGCAGCAGATCGGCTATGCCTCGCCCGGCCAGGCCGCCACCGCCGCCGGCGTCGGCAGTGCCGCCGTCGGCACCGCGCTCGGCGCGGCGGCAGGGGCCGCCATCGGCTCCGTCAGCGGGCAGATGGGCGCCGGTGCCGCAATCGGCGGAGCCGCGGGTCTGTTGGGCGGGGCAGTCATCGGCGGCGACAACGCGGCGGCCAGCGCCGGCGGGCTGCAGCGGCGTTACGATATCGCCTACACGCAGTGTATGTACGCGAAAGGAGACCGCGTGGTTTCCCACCCGCCGGGCTACGGAGGCTGGCGGGAGTCCCCGCCGCCGCCCTACTACGGCCCGCCGGCGTATTACTACGGTCCGGGCTGGGGTCCCTACTGGCGCTGACCGGCCGGCCCGGTCACGGCTCGCCCGGCGCGTCCGAAAACAGCGCCGCCTTCCCGGGCTTGTCCTTCCATTCGTCGGCGTCGGCCGGCGGCTCCCCCTTGCGGGTGATGTTCGGCCACAGCTTGGCGTAGGTGCGGTTCTGCTCCACCCAGGCGGCGGCCTTGTCGTCGCTGTCCGGAACGATCGCCTCGGCCGGGCACTCCGGCTCGCACACCCCGCAGTCGATGCATTCGTCGGGATGGATGACCAGCATGTTGGCGCCCACATAGAAGCAATCGACCGGGCACACTTCGACGCAATCCATGTACTTGCACTTGATGCAGTTTTCAGTGACCACATAGGTCATTGCGGGGCCCTCGGCGATACAGCGGGGGCGATATGACCAAGAACGGCCGGCCGCGCAAGCCATCCCCCGCCGGAGCCTGCCATGCCAGGCCGGCTCCACCGTCTTGCATACCATAATCCGTTAACCTTCCCGCGCTTCACTGCACGCCATGATCCGGCGCGCCCCGCTGCTGCTTGCCCTGCTGGTCCTGCTCGCCGCCCCGGCCCGCGCGCAGCTGGACCCGGCCGGCTTCACCTCGCTGTTCCCCGCCGACATCCGCGCCCCGGGTCAGGCGCCCGGGGTCACCGTGCTCTCGCGCGCCCGACCGGAGTATGCGCCGCTGCCGCTCCGGCTCGGCCCGCTGCTGGCCCGCCCGAGCCTCGACCTCGGCTTCGGCTACGACACAGACCCGGCCGGCCTTCCCGGCCAGCACGGTAGCCCGGAGACCCTGCTCGCGCCCTCGCTGGCGCTGGCCGGCGGTTGGGAGGGTGCAAGCCTCGCAATCGCGCTCGGCGCCGCCGACCACCGCCGCACCGCCGCCCCAGCGCTGGACTACACCGACTGGACCGCCGGCACCGGGCTGCGGCTCGGCGATTCGCGGACGCGCCTCACGCTCTCGGCGGTGAGCCGCGCGCTGCATGAGGATGGCAGCACCATCGGCGCGCTGCCCACCGACCGGCCGCTGGCCTGGCACCTGACCGCCGCCCGCGCCGCGCTCCGCTGGGGGGACGGCATCGTCTCGCTCACCCCGGCGTTGGATTTCGCCGCCTTCCGCTATGCGGACGCCGTGCTCGGCGGGGTGGGGCTGTCGCAGGCCGACCGCGACCGGAACCTGCTCCGGCCGGGCCTCACCGCCCGCTACGCGCTGGATCCGGGGACGGATCTGGTGGTGTCACTCCGCGACACCATCACCCGCTACACCGCGCCCACCGCCGGGCAGCCCAGCCGGGACAGCAACGCGGTGACGGCGCTGGCCGGGTTCCAGGACGGCGCCGACCCGATGCTGCGCTGGCGCCTGCTGGCCGGGTGGGAGACCCGGCATTTCGCCGGTTACGGCACCAGGTCCGGCCCGGTGCTGGAAGCGCAGGCGATCTGGCAGCCCGACGGCATGACCACCGTCATCGCCACCCTGGCCCGGCGGATGGAGGACGCGGCGCAGGAGGGGGTCGCCGGCTACACCGCCACCTCCGGCGCGCTGCGGCTGGATCGCGAGGCCTGGCGCAACCTGATCCTCTCGGCGAGCCTCGGCGCCGAACACGCCGCCTTCACCGACGGCACCCATGAGGACGCCGGCTCCGCCGGCTTCGCCGCGCGCTGGCTGCTCAACCGCTGGATGCGCGTGACCGCGAGCGAATCCGTCACCGCGCTGGAAGGGGCGACCTCGGTGCTGCTGCCAGGCGGACGGCGGGTCACCCGCAGCGTGTCGTTGCTGCGTCTGGGCTTCGGCTGGTGAGGCCGCGGCGGTTCCTGGGGCTGGAGTTCAGCGGCTTCGATCTGCCGGCGGCGCTGGACTGGCTGCAATCGCGCGCGCCGGGGGCGCCGTTTGCTTACGTGGTCACCCCGAACGCCGATCATCTGGTCCGGCTGCATCGGGACCCGGCGCTGGCACCGCTGTACCAGGGGGCGGCGCTGACGCTGCTCGATTCGCGGGTGGTGGCCTTCGGCGCCCGGCTGCTCGGGCTGGCGCCGCCGCCGGTGGTGACCGGGGCCGATCTCACCGCGGCGCTGCTGGCCGTGCTGCCGGCGATGACTCCGCTCTGTCTGATCGGCCTGCCGGAGGCATTCCTGCCCGCGCTGCGGGCCCGCACCGGGCTCGGCGCGATCGCCCATCACAACCCGCCGGCCGGCTTCGCCGAGGACCCCGCGGCAGTGGCGGCGGCGCTCCGCTTCATCGAGTTGCACCCGGCCCGGTTCATTCTGCTTGCCGTCGGTTCCCCGGCACAGGAGCGGCTGGCCGCCGCCCTGGCCGCGCGCGGACGCGCCACCGGCACCGCGCTTTGCATCGGCGCGGCGGTGGATTTCCTGGCCGGGCGGAGCCGCCGCGCGCCGCCCTGGATGCGCCGCGCCGGGTTGGAGTGGCTGCACCGGCTGGCGCTGGCGCCGCGCCGGCTGGGGCGGCGTTATCTGCGCGAGGACCCGGCGATTCTGCGTCTGCTGCTGGCGGCGCGGCTGGCGCGATGATTCACCCTTTGTTGGTGGTTACCGGACCAGCATGACCCCGACCGGACCCCCGCGCGAGGACCCATGGACGACCTGCTCGCCGAATTTCTGACCGAAACGAACGAGATGCTGGCCGAACTCGATGTCGCGCTGGTGCGGCTCGAGACGGTGCCCGAGGACGCGGCCAATCTTTCGGGCATCTTTCGGCTGGTACACACTATCAAGGGTACGTGCGGGTTCCTCGGCCTGCCTCGGCTCGAGAAGGTCGCCCATGCGGCCGAGAATGTGCTCAGCCGGATGCGGGATGGGGCGTTGCGACCGGTGCCGGCGCTGGTGAGCGTGGTGCTGGCGGCGCTGGACCGCATCAAATCCATCGTCGCCGATCTGGGCGCGACCGGCACCGAGCCGGCCGGTGAGGACGCGGCGCTGATCGCCGCGCTGGATGCCGCGGCCACGGGGGCGCCCCTGGAGGCGTCCATGGGGGCGTCCATGGGGATCACGGACTCGCTCCCCGCCCCCGCTGCGCCGGCCCCGGTTGCGGTTGCGAACCCGGCACCGCCGCCTGCCGCGCCCACCCCCGGCCCGGCCCCGCCGGCTCCGGTGGCGCTCGCCTCCACCCCCGTGGCGGACCCGGCGCCGGGCGGGGCGCAGACCATCCGGGTCGGCGTCGACGTGCTCGACGATTTGATGACCCTGGTGAGCGAGCTGGTGCTCACCCGCAACCAGCTGTTGCAACTCGCCCGCACCCAGGAGAACAGCGCCTTCACGGTGCCGTTGCAGCGGCTGTCGCACATCACCTCGGATCTGCAGGAAGGGGTGATGAAGACGCGGATGCAGCCGATCGGGAACGCCTGGAACAAGCTGCCTCGGGTGGTGCGCGATCTCGCCCACGAGCTCGACAAGCGCATCGACCTCGTGATGCTCGGCGCCGAGACCGAGCTCGACCGGCAGGTGCTGGAGCTCATCAAGGACCCGCTGACACATATGGTCCGCAACTCCGCCGACCACGGGCTGGAAGGCCCCGCCGACCGGCGCGCGGCGGGCAAGCCGGAGACGGGACGGATCACCCTCAACGCGTTCCACGAGGGCGGCCACATCATCATCGAGATCGCCGACGACGGCCGCGGCCTGCCGGTCGATCGCATCCGCGCCAAGGTGCTGGCCCAGGGTCTGGCGACCGAGGCCGAGCTTGCCGGCATGTCGGACGCGCAGATCCAGCGCTTCATCTTCCGGCCCGGATTCTCGACCGCCGCCGCGGTCACCGCCGTCTCCGGCCGCGGCGTCGGCATGGATGTCGTGAAAACCAATATCGAGCGGATCGGTGGCACCATCGAACTGGCCAGCCGGGCCGGCGCCGGAACCACCTTCACCATCAAGATCCCGCTCACGCTGGCCATCGTCTCGGCGCTGATCGTGGAAGCGGGCGGGGAGCGGTTCGCGGTGCCGCAGACCTCGGTGGCCGAGCTCGTGCGCGCCGGCGACGGCAGCACCGAGGGCGGCAGCCGGATCGAGCGTATCAACGACACCCCGGTGCTGCGCCTGCGCGACCGGCTGCTGCCGCTGGTCAGCCTGTGCGAATTGCTGCGCCTCGCCGCCGCGACCGCGACCGGCGATCCACCCACCATCGTGGTGGCGCAGGTCGGACCCACCACCCTCGGCCTGATCGTGGACCGGGTGTTCGACACCGAGGAGATCGTGGTCAAGCCGGTGGCCCCCATCCTGCGCCACGTCACCATGTTCTCCGGCAACACCATCCTCGGCGACGGCTCGGTCATCATGATCCTCGACCCGAACGGGATCGCGCGCGCCACCGGCATCGGCGCCGGGGACGGGCGGGACAACCCGGTCCGCCTCGCCCCGCCGGTCGAGGCGACCAGTCACTCCAGCGCGGCGACCTCGATCCTGCTGTTTCGTGCCGGGCCGGCGGACGCACCGCCGCTGGCGGTGCCGCTGGCCCTCGTGGCCCGGCTCGAGGAAATCCCGCGCGAGCGGATCGAGCGCTGCGGCGACGCGCTGGCAACCCAGTATCGGGGCCGGCTGATGCCGCTGCTTGCGCTGACCGGCACCGCCGATCCGGACCGCGCCCAACAGCCGGCCCTGGTGTTCACCGACGGCGACCGCTCGATGGGGCTGCTGGTCGATGCCATCACCGATGTGGTGGAAGACCGTCTCGAGGTCGAGCTCGGTTCGGCCCGCCCCGGACTGCTTGGCACGGCGGTGATCGCCGGCCGCGCCACCGACGTGATCGACACCGGCTACTGGTTGACCCGGGCGTTCGGCGACTGGTTTCGCCCCGAGGCGGCGAAGCTCGGCCCGCCGCGTATCCTGTGCGTCGAGGACAGCGATTTCTTCCGCACCCTGCTGGTGCCGGCGCTGGCCGCGGCCGGGTTCGAGGTGACCGCCGCCGCCTCGGCCGCCGAGGCGTTGGCGCTGCGTGAGGCCGGCGCCAGCTTCGCCGCCATCATCTCCGATATCGAGATGCCGGACATGAACGGCTTCGAGCTCGCCCGTGCCCTGCGCGCCGGCGGCGCCTGGTCGGCGCTGCCGCTGGTGGCGCTGTCGGGCCGCTCCACCGAGGCCGACCGCGCCCGCGCCCTGGAGGCCGGCTTCAACGAGCATGTGTCGAAATTCGACCGCGATGCGCTGCTGGATGCGCTGCGTCGGGTGCTCTCGGCGCCAAGCGGCGCCAACGCGGCGCGACGGGAGTTGGTGGCATGAGCACGCCTGAGCCCATGACCGATACCGAACAGCAATACGTGACCCTGACGGTGGCCGGCCAGCTCTGCGGCATCCCGGTGCTTGGCGTGCGCGACGTGCTGGCCGACCAGACCATCGCGCGCATCCCCCTCGCCCCGGGGGAGGTCGCGGGCAGCCTGAACCTGCGCGGGCGCATCGTGACCGCGATCGACCTGCGCCGCCGGCTCAACCTGCCGCCGGCGGAGCCGGGGACGCGGCGGATGTCGGTGGTCACCGAACTCGCCGGGGAGCTCTACGCGCTGCTGGTGGACCAGGTAGCCGAGGTGATGAGCCTGCCCGCCTCAGCCTTCGAACCCTGTCCGCCCACCCTGCCCGCGGTCTGGGCCGAGCACAGCCGCGGCGTGTTCCGCCTGGAGGGGCGGCTGCTGGTGGTGCTGGACGTGGCCCGGCTGCTGGATCTCGCGGTGGCGGCCTGATCCGATGTCCCACACCTGCCTGGTCGTCGATGACAGCCGCACCGTCCGCAAACTGGCTCGACGCATCCTGGAAGCCGCCGACTACCAGGTGAGCGAGGCCGAGGACGGCGCCAAGGCGCTGGAATCCTGCCGCGCCGCGATGCCTGACGGCGTGCTGCTGGACTGGAACATGCCGGTGATGAACGGGATCGAGTTCCTGCGCGCACTGCGCGCCGAATTCGGCCCGGATCGCCCGGTGGTGCTGTTCTGCACCACCGAAACCGAAATGAGCTTCATCACCGAGGCGCTGGAGGCCGGTGCCCAGGAATACATCATGAAGCCGTTCGACGCCGACATCCTGCTGGGCAAGTTCGCCGAGGCCGGTCTGGCGTGAGCGCCTCCCTCGCCGTCCCCGCCGCCACACCCGCCCGCGTGATGATCTGCGACGATTCGGCGGTGATCCGCAGCGCCATCGCCCGCATCCTGGATAGCGACCCCGCCATCACCGTGGTCGCCCGCGCCAGCAACGGGCGCGAGGGGGTGGAAACGCTGCGGCGGATTCCCGCCGACGTGGTGGTGCTAGATATCGAGATGCCGGAACTCGACGGAATCGCCGCGCTGCCGGAGCTGCTGCGGGTCGATCCGCGGGTGCGGATCGTGATGGCCTCCACGCTGACCACCCGCGGCGCGGATATCGCGCTGCGCGCGCTACGGCTGGGCGCGGCCGACTACATCCCGAAGCCATCGGCCGTGACCGGGCTGAACGACGCCGGATTCCGCCACGAACTGCTGGCCAAGGTGAAGGGCCTGGCGCGGCAGCGGCGCGGCCCGCCCCCCCGCGCCACCGCCCCCGCCGTCGCGCTGCGCGCCGCCGGCACCAGGGCGCCGGCGCTGCTGGCGATCGGCAGTTCCACCGGCGGGCCGCAGGCCCTGCTGCGCCTGATCGCCGACCTTGGGGCCGACATTGCCGTGCCCGTCGTCATCACCCAGCACATGCCGCCCGCCTTCACCACCATGCTGGCCGCGCATGTCACCGCCCTCGGCGCCCTGCCCTGCGCCGAGGCGAAAGATCGTGAACTTCTTGCCCCCGGGCGGGCCTATCTGGCGCCTGGCGATCGTCACCTGCTGGTCGAGACCACCGCCGGCGGCTTTCAGGCGCGCCTGTCCGACGCGCCGCCGGTGAACTACTGCCGCCCGGCGGTGGACCCGATGCTGCGTTCGGCTGCCACCGCCGCCGAAGGCCGCGTCTTGGTCGCGATGCTCACCGGCATGGGCCATGACGGGCTCGAGGGCACCCGCGCAGTGGTGGCCGCCGGCGGCACTGCCATCGCCCAGGACGAGGCAAGCTCGGTGGTCTGGGGGATGCCGGGTGCGATCGCCCAGGCCGGGCTCTGCCACGCCGTGCTGCCGCTCACCGAGCTCGCGGCCAAGCTGCGCACGCTGCTGCGGAGCGGCCGGCCATGAGCCTTCCCCCGGCTGCCTTCGAGGCCCTGGCTACGCTGCTGCGCGAGCGGTCGGGCCTGACCATCGGCACCGACAAGATCTATCTGCTGGAAACCCGGCTCGGCCCGATCGCCAAACGGGAAAACCTGCCCGACCTCGCCGCCCTCGCCGCCCGGCTGCGCGCTCCGGGCGGGGAGCGCCTGGCGCGCGAGGTGGTCGAGGCGATGACCACCAACGAGAGCCTGTTCTTCCGCGACACCAAGCCGTTCGCCCATGTGCGCAGCATCGCCCTGCCTGGCCTGCACGCCGTCCGCCCGCCCGGCACGCCGCTGCGCATCTGGTCGGCCGCCGCTTCCACCGGGCAGGAGGCCTACTCGCTGGCGATGATCGCGGCCGAACTGCGCCCCACCATGCCGGACCGGCGGGTCGAAATCCTGGGCACCGATATCGCCCGCGAGCCGCTGGCCCGCGCCCGCGAGGGACTCTACACCCAGTTCGAGGTCCAGCGCGGCCTGCCCGTGCAGATGCTGGTCAAGCATTTCCGCAAGGAGGACGCGAACTGGCGCATCGCCGAGCCGCTGCGCGCCGCGGTCACGTTCCGCGAGTGGAACCTGCTCGACAACCCCACCCCGCTCGGCCGGTTCGACGTGGTGTTCTGCCGCAACGTGCTGATCTATTTCGATCCGCCAACAAAGGCGAAAGTACTGGAGGGTATCGCCCGCCAGCTCGCGCCGGATGGGCTGCTGTATCTGGGCGGGGCGGAAACCGTGCTCGGTATCACCGACCGGCTGGTCGCGGTGCCTGACGGTCCGGGCGCCTATCGGCCCACGCCGCGCCCGGGCGGGCTGGCCGAAGCCCAGGCGCCGTGGCCATCCCGGGACGAAACCGCCACCATCGCCGCCCAGGCGTTGGCGGCGCTGTTCTGACCGCACTGGGGGTGACACAACTTCAATAAATCCGTAATCCCGGCCGGCCGGCGCACCACCTATATCCAATCAGTCACGGTGGGCCGGTACCCACCCCCTTTCGCCCGACGGGTCATCGCCCATGCTGGACCTGTCGGTCCGAAGTCTGATCGCATTCGCCGCCCATCATCAGGCCTTGCAGGCGGGCGCGATCATCCTCGCCACCTTCATCCTGGAAGACGCTGCCACCGTGCTGGCGGCGATGGCGGCGCAATCCGGCCAGGTCTCCATCCCGCTCGCCCTGGCCTCGCTTTACGTGGGCATCGTCGCCGGCGACATCGGCCTCTACGGCCTCGGCTGGCTCGCCGCCCGCTTCCGTCTGTTCCGCCGCCTGCTTCCCCCTCACGCCATCGCGCCGGCGCGCAGCTGGCTCGCCGGGCGGGTATTCCGCGTGGTGCTGGTCAGCCGGTTCCTGCCCGGGGTGCGCCTGCCCACCTACACCGCCTGCGGCTTCCTTAGCGCGGATCTGCGCCGCTTCGCCGCCGCCACCGCCCTCGCCACCTCGGTCTGGACCTCCGGCCTGTTCGTCGTCTCGCTCCGCCTCGGCGCGGTGCTGATGGCCCATTACGGCGCCTGGCGCTGGGCCGGTGCGGCCGGTCTGGTGCTGTTCCTGATGCTGGCCGGGCGGCTGGCGCGGCAGTTCGTCCGCACTCCGGCCGTGGCAGCGCCCCGTCGATGATGCGCCCCGGCCCCGCCCTGTCGCTGCCCTGGCCAGCGCCGGAGCCGCGCGACCCGCCGCTGATTTCCTGGTTCGAGTTCTGGCCCGCTGCCCTGTTCTACGCTCCGGTGCTGGCGCAGGCGGTGCTGCTGGCACTGCGCTACCGGTCCGCCACCCTGCTCACGGCCGCCAACCCAGCCATACCTTCCGGTGGGTTGTGCGGAGAATCGAAAACCGAGATCCTCGACCAGATCCAGGGGCCCGAACGGGCCCGTATCGCCGCCTGGACCCGCCTGCCACCCGGCGCCGACGCCCCCGCCGCGCTGGCGGCGATGCAGGCCGCGGGCCTGCGGTTTCCGCTGGTGGTGAAGCCGGACATCGGCTGCAACGGCGCTGGGGTGCGCCAGGTCGCCGATGCCGAGACGCTGGCGCGCACCCTCACCGCCTTCCCGCCCGACGCCGCGCTGATGCTTCAGGAGCTGATCCCCGCCCCGCTCGAAGCCGGCATCTTCTACATCCGCGAACCCGGCGCCGCGCAGGGCCGGATCAGCTCGATCACCCTTAAATCCCCCCCGGAGGTGGTCGGCGACGGCCGGAGCAGCCTGCGCGCTCTGATCGCCGCCGATCCGCGCGCCGGCCGGCTGGCCCGGCTCTATCTGCCGCGGCTCGGTGCCCGCGCCGATGAGGTACCCCCGCAGGGTGCGCGGGTGCCGCTGGTGTTCGTCGGCAATCACTGCCGCGGCTCGCTGTTCCGTGACGGCACCGACCACGCCACCCCCGCGCTGACCGCCGCCATCGAGCGCCTGGCCCGGTCCCTCCCGGCGTTCCATTTCGGGCGGTTCGATGTCCGCTTCGACCAGCTCGCCGCGCTGACCCGGGGCGAGGGGTTCCGGGTGATCGAAATCAACGGAGTCGGCGCCGAAGCCACCCATATCTGGGACCCGCGCACCCGCCTGCTCGATGCCTGGCGCGTCCAACTGGCGCATCACGCCGCAGCGTGGCGGATCGGCGCGGCCAATCGCGCCGCCGGCGCCCGACCCACCGGTATCCGCGGGCTGTGGCGGCTGTGGCGGCGACAGACGCGGCTGATGGCCGCCTATCCGGAGAGCGACTGATCCGGCGCGATCAGTGCTTCGCCGGCAGCGTGTCCACCGGCAGCAAGGTCGCGGTGACCTGCGCGCCGCTCGCCTCGGCGGAACGGATCGCCGCCGCGAGCCCCAGCAGATAGCCGCTGGCGCTGGCTTCGATGTTCGCCGGCGCATGAACCAGCTGCAGCGGCTGCGAGGAGGCGATCGCGATGATCATGTCGGTCCCGTAGGGAGGACCCACCTCCCACAGCGGTTGGCCCGGCCCGCCGTCGCCCAGCCGCAGCACGCTTCCCGCCGCGAGCCTCTGCGACGGAACCGCCTTGAAATGCTGCACCGGATCGGCCGCGGTCGGGTAGAGATGCACCACCGAACCGTCATGGCCCAGGTAGTCCACCCGCAGATACCCAGCGAAGCGCGGCATGGTCACCCGTGGGCGGATGCGCGCGCCGTCATGCAGCCGGTCGTCCCCACCCGCCAGCCGCAGGTCCAGGCCCAGATTCGGCGCCCCGGCCAACGGCGTGACCGGACGGAGCACCGAGAGCACATCGCAGAACACATCGCGCAGCGGGTGTAACGCGTCGGCCAGCGCCGCCTCGTGCAGCGGAGCCAGCCGGCCGCGGAGATCCGCCAACGCTCCGGTGCCGATATAACCCGCGAGCGCGGGCGGTGTGCCGGGCTGGACGGTGGCCAGGATGCAGGAGGTATCGGCGACCGCCCCGCGCAGCTGTGCGGCCAGGCTGGGAGGGGGCGGCTTCGCCGGCAGCACCGGGGGGATTGGCTTTTTCACGGGAACTACCGCCGGATGCACCGGCGCCGGCACCACCAGACGGGGCGGCAGCTTCGGCGGCGGGCGGGTCAGCCACCACGCCGCCCCGCCGCCGGCCAGCAGCAACACCAGCACCCCGCCCAGGATCGCCGCCATCGGCGCGCCGCGCTTGCGCTCGGCCACGCTTGCGCTCGCAGGGGCGGTGGTCGCGGTCGCGCGCGCCGGGGCGGCCGCCGCACGCGACGGGGTCACCTGGGTCGCCTCGCCGGCGTCTTCCACCCGCGCGTCCGGCGTGTCGATCGCGTTGCCCAGCGCCCCGGCAAAGGCGGAAGCGGAGGGGAAGCGATCCTCCGGCCGTTTCGCCATCGCGCGCAACACCACAGCATCGAGCGCCGGCGGCACCACCACCGACAGCTGCGAGGGTGCCGGCGGATCGACGTTCAGCACCTTATGCATGATCGAGGTGACCGAACCCTCGAACGGCCGCTCCCCCGTCAGCAGCTGATAGAGCAGCACGCCCGAGGAATAGATATCGGTGCGCGCATCGACCGGCTCGCCGCGGAACTGCTCGGGCGACATATAGGCCGGCGTGCCCAGCACCGTGCCGGCCTGGGTCATGTTGCTGCTCTCGATCCGCGCAATGCCGAAATCGGCGATCTTGCCGCGCCGTTCCGAATTCAGCATCACATTGGCCGGCTTGATGTCACGATGGACCACACCGCGGTCGTGGCTGAACTGCAGGCCGGCCAGCAGGTCGTCCATGATCCGGCGAATGTCCGGCAGGGTGAACCGCTCGTTCTTGTCGAGCACCGATTTCAGGGTCGGTCCATCGACATATTCCATCACGATATACGCGATGTCCTTGGTCTCGCCGTAGTCATACACGGCGACGATGTTGGGGTGGGTCAGGCGGCCGGCGGCCTGGGCCTCGCGGCGGAAGCGGGCGATCTCCTCGGCGGTGTCGGGGTCGGGGTTTTCCGGCAGGTTGACGGTCTTGATCGCCACCCGCCGCGCGATGACCGGGTCCCAGCCCTCGTACACGGTCCCCATCGCCCCACGTCCGAGGGTGCCGCGCAGCTCATACTTCCCCAGCGCCTGCGGCGTATCCATTGCTGCCTCAACCTTGGCCTCGTCTCGCCAGCATAAGGACGCCGACCGATCAGGCAAGCGTCAGCGTTCGGCAACCTTCGCCGCGCCACCCGGAATCGCCCCGCCGTCGCCGATGACCGCGAACGGCGCCCAGAAGAACGGATGCGCCACCTCTGCCGGAAGACCGTGCCCGGCCGCGGCCAGCATCGCAAGCTGGGCCTTCCGCAGCGCGCCGGCCACGCCGAGATGCGGATGCGCGCGAATGAGCTGCAGGGTCTCGGCGATCAGATAGGCCGTCACCTGGTCGTTCACCGACCAATGCGTCACCATCAGCGCCCGCGCTCCGGCAAAGAAGAACGCCCGCGCCAACCCGGACAGGCTCTCACCCCCGGTCCGGTTGCCGGCGCCGCCGGAGTTGCAGGCGGACAGAATCACCAGATCCGCGTCCAGATGCAGCCCCATCACGTCGGACGCGGTCAGCAATGCGTTCTTGACCGATTTCGCCCCGGGCGGATCCGAGGTGACGATCGCCGGCTGGCTCTGGCAGCGCAGTTCCGAGGGCAGCAGGGCATGGGTGGCGAAATGCAGGATGCGATAGTTCGAGAGCTTCAACCGCATCACCGCCGGCACGGTGAAGGCCGCCCCCAGCAGCTCGTCGGATTTGCTCGCCCCCAGCAATTCGCGGGCGGCGGTGAGTTCCTTGCCCGCATAGGGCAGTGCCGGCAGCCCGGCCAGCAGCTGGGCGGTATCGCCGCACGCCTGGCCAGGGAAAGATCCCTGCGCCTGCGCCAGCGTGAACGGCACGAAGTCGCCGAACCCGAACCAGGGCTGCTTCGCCCGCGAGGTGCCGGCGATCTTGCGCAGGGAGACGAAATTGGCCGGCGAGGGCACATGCGTGATCGGGAACCGGCGCACCAGCCACGGCGCGTTGGCAAGGTCATCGGCCTGCGCCGGACCGGTGAGCAACACCTCGAACGGCAGCGACAGCAGCGGACCCGAGGGGGCAACCACCAGCGCGGTGACCCCTTTCATCGCTCCGGCGACGCCCCCCAGCGTGTCTTTGTACAAAGCACGCGCCGCGGCGACATGGAACACCGGCAGCTGGGTGGTGGTGAGTTCGATCCCAGACCGGATTCGCTTGACCAGCGCGGTCATGCCGCTCACCCCGGTCGGCACCTCGGAGACGGTGATACGCCCACCGCGGAACAACAGCACCCAGCCATGCTTGCCGCCCAGCGTGATCTCGGCGAAAGCCTCGTGCTTGTGCAGGGCGGCGAACACGTCCTTCGCGGTGACCACCTGCTGGACCAGCTGGCCGTAGTTCGGAGAGGCCGCCTGCAATGCCGTCTCCGCCGCCGCCTCACGGGTGCGCGCGGCGGTGATCTTCTTGTCCAGCGTGGCGAGCGCCGGGTCGGTCGCCTCGGTCGCCTTCGGGTTGGCCGCGCGCAGCGCGTCGCGCCGGCGACGCAGACGGCGCAGCCGCTCGCTGGCGTCCTGGCGGGCGCGGATGGCGGCGGCCACCTTGGGGTCGCGTTTGTTCTCCCGCAGCCGCGCCGTGGCCTCGGCGATCTGCTGGGTGGTGATGCTGCCCTGGGTCAGCTGCGCGGCGGTGAACATCTCGGCATACAGGGTCTGCGCGTCGGCCGGAGTTGCCTTGGCGGCGGCCGCGTAGGCGTCGAGGCAGGGGCCCATCAGCGCCGGGCGGGTGCCGGTGTGCAGCGCGGTCAGCGTATGCACCGCCGCCCGGCAGGGCGTCAGCGCCGCCGCCATCTCGCCGCGGCGCACCAACAGGTCGGCGCGCAGCAGATTGGTATCGGCGAACGGCTTGGAACCCGGCAAGGCGACGCCGAAGGCCGCGGCGGAGGCGGCCAGATCGGCCAGCTCCGCCTCCGACTGGCCGGCCGCGCCGGCATCTACCGCCGAAGTGCGCAGCAATCGGGCATCCACGATCGGGCGGGCGACCCCGTTGGCGCGTGCCAGCCGCGTGGCACTGGCGAGCATGGCCTGGCTTTCCTTCAAGCTGCCCAGCCGGCGCAGCACCAGCGCCTCGTTACGCCGCACCTCCACCAACCCCAGCAGCGCCCCCTGCGCCGAGGGGTCGGTCAGCAGGTCCTGGTTGGGCAGGATCGCGCCGAGCCCGGCGGCACCGGTCACGCCGAAGCTGCGCAACCCCGCAAACCCGGCGTTCTGGGCGTGCAGCACCTTCGCCGGGATCAGCGTCTCATAGGCGGCGGCCGAGCGTTGCAGCAGATGCAGCGCGTCGCTGTAGCGGCCCTGGTTCATCGCATCGAGGCCGCGATAGTCCAGCAGCTTGGCCCCGGCGGTCGGGTCGGCGGCAGCCGGTGCCAGCACCGCCGCCTGCTTGAACAGCCGGCCCGCTTCCACGTCCTGCCCCTCGTCGGAGAGCTGCATCGCCAGTGTCATCAGCGCGATGACGGTGTTGGGATTGCCGGGGCCCAGTGCCTTGCGTTGCAGCGCCAGCGCGGCGCGGAACGCCGCCTCGGCGGCACCCGGATCGTCGGCCAGATTGGCCAACGTGCCGGCCGCCATCAGCCGGTTGAAATCCCCGACGTCGCCGGAGGAGAACGCGCGGGCCGCCAGGCGCTGCGCGAGCAGGGCGTCGGCGGCCGAGCTCGGCGGTGCCGCCCCGGCGGTCAGCACCCCGGCGCGCACGCCGATCGCCCGCTGCATCACTCCCGCCGCCGGCAGCACCCCGTCGGCGTACCACACCCGCCCCCGTACCCGCGCCACCAGCGCCACATGCGGCCAGCCGCCCAGGCGCTGGGTGCAGTTCAGCAGCTCCGCCGGGTCTCCTCCCAGGATGGAGGTGGCCTGCGGCGGCCGGCACAGGAAGCTCTGGTCGATGCCCACCCGCCACGGGCTGGAGGTGGCCAGCGCCACCAGCTGCCCGGCGTCGATCGCCCCTCCCTCGCTGACCCGGGCCGAGGGCTGGTGCCAGGACCCGCAATACACATCCGCCCCGGCGCCCGCCGGTTGCAGGGTGCAGGACTCGCCCACCGCGTTCTTGCCGATGGCGATCTGCTTGCTGGGGGTGGTGCTGCCGATGCCACCCTGGACGTAGGCCGAGGCCGGCGGGCGGGCGCAGCCGAACAGCAATGCGCCGAGCAGCGCCAGCAGCGACGCGGGACGGAGATGGCGCGGCATCAATAATCCCTCCGCGAGACCAGAGGCAGGAACAGGTCGTCGCTGTCGTCGCCGGTGAACAACGCGCCGATGGAGAACTCCGACAGCGGGTTGCCTTCGGGCAGCACCAGGATCGGCAATACGATGCAGTTCACCGTGCCGATGGCGCAGCTGTTGACCTGGAAGCGGGGGTTCGCCGCCGGGTGAATGAACGCGATCCCCGCCGCCGCCTGACCGGACACGCCGCCGATGGTGCCGAAGAGGCTGGTGAAACCGCCCGCGGCGCCCTGGGCATAGATCACGTCGAGGGCGGCGATAGTCACCGGTCCGACCACCGACCCGAGCGTGCTCGGCCCGTGCAGGTCGATGATTAGCCAGGTGGTCGGCCCCACCAGCCCGGTCCCGCCGATACCCAGGTTGATGCTGCCGCCCTGATAGGCGTCGATCCGCACGATAGAGTTCCCGCCGTTGATCGCGGAAACGGTCATCCCGCCGATCAGCTGGAAGTCCGAGAAATACGCCCCGCCGAGGCCCGATCCGGGAACCGGATAGGTATCGGAGACATTCGCCCCCGGCGGCCGGGCGATGCCGCCGGTGATGAGCTGGGTGCCGTTCTCGACGGTGATCTGGTTCGGCGTCGCCGTGACCACCAGCGTCGGCGCGCGGATGGTCCCCGACAGCGAGACCGCGCGGGCATCGGTGAGCGCGAGGGTGCCGCCGGCCGCGATGTTGCTGAGGCTCGCCACCTGATTGCCGCCGCCGGTCAGCAACAGATTGCCGCCGACATTGCCGCTGACCGCAGCCGCCGCGACGGAGCCGGAGCCTCCCTCCGTCACGCTGCCGGAGATGTTCAATCCCAGCGTCTGGTTCACCGCCAGCGCCGCGTTCGCCGTCAGCGCCGGCGCGGTGAGGCTGGCCGCGCCCAGGCTGACCGGCCCGGAGATGCTCAACCCGGACCCGTCGTTCAGGCTCAGCAGGCCGCCCACCGAGAAGCCGCTCAGCGCCGAGATGGCGTTCCCGCCGGAGAGGCCGGCATCGCCCGCGATGTTCCCGCCCAGCGAGGCCGCCTGCACCGCCCCGCCGGTCTGGCTGACCGCGGCGCCATACATCGCCACGGTTTCCGTCGCCAGACCCAGCTGCGCGTTGCCCGACAGGGTGATCGTGCCGTTGCCGGAATTGAGCACGACCGGCGATCCCGAAAGCACCGCCCCGGACCCGAGCGCGATGCCGCCGGCGCCCGACGCCACCGACAGCTCGCCGCCGGTGGCGGTCATCGCCCCGCCCACGGTGACCGACTGGCCACCGGTGCCGGAGACGCTGATGCTGGCCGCGCTGACCGGCCCGTTGACCAGCAGGTTGCCGGCATCGGTCAGCGACAGGCTGCCGGCGCCGACGCTGAACGCACCCAGGGTGGCGATGGTGTTGCCGCCGCCGGCGAGGTTGACCGCCCCGGTCAGATCGCCCAGCGAAGTCAGGGTGGTGACATGCAGCGCCGAGGCGCTGTCCTCGGTAACCCCCG
>JBMFXF010000040.1:0-17642 GCA_049964515.1 Acetobacteraceae bacterium | reverse complement strand
CTCGTCCAGCACGCCGGGCACGTCGGTCAGCATCAGCAGGCGCGTCGCGTTCAGCACCCCGGCGATGGCGCCGGCCACGGTGTCGGCGTTGATGTTGTAGGTCCGACCGTCCGCGCCCACGCCGACCGGAGCGATGACGGGGATCAGCCCGGCGCCGGTCAGGGCGTGGATCACCCGCACATCCACCGCCTCCGGTTCGCCGACGAAACCGAGATCGAGCGCGCGTTCGATGCGGCTGTCCGGATCGCGCTTGGTGCGGGTGAGCTTGCGGGCCCGGATCAGCCCGCCATCCTTGCCGCAGATCCCCACCGCCAGCGCGCCGGCGGCGCTGATGAGGCCGGCCACGTGTTTGTTGACGGTGCCGGCCAGCACCATCTCCACCACCTCCACCATCGCCGCGTCGGTGACGCGCAGCCCGTCGATGAAGGTGGACTGGATCGCCAGCCGCTTGAGCATGGCGTTGATCTGCGGTCCGCCGCCATGCACCACCACCGGGTTGAGCCCGACCTGCTTGAGCAGCGCGATGTCGGCGCCGAACTCGGCGGCCCGGTCATCCTCGCCCATGGCGTGGCCGCCGTATTTCACCACCACCGTGGCGCCGGCGTAGCGACGCAGATAGGGCAGCGCGAGGGCGAGGGTGCGGGCCTGATCGGCGGCGGCTTCGGCCGGGTCGGCGGGGGTGCCGGTTGCGATGCCGGTCATGCGGCGGTCCTTTGCGGCGATGGCGTTTGCGCGCGTCTAGGGGGGGGGGTGGGGGGGGGTCAAGCATGGGGGTTGCGCCACGGGAGATGACATCGTTACCTGCGGACTGACGGCGGGATGGCCGAGGATGAGCAACACCACGCTTTACGATCGCGATTTCCACGCCTGGGCCGGCGAGCAGGCGGCGCTGCTGCGCGCCGGGCGGCTGGCCGAGGCCGACATCGCCCACATCGCCGAGGAGATCGAGAGCATGGGGCGCAGCGAGAAGCGCGAGCTGATCTCCCGGCTGAAAGTGCTGCTGGTGCATCTGCTGAAATGGCGGTTTCAGCCGGCCGGGCGCGGCAACTCCTGGCGGCTGACGATCGCCGAGCAGCGTCGCGAAGTCGCCGATCACCTCGACGACAACCCGTCCCTGCGCGCCCAGCTCGATGCGGCGATCGTCAGCGCCTATGGCGGGGCGATCCTGGCCGCGGCCCGCGAGACAGGGCTGGATCCGGCGGGGTTTCCACCAGCCTGCCCCTGGGCCTTCGGGGCGATCATGGACGCCGGGTTCTGGCCGGGCGAGGAGTAGCCGCCTCGCCCGCCGCCCGCCTCAGGCGGAAAGCGCCGCCGGCGCGGTGCGGACCCGTTTCACCAGCAGCTTGTTGAGCGCGTGGATATAGGCCCGCGCGGAGGCGACGATGGTGTCGGTATCCGCGCCCTGGCCATCAACGAGCTTGCCCGCCTCCTCCAGCCGCACCGTGGTGCGCGCCTGCGCGTCCGTGCCCTCCGTCACCGCGCCGACCGAGAACAGCACCAGGTTCGCGCTATGCGGGAATGCCTGCTGGATGGCGTGGAAGGTGGCGTCCACCGGACCGTCGCCGGTCGCCTCGGCGCGCTTCATCACCCCGTCCACCTCGAGCTCCAGGGCCGCGCGCGGCGGCGCCTTGGAGCCGCAATGCACATCGAGGGCAACGAAGCGGATGCGCTGATGGTCGCGCACCACCTCGTCATCGACCAGCGCCACCACGTCCTCGTCGAACACCACCTTCTTGCGATCGGCGAGGTCCTTGAAGCGGCGGAACGCATCGTTGAGCTGGTTGTCGCCCACCTTGTAGCCCAGCTGCACCAGCTTGTCGCGGAACGCGGCGCGGCCGGAATGCTTGCCCAGCACCAGCGAGTTCTTCGCCCAGCCGACCGATTCCGGGGTCATGATCTCGTAGGTCGCGGCGTGCTTCAGCACCCCGTCCTGATGGATCCCGGCCTCATGGGCGAAGGCGTTGCGCCCGACGATGGCCTTGTTCGGCTGCACGTCGAAGCTGGTGATGGTGGCCAGCAGCTTCGAGGTCTTGAGGATGTTCTCGGTCTTCACCCCGTTGCGGAACGGAATCGCGTCGGCGCGGGTGCGGATCGCCATCACCGCCTCCTCGAGGCTGGCATTGCCGGCGCGTTCGCCGATGCCGTTGATGGTGGCCTCCACCTGGCGCACGCCGGCACGGATGGCGGCGATGGTGTTGGCCACCGCGAGCCCCAGGTCGTTGTGGTTATGGGTGGAGAAAATCACTGTCTCGGCGCCCGGCACGCGCTCGCGCAGCATGGTGAAGATGCGGGTGATGTCCTCGGGCAGGGCGTAGCCCACCGTATCGGGGACGTTGATGGTGGTGGCGCCGGCGCGGATCGCCGCCTCCACGCAGCGGCAGAGGAAATCGGGTTCGGTGCGGGTGCCGTCCTCGGCCGACCATTCCACATCGTCGGTGAACTGGCGGGCCAGGGTGACGCTGTCGGTGACCGCCTGCAAGACCTCATCCGGTTCCATCCGCAGCTTGTATTTCATGTGCAGCGGGGAGGTGGAGAGGAAGCTGTGGATGCGCTTGCGCCGCGCCGGGCCCACGGCCTCGGCGGCGGCCAGGATATCCTCCCGCCCGGAGCGGGCGAGGCCGCAGATCACCGGGGTGTCGTCGCGTTGGCCAATGCTTTCGGCGATGGCCTTGACCGATTCGAAATCGCCTGGGGAGGCGATGGGAAAGCCCGCTTCCATCACGTCGATGCCGAGCTCGGTCAGGGCTTCCGCCATGCGCAGCTTCTCGGACAGGTTCATCGAGAAGCCGGGCGATTGCTCGCCGTCGCGGAGCGTGGTGTCGAAGATGATGATGCGGGTGTCGTCCAGCTTGCCGAAGCTGGGATGCTCGATGGTCATGGCGAAACTCCGGGATGGGTGCGCACGCTTGCCGTCAGGGGGTCCCCTGAGCGAAGCCGGCGGCGATCACCCCGGCAGGACGCTCAGGGGCGGATAAGTCGAAGGAGCAGCGGCAGCGGCGCCGGGCCGCGCGCCAGCAACCGCGGAACGCGGCGGACGAGGCGGGACAAGAGGGCGCAGGCGCATGGCATAGAAAACACCCTAACCGCTTCCCCGACCCGCGGCAACCCCTGGTCGCTGGCCGCGTGAGCGGGCAGGCTGGGAAGGCGATGCGGAGGGATGCCATGTTCGCTGCCTACGACGTGCTGGGACCGGGCCTGTTCCGCCAGCGGATCGGCCTCGATTTCGAGGATTTCGCGCCCGGCCAGCACTTCCGCCACCGCCCCGGCCTGACCCTGTCGCAGCAGGACAACGTGGCCGAGGCACTGTCCACGCTGAACGGGGCGATGCTGCATTTCGATGCCCCCTACGCCGCCGCCACCTCCTGGGGGCGGGAGCTGATGGTCAGCACGCTGACCCTGCGGCTGCTGCTGGGCGCGGGCAGCAAGACCTATGGGCGGCGGGCGCGGCTGGCCGGGATCGAGGAGATCGCGCTGACCGCGCCGCTGTTCGGCGGCGACACGCTCTATGTGGAATCCGAAGTGCTGTCGGCCGAGACGCTGGACGCGACGCAGGGAATGCTGCGGGTGGCGCTGAGCGGGCATAAGCCGGACGGCGCCTCGGTGGGCCGGGCGGAGGCGCGGCTTGCCGTGTGGCGCCGCGGCGCGGGGCCCGAACCCTCCGGGGCGCCCGCCGCCGAGGCGCGTTTCAGCGCCTACCATCCGGCCGATGATGGCGCGCTGGTGGAGCAGTCGGGGCTGTGGTTCGAGGCGTTCGCGCCGGGTGAGCGATTCCTGCACGCGCCGCGGCGCAGCTTCTGGCCGGAGGAATGCGCCGCCGCCGCCGCCCGCGCGCTTGACCTGCTACCCGAATACTCCGATCTGGACTGGCAGCGCCGCCACGCCGGCGGGCGGGTGCGGGTGCCGGACGGTTTCCTGATCGGCGCGGTGACGGCGCTGACCACGCGGACCTTCGGGCGGGTGGTGGCCAATCTGGGCTGGTATGACGTGGAACTTCCGGTTCCGGTGTTCGCCGGCGATACGGTGGCGGCGGAGTCGGAGGTGACGGAGGTGCGGGCCTCGCGCTCCCGCCCGGGGCAGGGGGTGGTTTCGGTGGTGACGCTGGCGCGCAACCAAGCGGGGGCGGAGGTGCTGCGCTATCGGCGGAACCTGCTTGTGTATGGTTCGGGCGGGGACAGCCCCTACGCGGCGGCGGGGTATTGAGGGGGGTTGACGGTGGGCCCGGCCGGAGGGAATACTGCTGAGCAACGACAGAAAAATCGGGTGTGCCTCATGTTCACGGCAGTTTCGGATCGAGTGACGCATTGGGCGTCCATGACGGGCGGTGCATTGACTGGGTTCTTCGAAACGGCCGTCGAAGCGATGACGTTTTCCATCTGCTTGGCGATTGCGGTGACACTGCTGTTTGGCTTGTTCCAAACGGGGATGATCGCGCTGGTAGCCGGCCCCCATGGACTGGTACTCTTGCTTCCGTTGCTACTTGTCCTGTAGTTCGTTCAAAAAAGATGCAGCCAAGGCTGAGGGGGAAATATGCCGGAAAGCGTGCTCCTTCGAGGGGCATCGGTGGAGGATGCGGAAGCCGCCCGGACGCAGGTGTGGACCTTCGACCGGGCAACGGTTTACCAGGAATTGCGTCGGGTCACGGTCGACCGCAACAGACCCCCGCCAACGGATGCCATCCGTCATGCCCAAGACTCGGGTTTCGTGCTCCCGATGACTAGGGACGATTGGCGCGCCGCCAAACTTAACAGGATTTTGTACCATCTGGAATTGCGTTTCTCTGACGTGCCGACTGCGGAAGAGCTCCGTGAACTGTGCCTGAAAGCAGAGCAGCGGGCAGTGGCATTGCTCAGCCGTCTCGAAGGAGGCAAGCGCAAGGCGGCCGGCGAGGAGCGGTTTTCCGGCAGCACCGTGATGGATTTGACCCGGTACGTCGTGTTGCGGGTGTTTAGGCAGGTCGATGCGACATTCGCCCGGATGCCCCCTCAGGAGAAGGAGCGGGCGGCATCCGAAATGGCCCGGCTTTTGGCCGAGATGCCTGAGGATGTGCGCCAGCGCATCCGTGCTGAATCCCGTCTGGCCAATTTGTCCGCCGATGCGCTGAGTCAGACTGGTGCCATCGCCGCTGTCGGAGTCGCACTCGTCGGAGGGGTCGGGCTTGCTGGCTTTGCAGCCTATACGAGCCTGACCTCTTTCATCGCCGCCGCCGCGGGATTGGTCGGCGTAACCCTTCCATTCGGCTTTTATATGGTTGCTACGAGCGCTCTTGCGATGTTCACGAATCCATTTTTAGTGTTCGGGGTTGCGCTGGCGGGGGGTAGATTCCTTACCAGCCGAGCGACTCACCAGATGCGGGATCGACTGATTCCGATGATGGTGGCGACCTCGGCGCTCGCCGGGGCAAGCGCGGACTCGCCTTCAGGTGAGATCAAAGGGCTGGTCCGCCAGCTCACCGCCGCCTGGGATCGACGATCGACCGAAGATGCGATCGGACGCATCCGGATCGATCGCACGTTCCCCGCACTCCCCAAACCGAGGTAGAGCGGGATGGACAATCTGAATGACATCCTGCGTAAGCCAATCGCGCAGCATTCTGCGGGCGAGCGGATTCTGACATTCCTGGGTGATCACGATACCGCGGCATATGCCGCTACAACCGTCGGAGACGTGATTTTCGACTTCATGTCAATCAATTCCCAGGTTCTGGCCGCGATCGACTTTTATCATCCCGATGTGCGCGGTATATTCAATATCGCCTCCTTCGCACATCATGTTCTAGAGGGTCAGGCAGCTTCGGTCCAGGGTAACGTCAACCAGTTGCAAGGATATGTGTTCGAACAGATGGCTGCATTGGCGCTGCACCACACAGGTAGTGTTGTGGTGTTCCCCAAGGAACCGAACAATCCTGGCTGGGATTTCCTGGTAAACGGTCACAAGGTACAGGCGAAGTGCGGGATATCTCCGGAGCTCGTAACCGAGCACCTGCATCGCTATCCCGGAATTCCCCGGGTGGTGGTTAACCAGGATTTGGCCAGCCATTTCAGTGACAATCCGTTTGTAATGTCGATCCATGGGATTACCCGCGAGTTCGTGCGGTCAACGTCCGTCGAAGGTCTGCACTCGGCCTCCCAAATGCTCGCATTCCACCCTGGCCTGATCGCTTTTTTTGTTATATGTCGGAATTCAGCGGCATTGGCACGGGGTCAGACCGATTGGCGTGCATTAGTTACGAACGTTCCAACAGAAATGGTGGGTCGCGGAGCGGCAACTGGACTCGGGTATCTTACTGGCATGGCGGCAGGGAGCGCTATATCCATCATGCTTGGCGGTTGGCCCGCGGTCATGTTGCCGCATATTGCTCAAATCGTGGGTTACCGAACCGGACGACCGCTTTCGGACTTGATCAAGGCAAGATTGCTTCTAAGTCGTGAACGGGCGGCCTTGGTCGCAGCGCGCTACAAATGGTGCAAAGCCGCCTTGGAGACCATTGATCGCATGATCGCGGGGTCCGAAGAAGTCGAGCAAGACGTCATCCAATATCGCCAGGGCGCCGACAGCTGGTACCACCCCTTGTTCGAGGGTTGGCTGGAAAATCACCGGGCCGCACAGGCAAACCGCAAGTACTATCGAAGCCGAATCCGTCAGGCCCTCGACGATCCGGCGGGCTTTGGCGATTCGTCGGATCCGCTGGCGAGCTGTGCTGAGCTCATGTTCGCAACGGCGCGTTCGGGGGTACTCCCGACCGATCTTGTGGCGGAGCTGACAGAGCTGCGAACCGCGATGGAAACCTACCGCAGGGCTCTGCAACGACGCCTGCTATAAAGCCCGGTTGCCCCCCCCCTCAATCCTCCTTCCCCGCCACCGTCCCGGTGGTGGTCCCGCCGTCGATCACCAGCGTCTGCCCGGTCATGAAACTCCCCGCCTGGGAGGCCAGGAACACCGCCGCGCCGGCGATCTCGTCCGGCTCGCCGATCCGTTGCAGCGGCGTATCCTTGGTGCGCTTGCGGTAGAGCGCCGGGTCCTCCCACAGCGCGCGGGCGAAATCGGTGCGCACCAGCCCCGGCGCGATGGCGTTGGCGCGGATGTTGCTCGGCCCCCACTCCACACAAATGTTGCGCGCCAGCTGCATGTCGGCCGCCTTGGAGATGGCGTAGAGCCCCAGCTGCGCCGAGCCGCGCAGCCCGCCGATCGAGGAGATGATGATGACCGATCCGCCGCCGCGCGCGGCCATCCCCGGCAGCACCATGTTGCACAGCCAGAAATTGCTGCGGACATTCGCACCCATCACCCGCTCGTACACCTCGTCCGAGGCGCCGGCCGCCGGGCCGAGATACGGGTTCACCGCGGCGTTGCAAACCAGGATGTCGATCCCGCCCCAGGCGGCGACGGTGCGGTCCACCAGCGCCTGCAACGCCTCCTTGTGGGCGATGTGGCAGGGGATCACCATCGCCTCCCCGCCCCGTTCGCGGATCCCGGCCGCCACCGGTTCGCAGGCGTCCGGCTTGCGGGAGGAGACGACCACCTTCGCCCCGTGCTCGGCCAGGCGTTCGGCGATGGCGCGGCCGATGCCCCGGCTCGAGCCGGTCACCACCGCCACTTTCCCGGTCAGGTCAAACAGGTTCGCCATCCGCTCCTCCCGGCCGCCTTGCGCGGCGTCGCTACCGGTCAGTATGCTGGCCCCGTCGAGGAAACGTCAACCGGACCCGCCATGACCGAACCGCGCCAGGGCTTCTACCGCCACGCCGAACTGCGCCGACTGCTGCACCCCGAAAGCATCGCCGTCGTCGGCGCCTCCACCCGCCCCGGCTCCTTCGGCGAGCGGGTGCTGGTCAACCTGGCCGACTACGCCGGCCCGGTGTTCGCGGTGAACCCGCGCTACCCGCAAATCGGCGACCGCCTCTGCTATCCCTCGCTGGCGGCGATCGGGCAGGCGGTCGATTGCGTCATCATCGCCGCCGCGCGCGAAGCGGTGGAACCGCTGGTGCGCGAGGCCGTCGCCACCGGCGCCGGCGGGGTGGTCGTGTTCGCCTCCGGCTACGCCGAGACCGGCAAGCCGGACCGCCGCGCCGATCAGGACCGGCTCACCGAGATCGCCCGCGAGACCGGGCTGCGCATCGTCGGCCCGAACACCATCGGCCTGGTGAATGCGGCGCTGGAAGCGCGCGCCACCTTCATGTCCATCACCCCGATCCCGCCGCCGGGCCCTTGCCCGATCGGCATCGTCAGCCAGTCCGGCGCGCTGGGCATGGCGCTGGCGCAAGGGGTCGCGCGCGGCGCCTCGGTCAGCCACGTGCTGACCTCGGGCAATTCCTGCGATGTCGATATGGCCGACTACATCGGCTACCTGGCCGAGGATCCCGGATGCCGCGCGATCGCCTGCGTGTTCGAGGGCTCAGCCGCGCCAAGGCGCATCCTGGATGCCGCCGCCTTCGCCGCCCGATGTGGCAAGCCGCTGGTGGTTTACAAGATGGCGACCGGGCGCGAAGGCGCCGCGGCGGCGATGTCGCACACCGGCGCCCTGGCCGGGGCGCACGAGGCGTACCAGGCCGCCTTCCGCCGCGCCGGGGCGGTGCTGGTCGAGGATTACGAGCGGCTGTGGGAAACCACCGCCTTCCTCGCCAAGGCCGGCACGCCGAAGGCGCGCGGGGCGGTGGTGCTGGTGACCTCGGGCGGCGCCGGGATCATGGCCGCCGACGCCGCGGAGGCGGCCGGGGTGCCGATGCCGCAGCCGGATGCCGCCACCCGCGCCGTGCTGGAAACCCAGATCCCGGAGTTCGGTGCCGCCCGCAACCCGTGCGACGTCACCGCGCAGGTCATCACCAATCCGGAGTCGCTCGCTCTCTGCGCCGGCGCCCTGCTGGGCCATCCGGACTACGGGGCGATGGTCTATCCGCAGGTCTATTCCTACGAGGCGACGGCGCAGCGGGTGCCGATGCTGGATGCCCTGAGCACGCGCTACGACAAGCCGATCTGCATGGTCTGGATCACCGAGTTCCTGGCCGGCCCGGGATCGGCCGCGGCCGAGGCCTCGGGCCGGGTGGCGCTGTTCCGCTCCATGCGCTCCTGCTTCGCCGCGCTGCGGGCCTGGCACGACCGGGCGGCGCTGCTGGCCGCCCCGCCGGTTCTGCCCGCGCCCACGCCGGCGCCGGTGCGGGCGGAGGCCGCCGCGCGGATCGCCGCCGGCGGGGCCACGCTGACCGAGCGGGAGGCCAAGGCCGCGCTCGCCCTCTATGGGCTCGAGGTGGTCGGCGAGCGGCTGACGCAAAGCGCGGAGGAGGCGGTGGCGGCGGCGACCGCGTTGGGCTTCCCGGTGGCGATGAAGGTGGAATCCGCCGACCTGCCGCACAAGACCGAGGCCGGGGTGATCCGGCTCAATCTGACCGACGCCGCCGCGGTGCGGGCGGCCTATGTGGCGGTGATGGAAAACGCCGCCAAGCAGCGCCCGGCGCCGCGGATCGCGGGCGTGCTGGTGCAGCCGATGGTGCCTTCCGGGGTGGAGCTGGTGATCGGCGCCCGGGTCGATCCGCTGTTCGGCCCGGTGGTGGTGGTGGGCCTCGGTGGGGTCCTGGTGGAAGTACTGGCCGACACCGCGCTGGCGCTGGCCCCGGTCGGGGAAGCCGAGGCGCTGGCCATGCTGGACCGGCTGCGCGGGGCGCGGCTGCTGGACGGATTCCGGGGCGCGCCGGCGGTGGACCGCGGCGCGGTCGCCCGCGCCATCGTCGCCGTCTCGCGCTTCGCCGCCGATCATGCCGCAAGCATCGCCGAGATCGACGTCAACCCGCTGATCGCGGCCGGGCCACGGGTGGTGGCGGTGGACGCGCTGATCGTCAGGCGGGATCGGTAGCCCCGGCGAGGCCGGATTTCAGCACCTCGCCGGCCAGGTAGAGGCTGCCGCAGATCAGCACCCGCCCCGGCCGGGCGTCCCGCAGCGCGGCCAGCGCCCTGGCCACGGTGGGGCCGGGGCGGGCCCGCCCGCCGGACGCGGCGATGATCTCCTCCACCGACAGCGCCAGATGCTGGCCGGGCTCGGCCACCGCCCACAGCGTGGTTGCGTGCGCCAGCAGCGGGCGCAGGAAATCGGCGGCGTCCTTGCCCTGCTTCATGCCCACGATCAGATGCACCGGCTGGTCCGCCCAGCCCGCCAGCTGCGCGGCCAGGGCCACCCCGGCGCCCGGGTTGTGCCCGCCGTCCAGCCACAGGCTGAACCCGGGCGGCAACATGTCCGCCGGCAACCGTTGCAGCCGCGCCGGCCATTCGGCGCGCGCCACCCCCGCCGCCAGCGCCGCCGCCGGCAGCGCGAGGCCGGAGGCCCGCATGGCCGCCACCGCCAGGGCCGCGTTGTCCCATTGATGCGGCCCCGGCAGCGCGGGCTCGGGCAGTGCGATCCCACCGGCGCGGTCCTGATAGCGCCCGGCGATCAGGTCCCACTCGTGCCCGCGCCGCCAAGTCGGGGCGCCGACGGCGGCGGCACGCGCCTCCAGCACCGCGGTCACCCCCGCCGCTTCGGCGCCGAACACCGCCGGCGCGCCGGGCTTGAAGATCCCCGCCTTCTCCGCGGCGATGGCCTCCAGCGTGTCGCCCAGCAGCTCGCGGTGGTCGAGCGAGATCGAGGTGACCACGCTGGCGGCGGGGGGCGCGATCACGTTGGTCGCGTCGCCGCGCCCGCCGAGCCCCACCTCCAGGATGCAGAGCTCGGCCGGATGGCGGGCGAACAGCAGGAAGGCGCAGGCGGTCAGCACCTCGAAGACGGTGATCGGATCGCCGGCGTTGACGGTCTCGATCTCGGCCAGGGTGGCGTCCAGCAGCGCGTCGTCCACCAGCCTGCCGGCCACCCGGAATCGTTCGTTGAAGCGGACCAGGTGCGGCGAGGTATAGACATGCGCGCGCCAGCCGCCGGCCTCGGCCATGGCGCGCAGGAAGGCGCAGGTGCTGCCCTTGCCGTTGGTGCCGGCGACATGGATGACCGGCGGGAGCCGTGCCTCGGGATTGCCGAGCCGGTCGAGCAGGCCGCGCAGCCGGTCCAGGCTGAGATCGATCAGCCGCGGGTAGAGATCGTGCAGGCGGGCGATCCGCGCCTCGACGGGAGACAAGGTGCTCATGCCAGCCGGGCCAGCGCCGCGTCCAGCCGCGCCGCCTCGGCCTCGGCGGCGGCCAGGCGCTCGCGGTTTTCGGTCACCACCACTTCCGGCGCGCGGGCGACGAAATCGGCGTTGGCGAGCTTGCGGGCGAGCTTTTCCGCCTCGGTGCGCGAGCGGTCGCGCTCCTTCGCCAAGCGGGCGCGCTCGGCGGCGAGGTCGATCAGCCCGCCGAGCGGGATCACCACCGTCGCCTCGTCCAGCACCGCCTGCACCGCGCCGGACGGGGCGGGGCCTTCCAGCGCGGCGACGTGCTCGGCCCGTGCCAGGCGACGGATCGCCTCGTCCCAGCTGGCGGCGCGGGCCAGGGTGGCGGCGGCGGCGTCGCGCAGCAGCACCGGCGCCTTCACCGAGGGGGGCACGTTGAGCTCGGCGCGCGCGGTGCGGACCTCGGTAATCAGGCGGATCACCCAGTCGAGCTCGGCGCGCGCGGCCGCCGCCCCTTCGAGCGGGGCGGGTTCCGGCCAGGGGGCGCGGATCAGCGAGCAGGGCGCGCCATAGCCGAAATGATCCCACAGCGCCTCGGTCACGAACGGCATCGCGGGGTGCAATAAGCGCAGGATCAGGCCCAGCACATGGCCGGCGGCGGCGCGCAGCTCGGCCCCGTCCGGCCCGTCGAGCAGCGGCTTGGCCAGTTCCAGGAACCAGTCGCAGAACACGTTCCAGGTGAAGCGGTAGCCGGCGGCGGCGTAGTCGTCGATGCGATAGGAGTCGAGGGCGGCGGTGGCCTCGGCGATGGCGGTGTTGGCGGCGTCGAGCAGCCAGCGCGCGAGCGGGGTGCGGGCGGCGGCGGGGTCGAAGCCGGGGGCCGGACCGATCGCGTTCATCTCGCAGAACCGCGCGGCGTTCCACAGCTTGGTGACGAAGCCGCGATAGGATTCCACCCGCGCCGCGCTCAGCTTCACGTCCCGGCCCGGCCCGGTCAGGGCGCAGATGGTGAAGCGCAGCGCGTCCGCGCCGTAGCGATCGATCAGCTCCAGGGGATCGATGATGTTGCCCTTGGACTTCGACATCTTCTGGCCGCGCTCATCGCGCACCAGGCCGTGGATATAGACGGTGCGGAACGGCACCGCGTCCATGACATGGATGCCGAGCATCATCATCCGCGCGACCCAGAAGAAGATGATGTCGAAGCCCGTGACCAGCACGTCGGTCGGGTAATAGCGGGCGAGCTCTTGCGTCCGTTCCGGCCAGCCGAGGGTGGAGAACGGCCAGAGGCCGGAGGAGAACCAGGTGTCCAGCACGTCCTCGTCCTGGGTCAACGCCTCCTCGCGGCCGTAATGAGCGCGCGCGGCGGCGGCGGCGGCCTCCGCGTCCGCGGCGACGAACACCTGCCCATCCGGGCCGTACCAGGCCGGGATGCGGTGCCCCCACCACAGCTGGCGGGAGATGCACCAGGGCTGGATGTCGCGCAGCCAGGCGAAGAAAGTGTTCTCCCACTGCTTCGGCACGAATTGCGTGCGCCCCTGCTCCACCGCCGCGATCGCCGGCCCGGCCAGGGCGGCGGCGTTGCAGAACCATTGGGTGGTCAGCAGCGGCTCGATCGGCACGCCGGAGCGGTCGCCATGCGGCACCTGATGGGTGTGCGGCTCGGTCTTTTCGAGCAGGCCCAGCCGGTCGAGCTCGGCCACGATCGCCTTGCGCGCGGCCTCGCGGCTCTGGCCCTCCAGCGCGCGCAGGAAGCCGGGATCGGCGATGCCCTCGACCGGCGTCATCGCCTCGGCGATCTCGGCAAGGGTGATGAGCGCCTCGCGGTCCAGCACCGAGGGCATCGGCAGGTCGTGGCGCTGGCCGACGGCGAAATCGTTGAAATCATGCGCCGGCGTGATCTTCACCGCGCCCGAGCCTTTCTCGGGGTTGGAATATTCGTCGGCGACGATCGGGATGGCGCGCCCGACCAGCGGCAGGATCGCCCGCTGGCCGATGAGATCGCGCCAGCGCGGATCCTCGGGATGCACGGCGACGGCGGTGTCGCCCAGCATCGTCTCCGGCCGGGTGGTGGCAACGGTGATGAAGCGGCCGGGCGCGCCCGCGATGGGGTAGCGGATATGCCAGAGATGGCCGCTGGTTTCGCGGCTCTCGACCTCGAGATCGGAGATCGCCGACTGGAACTTCGGGTCCCAGTTCACCAGCCGCCGGTCGCGATAGATCAGGCCTTCGTTGTAGAGCCGCACGAACACCGCGCGCACCGCCGCCGACAGCCCGGCGTCCATGGTGAAGCGCTCGCGCGGCCAGTCCAGCGAGGCACCGAGACGGCGCAGCTGGCGGGTGATGGTGCCGCCCGATTCCGCCTTCCACTGCCAGACGCGCTCGAGAAATTTCTCGCGCCCGAGGGCGCGACGGTCGGTCTGCTGCTCGGCCAGCAGGCGTTCCACCACCATCTGGGTGGCGATCCCGGCGTGGTCGGTGCCCGGCTGCCACAGCGCGTCGCGGCCCTGCATCCGGCGGAAGCGGATCAGCGCGTCCTGTACGGTGAAGGTCAGGGCGTGGCCCATGTGCAGGCTGCCCGTCACGTTGGGCGGCGGGATCATGATGGTGAACGGCGCGCCCGGGGCGGCGGGATCGGCGGCGAAGGCGCCGGAACCCTCCCAGCCTTCGTAGAGGCGAGGTTCGGTCGCGGCGGGGTCGAAGGTTTTGTCCAGCATGGGTCCGGGTTTCAGGCGGGCGGGGAGCCTGTATCATGCACGGCGGGGCGGTTGACAAATCCGCCCCGGACAGGCTGCGCTCGCGTCCATGTCCTTCGCCGAAAGCCTGGACCGGCACCGCCGCCGCCACGCCATCCCCGCCTCGGTGCCGACGATCCCCCTGCCCGCCTATGCACCGGCCCCGCTGGCGCCGCTGCCGGCGGCCCGCAAGCGCGCCTTCATGGCGCATCTGCGCGCCGAATTGGACGAGGCGTTCGGCCCGAGGCGTCCGCGCCCGCGCCGGGCCGCCGGCGCGCCCCCGTCCGCTCCGCCCAGCGCGGGCGCCTTCATCGCCGCCGCCTGCGCCACCTGCCGCGGCGCCTGCTGCGCCAACGGCGGCGAACATGCCTATTTCGACGTCGATGCCATCCGCCGCCAGCGCGAGGCCAGGCCGGAGCTGACCCGGGCCGCGCTGGAAGCCAGCTACGCCGCCGCGCTGGAGGGCGAACGCCACGCCGGTTCCTGCGTCTTCCACGGCGCGGCGGGTTGCGTCCTGCCGCGGGAGATGCGCGGCGACCTGTGCAACAGCTTCCTGTGCTCGGAGCTCCAGCGCGGCCTGGACCGCGCCGGGGCCGGCCCGGCGCTGCTGGTGGCGGCGACCGAGCAGACGATCCGCCGGGTGCGGCTGCATCGCGGGGCTTGATCTGCCGCCCGCGCCGGGGCAACCACCCCAGGGGCTACCCCAGGGGCTCCCCCCCAGGGGCTCCCCCGGGGGCTCCCCCTGGCGCAACCGGACAGGATCATGGACACGCTGTCGCTGCTTTCCGATCTGATCGCCGCCGCCCGCGCCGCCGGGGCGGATGCCGCCGATGCGCTGCTGGTGGCCGGCACCTCGGTTTCGGTGTCATGCCGGCTGGGGCGGACCGAGCAGGTGGAGCGCGCCGAGGGGCGCGACCTGGGCCTGCGGGTGTTTCTGGGCCAGCGCGCGGCCATGGTCTCGGCCACCAGCGTCGAGCCGGCGGGCTTCGCCGACCTCGCCGCGCGCGCGGTGGCGATGGCCCGCGTGGTGCCGGAGGACCCGTTCGTCGGCCTGGCCGAGACCGCGGCACCGCCGGAGGCGGTGGCGCTGGAGCTGGAAGACCCCACCGAACCCGACGCCGCGGCGCTGACCGCGCGGGCGCTGGCCGCCGAGGCCGCCGCGCTGGCGGTGCCCGGGGTGACCAATTCCGAGGGCGCCGAAGCGGGATACGGGCGGACCGAGAGCTTCCTGGTGACCTCGGCGGGCTTCGCCGGACGGACGGTGCGCACCGGCCATTCGGTCTCGGCGGCGGTCCTGGCCGGGGCGGGGACGGCGATGCAGCGCGACTACGACCACCATGGCACGGTCTGGCTCGCGGATCTGGACCCGCCGGAGGCGATCGGGCGCTCAGCCGGGGAGCGCGCGGTGGCGCGGCTCAACCCGGCGCGGCCGAAGACGGCGGTGGTGCCGGTGGTCTATGCGCCGCGCGTCGCGGGCAGCCTGCTTGGGCATCTCGCGGGCGCCATCAACGGGGCCGCGGTGGCGCGGGGGACCTCGTTCCTGAAGGACCGCATGGGGGAGCGGCTGTTCGCGCCCGGGATCCGCATCCTCGACGATCCGCGCCGGGTGCGCGGGCTGCGCTCGCGCGCCTTCGACGGCGAAGGCACGCCGACCGCGGCGCGCGCGCTGGTGGAGGACGGGGTGCTGACGAGCTGGCTGCTGGAGTCACGCTCCGCCCGCCAGCTGGGGCTGCGCTCGACCGGCCATGCCGCGCGCGGGACCGGTGGGCCGCCCGGGCCGGCGCCGAGCAACCTTTATCTGGCCGCCGGGACGGTCTCGCCGGAGGCGCTGATGGCCGACATCCCGCTGGGTCTTTACGTGACCGAGCTGATCGGGATGGGGGTGAGCCTGGTGACCGGCGATTACAGCCGCGGGGCGGCGGGGTTCCTGATCCGCGACGGCAGGCTGGCCGAGCCGGTGGCGGAGATCACCATCGCCGGCAGCCTGCCGGCAATGTTCGCCAGCCTGCGGGCGGCCGACGATCTGGTGTTCCGGCGCGGAACCGATGCGCCGACGGTGCGGGTGGACGGGATGACGATGGCCGGCGCCTGACGCCGGCCCCCGCGAGGGGCCGGCGGAAGACGGTGATCAGAACAGGACGCCCGCCTCGAGGATGAAATCGGCTTGGTTGCGACCGACCCCGGTGGTTCCGTAGCCGGCGGCGCCGGCGGCGCCGAGGTTGGTCAGGTGGAGCCAGCCCAGATCGGCGCGCATGAAAAGGTGATCCTGCTGCCAGGTGGGGGCGATCGAGATGCCGAAGCCCCGGGCGCCCGGGTTCAGGAACCAGTTGTCCGGCCCGTTAGAGGTGAAATACTGCACCCATCCGCCCAACGAGTAGGGCGACTTGCCGAACTGGTAGCTGGCGAAAACCGCGGCGCCGAAATTGGAGGAGAACTTCGGCAGGCCCACCCTCGCGTCCTGTTTCGCATACACATACTGCACCTCGGGCACCACGTTGAGGTTGCCGAGAGTGTAGCTGTAATACGCCCCGAACATGGTGGAGTTCACGAACGGTGCCCCGCTGAGCGGGCCGGAGCCGACGAAGGAATTGGTCCAGGAGGTGGTAGAGCTGCCGTAGCTATGGGCGTTCGGGCCGGTGTGGCCCAGATTGGTACCAAAATACCCGGTCAGCACGTTGTTGCTGTTGAAGGTGACGGCAACCGATCCCTGGAGGAAATTCCAGACGTTGGTGTCGAACCCGTCGCCGAAGGTCAGGGTGGCGGCGACCGGCCCGAGGGTGTAACTGGCCGAGACTCCGACGCTGTTCGAGTTCTCGACATAGAAGATGTCGGTGGTCAGCATTGACGGGTTCTGCCAGTCCACCCCGGATTCGAACCCTTCGACCGAGCCGACCTGACCGGCCGAGAGGCTGAAGCTGGAATTGGGCGCGATGGTGATATAGGCAGCGCGGAACGGGCCGGTGGAGAAGGTCTGCACCGACGTTCCGCCTGGCTTGGTGCCGAGCGTCCATGAGGCGTTGCCGCCGGCGAGCAGGGTGAACTGAACCAGGCCGCTGGTCTTCTGCAGCTGGATCAGCCCGTTCTGGAACTCGAATCCGGCGGACTTCCCGGTGCCGAGCAGCCCGTAGGCATCGCCCGAGTTGCCGGCACCGGTCAGCGCGTAGCCGTAGCCGTCCATCCCGCCGCTGAGGGTGAGCTTGCCGAGCAGCGAGCCGGCCTCGAACGTGATGGGCGCGGGCGCGGTCAAGGCATGGGCCGCCGGCGCCGCGGCCAGCGCCGTCCCCGCCGCCAGCGCCGTGCGCAACAACCCCGATCGCAGTCTGTTCCCCTGAAGCATTGTCAGTCTCCTTGCTTGGTTCGGTCGGTCATCGGCAGTGCGGAGCGCCGGCTGCCCGGCGCCCCGTCGCAAACGGGTTCAGAAAATCTGTTCCCCGTGCAGCACGAGATCGAGACCCTCGCGCTCCTCTTCGGCATCGACCCGCAGGCCGACCAGCGCCTTGGTGACCATCAGCAGGATCCAGCTCATCACGCCGCTGTAGATCAGGGTGGTCATCACCGCGATCACCTGCGCCTCGAACTGCGGCAGGCCGCCCTTGTTGGCGCCACCCGAGAGCGGGCCGTAGGCGAACACCCCGGTCAGCAGCGCGCCGACGATGCCGCCCACGCCATGGACACCGAAGGTGTCGAGGCTGTCGTCGTAGCCGAGCAGGTGCTTGAGCGAGGTCGCCGACCAGAAGCAGATCACGCCGGCGGCGATGCCGATGATGATGGAGGCGCCCGGCAGCACGAAGCCGGAGGCCGGGGTGATGGCGACCAGCCCGGCCACCGCGCCGGAGGCCGCGCCCAG
>JBMFXF010000039.1:0-17650 GCA_049964515.1 Acetobacteraceae bacterium | reverse complement strand
CTTGCTGGCGGTGACCCTGGCGCAGGTGCATGGCAACGGGCTGGATCTGTCGGCGGCGCTGGCGCTGCTGACCTGCCGGCCGGCGGCGTTGCTGGGGATCGCCGCCGGCCGGCTCGCCCCCGGCGCAGCGGCCGATCTCTGCTTGTTCCATCCCGAGCGCGCCTGGCGGGTGGAAGCCGGCGCCTTGCCCGGCAAGGCGCGCAACACCCCGTTCGACGGGCGCCCGCTGGAGGGGATGGTGCTGGCCACCTGGAAGGCCGGCCGGCGCGTGTTCGCCGGCGCGGATATCTCCATCCGGTAACAAAGCGCCTTGTCGATACGAACTGTCCCCGGATGTCCCATCGTTTTGGAGCGCGCCCGATGACCCGGATCCCGAACCGCCGCGCAGGGCGGCTGCTCCCCGTACTCGCGCTGGTCGCGGTGCTGGCCCCGCCGGCGGCGCGCGCCGACGGCGGGGTGATCGCCTTCCAGGACGAAAACTCCACCCTGGCCGGCGGCGGGCCGGTGGATCGGAACTACGTCAACGGGCTTTCGATCCGCTGGGTCTCGCCGGCCGGGGAGGTGCCCGGGGTGCTCGACCGGCTGGCGCAGCGTTTGTTCGGCCCGGGCCGGACGCGCTGGGGGCTCGGTCTGTCGCAGCAGATTTATACCCCCCAGGACACCCAGTCGTCCCCGCCCAACCCGGCCGATCGCCCCTATGCCGGCTATCTCGCCGCCACCATCTCCCTCAGTCAGGCCACCCGCACGCATCAGGACTCGCTCTCGCTGGCCGTGGGCGTGGTCGGTCCCGGGGCCGGGGCGGCATCGGTGATGTCCGGGTTCCACCGTCTGATCGGCCAAAGCACCGACCGCGGCTGGCACTATCAGCTGCAGAACGAGCCGACAGTGGAACTCACCGCGCAGCGGATCTGGCGCCTGCCGCTGGCGCGCCGGGTGGACCTGCTGCCGGAGCTGAGCGGGGCGGCGGGCAATGTGCGCGATGACCTCTCGGCCGGCGCGGTCTTTCGCGTCGGCAGCGGGCTCGGGGCCGATTTCGGGCCGACCCGGCTGCCGTCCGGGTCGGACGGGGGGGCGGCGTTCCAGGCCCGGCGCTTCGCCTGGTACGGCTTTATCGGCATCCACGGCCAGGCGGTCGCCCGCGACATATTCCTTGACGGCAATGACTGGGCGGGCGGCCCGCACGTGACCCGCGACCGCTTCGTGGGTGAGGTGGAGGCGGGGGTGGTGCTGTTCTGGCACGGCTGGCGGCTGGGCTATACCGAGGTGGTGCAAAGCCGCAGCTACCACGGCCAGCACGGCTCGCCGTTCAATTTCGGGATCGTGTCCGCGGCGGTGCGGTTCTGAGCGGCTGGCTCAGAGCTGCGGCGCGTCCGGGTGGCGCAGGTGCCACAGCCGCTCATGGGCGGCGACCAGGCTCTCCATGTTGCGCCGCCGGGTGCCGTCCGGGGTCAGCGGGCGGCGGGTGAGCATCATCTCGAGCACGTGCAGCAGATGCTCGGCGACCTCGAAATCGCCCTGGTCGCAGGCGTGGTGGAACGCGACCAGCACCTTGTCGGACAGGCGGCGCGTGTAACGCTGCGGCGGCGCCTGGGTGGTGGGGGGATCACGGAGGATGGGATCGTCGGTGTGGCTCAACTCAGTTCCCCTGTCGCGGCGGCTCCGCTGCCCGGCCGGCGCCGGACGGACGGAGACAAAGCGGTGTCCCGTCACAGACCATAATTTGCGACAGCGGGCAAGCGGCTGCGCGATTCGCACGCAATCAAGGCGTTAATTCGCAACTTTCTTGCCACCCGGCGCGGTCTTGCGACGGTTCCGTGACGCCGCGGCGACTCCCCGCCGGGCATCAACCGGCGCCGACCGCAAACGCTTCCTCCCAGGTGCCGGTGGTGGAGGCGCGGCTGTATTCGGTGGCGCGATTCTCGAAGAAATTGGTATGCTCCACCGCGTTCAGCATGTCGTCGAGCCAGGGCAGCGGGTTGCTCTCGATCTGGTACAGCTCGGACAGGCCGAGCTGGGTCAGCCGGCGGTCGGCGATGTAGCGGATATAGGATTTGACCTCGGCCGCGGTCAGCCCCTCCACCGGGCCCTCGCCGAAGGCGAGGTCGATGAAGGCGTCCTCGTGATCGACGATGGTGGCGCAGGTGACGTAGAGGTCGCGGCGGAACTCCTCGGTCCAGAGATCGGGGTTCTCGCCGATGAAGGTGCGGAACAGGCGGATGATGGAGTTGCAGTGCAGCGTCTCGTCGCGCACCGACCAGGAGATGATCTGCCCCATCCCCTTCATCTTCCCGAATCGCGGAAAATTGAGCAGGATCGCGAAGGAGGCGAACAGTTGCAGCCCCTCGGTGAAGGCGCCGAAGGCGGCCAGGGTGCGGGCGATCTCGGTGCGGTTCTCGACCGAGAACCCCTGCATGAAATCGTATTTGTCCTTCATCTCCTTGTAGCGGAGGAAGGCCTGGTACTCGATCTCCGGCATGCCGATGGTGTCGAGCAGGTAGGAATAGGCGGCGATGTGGATGGTCTCGGTATTGGAGAAGGCCGAGAGCATCATCAGGATTTCGGTCGGTTTGAAGACCCGGCTGTAGTGCTTCATGTAGCAATTGTTCACCTCGACATCCGCCTGGGTGAAGAAGCGGAAGATCTGGGCGAGCAGGTTGCGCTCGGGGCCGGTCAGGTTGCGATGCCAGTCCTTCACGTCGTCGGCGAGCGGGACTTCTTCCGGCAGCCAGTGCAGGCGCTGCTGGGTGAGCCAGGATTCATGCGCCCACGGGTAGCGGAACGGCTTGTAAACCGGGTTTTCGGTCAGCAGGCCGAAATTCACCTTGAGCTCGTCCGTGGTGTCGGTGCGGTCCATGCGGCGCCTGCGCTGCGATTCGGGGGGGCATCTTAGCATCCGCCCGGCGGCCGGCTTCAATCCACCCGCACCGGCAGCGTGCTCGGCCCGTTGAAGGGTGGGGCCACCTTGCGGGTGGGCGGGTGATCCGGGTCCAGCCGCAGCCGGGGGAAGCGGGCCAGCAGCAGCGGGATCGCCACCTGCGCCTCGGCGCGGGCCAGCGGCGCGCCCAGGCAGTAATGCGCCCCGCCGCCGAAGGCCGAATGGGTGGTGTCCGCCCGCTCGATGTCGAACCGCTCGGGGTCGGCGTGGACCTCCGGGTCGTGCCCGGCGCCGAGAATCATGAAATCGATGGTCTGCCCCGGCGCCACCGTCACGCCGCCGATCTCCCGCGTCTCCGGGGCGATGCGAAGGGTGGAGATCACCGGCGGGTCGTAGCGCAGCACTTCCTCGATGGCGTTGCGCGCCAGCTCCGGGCGGGATCGCAGCTTCGCCATCTCCGCCGGGTGGCGCAGCAGCGCCAGCGCGGCGTTGCCCAGCAGGTCGGTGGTGGTGACGTTGCCTGCCGCCAGCAGCAGGTTGGCGGTGTTCACGATCTCCTTCTCGCTCAGCACCTCGCCGTCCTCCTCGGCGGCGACCAGCGCGCTGATGAGGTCGCCGCCGCGCCGGCCGCGGCGCTCGGCGATGATGCGGCGGAAGAACGCGCCCAGATTCTCCCGGCTCCATGCCAGGGCGGCGTTCTGCTCGGGCGAGCGGCGCGGGTTGAGGCAGTTCACCAGCGCGTCCGACCAGCGCTTGAAATCCTTCTGATCGGCCGGGTCCACCCCCAGCATCTCGGCGATCACGATGGTCGGCAGGGGACCCGCGAACGCCTCGATTAGCTCGAACCCGTCGCGCCCGGCCAGCTGGTCCAGCAACGCCCCGGCCACCGCGGCGATCCGCGGGCGCATCGCCTCCACCGAGCGCAGGTTGAACGCCTGCGCGACCAGGCTCCGCATCCGCTTATGCTCGGGGTCGTCGGTATTGAGCATCATCGGCTCGTAGGTCTCGTCCACGATCTGCGCCATGCGCACGAACGAGCCGGGGCGGGATTTGCGCGGATCGGCGGCCAGGCTGCGATCGGCCAGCACCGCCTCGATATCGGCACGGCGGGTCAGCACCACGCGGTCGAACTGGCGGTCCCGATGCACCGGCTCGGCCGCGCGCAGGCTCGCCAGAACCTTGTAGGGGCACTCCCGGAACTCAGGGTCGAACGGGGTGAGTTGCAGCCCGGTCGGACAAGCGCCGGCATCCGGCGCCGCGTTCTGCTCGGTCAAGGGGCCCCCCGCTTTGCGAAATCAACGCCAAAATCTTCGCACGGCCGGTCCCGCCGGCGCAAGGCGACGCGACGGAATCCCGCCGCCCGCGCCGCCACCCCCTTGACGGTCCCCGGGGGCTGGGCCATTTCCCCAATCAGGACAACACCAGTCCCGATTGCCCCACCTCAGGTCGCCCAATGCTCCGGCTCTCCAAGCTCACCGATTACGCCGTGGTGGTTCTGGTCCGCCTGGCCCGGGCCGAGGCCGCGGGGGCGATGCAGACCTCTCCCGGCATCGCCCCCGCCACCGGCATTCCCGAACCCACGGTCGCCAAGGTGCTGAAATTGCTGGCTGGCGCCGGGCTGGTGGTGTCCCAGCGCGGGGCCCGCGGTGGCTACCGTCTCACCCGCCCGCTCGCCGCCGTGGCGGTCGCCGAAGTGATCGCCGCCATCGACGGCCCGATCGCGCTCGCCGCCTGCGTCGATGGCGCGGAGGGCGCTTGCTCCACCGAAACCATGTGCCCGGTGCGCGGGCGGTGGGACCCGGTGAACGCCGCGATCGAAACCGCGCTGCACGCGATCTCGCTGGCGGACATGGAACAGGCCGCCATTCCGCCCGCGTTCCGGGTTCCCGTCCCGGCTCCTTCCCCCTGGCCCGCCGTCTGAGGTCCGCCCGATGCCCGCCGAAGCCGAAACCCTGGAAACCGTCCGCGCGCTGGCCGATGGCGGCTACAAATACGGGTTCGAGACCGCGATCGAGATGGACCTCGCCCCCGCGGGGCTGGACCAGGACACCATCCGCCTGATCTCCGCGCGCAAGCAGGAACCCGGCTGGCTGCTGGACTGGCGGCTGGCCGCCTTCGCCGCCTGGCGCGGGATGACGGAACCACACTGGGCGCGGGTGTACCATCCGCCGATCGACTACCAGGGCATCCATTATTACGCCGCGCCGAAGGCCAAGGCGGGGCCGAAATCCCTCGACGAGGTCGATCCCGAACTGCTCGCCACCTACGAGAAACTCGGCATCCCGCTCAAGGAGCGCGCCATCCTGGCCGGGGTGGAGGGTGGCGGGGTGGCGGTGGACGCGGTGTTCGACAGCGTCTCGGTCGCCACCACCTTCCGCGCCACCCTGGCCAAGGCGGGGGTGATCTTCTGCCCCATTTCGGAGGCGGTGCGCGAGCATCCCGAGCTGGTGCGCCGCTATCTCGGCAGCGTGGTGCCGGTGGCGGATAATTTCTTCTCCGCCCTGAACAGCGCGGTCTTCACTGATGGCAGCTTCGTCTATATCCCGCCCGGCGTGCGCTGCCCGATGGAGCTGTCCACCTATTTCCGCATCAACGCGCGCAACACCGGCCAGTTCGAGCGCACCCTCATCATCGCCGACGCCGGCGCCCATGTCAGCTACCTGGAAGGCTGCACCGCGCCGCAGCGCGACGAGAACCAGCTGCACGCCGCGGTGGTGGAGCTGGTCGCCTTCGACGATGCGACGATCAAATACAGCACGGTGCAGAACTGGTATCCCGGCGATGCCGAGGGGCGCGGCGGCATCTATAACTTCGTGACCAAGCGCGGCGCCTGCCGCGGCGCGCGGGCGAAAATCTCCTGGACCCAGGTCGAGACCGGCTCGGCGATCACCTGGAAATACCCTTCCTGCGTGCTGGAAGGGGAGGGCAGCGTGGGCGAGTTCTACTCGGTCGCGGTCACCAACAACCGCCAGCAGGCCGATACCGGCACCAAGATGATCCATCTCGGCGCCAACACCCGCTCCACCATCGTCTCCAAGGGCATCTCGGCCGGGCGGTCGGACAACACCTATCGCGGGCTGGTGCGGATCGGCCCGCGCGCCTCGGGCGCGCGCAACCATACGCAATGCGACAGCCTGCTGATCGGCGCGTCCTGCGGGGCACACACCGTGCCCTATATCGAAAGCCGCAACCCGCGCGCGACGGTGGAGCACGAGGCCACCACCTCGAAAATCTCCGAGGATCAGCTGTTCTACTGCCGCTCCCGCGGGCTCTCGCAGGAAGACGCGGTGGGGCTGATCGTCAACGGGTTCTGCAAGGACGTTTTGAAGGAATTGCCGATGGAGTTCGCGGTCGAGGCACAGAAGCTGCTCGCGGTCAGCCTGGAAGGCTCGGTGGGCTGATGCTGCACATCACGCATCTCGCCGCCGAGATCGCCGGCAAGCCAATCCTGCGCGGGATCGACCTCGTGGTTCCCTCGGGCGAGGTCCACGCCATCATGGGCCCGAACGGATCGGGCAAATCCACCCTCTCCTACGTGCTGGCGGGGCGGGAGGATTATGCCGTCACCGACGGCGGCGTGACCTTCGAGGGGGAGGATCTGCTGGCGATGGCGCCCGAACAGCGCGCCGCGGCCGGCGTGTTCCTCGCCTTCCAGGCGCCGGTGGAACTGCCGGGGGTGAACAACGCCAATTTCCTGCGCACCGCGCTCAACGCCGTCCGCCGCGCGCGGGGGGAGGGGGAGCTGGACGCGGTGCAGTTCCTCAAGCTCGCCCGCGCCGAGGCGAAGCGGCTGGCGATGCCCGAGGACATGCTGAAGCGCAACGTCAATGTCGGCTTCTCGGGCGGCGAGAAGAAGCGTAACGAAGTGCTGCAGATGGCGCTGCTGCGCCCGAAGCTCGCCATCCTCGACGAGACCGACAGCGGGCTCGACATCGACGCGCTGCGCATCGTCGCCGAGGGGGTGAACGCGCTGCGCTCGCCCAGTTTCTCGGCGCTGGTCATCACCCATCACCAGCGGCTGTTGGAGCGGCTGGTGCCGGACCGGGTGCATGTGCTTTCGGCCGGGCGGATCGTCCGCTCCGGCGGGCCGGACCTGGCGCGCGAGCTGGAAGCGCGCGGCTACGCGGCGCTGGCGGCATGAGCGCCTTTCCCGCCACCGTCGCCGGGTTCCTGGCCCGCTACGCGGCCTTGCGCACGGCGCTGCCCGGCGATCCGGCCGCGCGGGACGCGGCGGCGGCGGCGCTGCGCGCCCTCGGCCTGCCGGGGACGGCGGGCGGGCGGCGGGCGGAGGCCTGGAAATACACCTCGCTGCGGGCGCTGACCGAGGCCCCGCTGGCCGATCTGGCCAGCACCATCACCCCGGAGCTTCCCGCGCCCCTGGCCCCGGCGCGGCTGGTGGTGATCGACGGGCGGTTCCGCCCCGAGCTTTCCACCCTGCCGGATGCCGTCCACCTGACCGGCTTCGCCGCCGCCCCCACGCTCGATCCGGAGGCCGGCGCGGATCACAGCGTGCTGGCCGCCCTCAACACGTTGTTCGCCGCCGATGGGGTGAGCATCACCGTCGCCCCCGGCATTGATGCCGGGATGGTGGAGCTGCTCAGCCTGACCACCCCCGGCCAGGCCGCGCATCCGCGCCACGCCGTCACCCTGGGGGAGGGCGCGCGGCTGACCCTGATCGAGACCATCGCCGGCACCGGACGCGCGCTGCACAACCCGCTGAGCGTGATCCGCCTCGCCCCGGGCGCGGTCCTGACCCATCCGCGGGTGCAGACCGAATCCGCCGAGGCGTTCCATCTCGCCCGCATCGTCGCCATCCTGGCCGCGGACGCCGCCTATCACGGGTTCACCCTGACCGCCGGCGCCGCTCTCGCGCGCACCGATCTCCACATCACCCTCGCCGGCCCCGGCGCCATGGCGGAGGCCTCCGCCGCGCTGCTGCTGTCCGGCACCCGCCATGCCGACCTCGCCAGCGTGATCCGTCACGCAGCCCCGGGCGGGAGCTCCCGCCAGCTGGTCCGCAGCGTGCTGACCGGCGCCGCCCGCGGGGTGTTCCAGGGCCGCATCGAGGTTGCCCGGGACGCGCAGAAGACCGACGGCTACCAGATGAGCCAGGCGCTGCTGCTGTCCGACAGCGCGGAAATGGACGTGAAGCCCGAGCTCGAGATTTTCGCCGACGACGTGAAATGCAGCCACGGCGCCACCGTCGGCGCGCTGGATCCCGACCAGCTGTTCTACCTCCGTGCCCGCGGCATCCCCGCGCCGGACGCGCGGGCGATGCTGGTGCGGGCGTTTCTCGACGATCAGCTCGACGCGGTGCCCGATGCCGCCGCCCGGGCGGCGATGGAAGCGGCGGTCGCCTCCTGGTGGGATGGGCACGGCGCATGAACGACGCTCCCTACACGCTCGACCTCGCCGCCATCCGCGCCGATTTCCCGATCCTGGCGCAGACGGTGCGCGGCAAGCCGCTGGTGTTTCTCGACAGCGCCGCCTCGGCGCAGAAGCCGCGCGCGGTGATCCGGGCGATGACCGAGGCGATGGAAACCCAGTACGCCAACGTCCATCGCGGCCTGCACTGGATGAGCGAGCGCACCACCGAGGCCTACGAGGCCGCCCGCGACGCCGCCGCCCAGCTGATGAACGCGCCCGACCGGCACGAGATCGTGTTCGTGCGCAACTCCACCGAGGCGCTGAACCTGGTCGCCCATAGCTACGGCCGCCATCTGCTGCGCCCCGGCCAGGCGGTGGTGATCTCGGCGATGGAGCACCACTCCAACATCATCCCCTGGCAGCTGCTGCGCGACGAGCGGGGGATCGAGCTGCGGGTGGCGCCGATCACCGATGCCGGCGAGCTCGATCTGGCGGCGCTGGAGGCGCTGCTGGCCGATGGCAAGGTGGGGCTGGTCTCGATCACCCATATGTCGAACGTGCTGGGGACCTATACCAACCCGGCCCGCATCGCCGCCCTGGCCCATGCCCACGGGGCGCTGGCGATGTTCGACGGCTCGCAGGCGATCGTGCATCGCGCCGTCGATGTGCAGGCGATGGGGGCCGATTTCTACGCCTGGACCGGCCACAAGCTCTATGGCCCCACCGGCATCGGCGTGCTGTGGGCGCGGCGTGAATTGCTGGAGGCGATGCCGCCGTTCCTGGGCGGGGGAGAGATGATTTCCTCGGTCACCTACGAGCGCTCCACCTGGGCCGCGGTGCCGCACAAATTCGAGGCGGGCACCCCGGCGATCCTGGAAGGCATCGGCCTCAAGGCGGCCATCGATTACGTCCGCGCCATCGGCTACCCGGCGATCGCGGCGCATGAGGCGGCGCTGACCGAACACGCGCTGGCGCGGCTGGCCGAGATTCCCGGCCTCACGGTGGTGGGGGCGGCGCAGGATCGCGGCGGGGTGGTCTCCTTCACCCTCGATCGCGCCCATGCCCACGATATCGCCACCCTGCTCGACCGTTTCGGCATCGCCGTGCGCGCCGGGCATCACTGCGCCGAGCCGCTGATGCATCGCTTCGGGGTGGAAAGCACCGCGCGGGCGAGCTTCGGCCTCTACACCACAACGGGCGAGATCGACGCGCTGGCCGAGGCGCTGCTGCGGGTCAGGGAGTTCTTCGCATGAGCGACACGCTGGGCGATCTGCGCGACCTCTACCAGGACCTGATCCTGGACCACAGCCGCCATCCGCGCCACGGCAAGCGTCTCGCCGCCTTCGACGGCTCGGCCAAGGGGGACAACCCGATGTGCGGGGACCGGGTGGAAGTGTTCCTCCGCCGCAACCCCGACGGGACCATCGCCGAGACCGGGTTCGAGGCGCGCGGCTGCGCGATCTCCGTCGCCGCGGCCGATCTGATGGCCGAGACCGTGGCCGGCCGCACGCCGGCCGACACGCGCGCCCTGTTCGAGGCCTTCCGCGCGCTGGTGCGCAGCGGCGCCTGCCCGGACTGCCCGCCGGAGATCGCGGCGCCGCTCGAACGACTGGCGCCGCTGGCGGGGGTTCACGAATACCCCTCGCGGGTGAAATGCGCGACCCTGCCCTGGCACGCGCTGATCGCCGCGCTGGACGGAACCAAGGAGGCGAGCAGTGAATGACCCCACGCCCGTCGCCCACGGCGCCTGGACGCCCGCCGGCGAGACCCCGCCCGTTCCCGACGAATCCCGCATCATCGATGCCATCGGCACCGTGTACGACCCGGAAATCCCGGTGAACATCTACGAACTCGGCCTGATCTACGCGATCGAGCTCGGCGAGGCGGGCCGGGTGCGGATCGAGATGACGCTGACCGCCCCGGGCTGCCCCAGCGCCCAGGAACTGCCCGAGCAGGTGCGCGAGGCGGTCCTCGCCGTCCCCGGCGTCGGCGACGTCACCGTCGAGACCGTGTGGGACCCGCCCTGGGACCCGTCGCGCATGAGCGAGGAAGCCCGCCTGCAACTCAACATGTTCTGAGCCCCATCCGATGAGCACCACCACCACACGCCGTCCCGTCCGCGAACTGCCGCCGCTGATGACCCTGACCGAGGCCGCCGCCGCCCGGCTGCGCGCGCTCTACGAGCGTGGCGAGCAGGGCAAGCTGCTGCGCATCGGGGTGGGCACCAAGGGGTGCTCGGGCCTGTCGTATGAGATGACCTGGGCCGACGCGCCGGGACCGGGCGACGAGGTGGTCACCGACAAGGGCCTGACCGTGCTGGTCGATCGCCGCGCCAGCCTGTTCCTGATCGGCACCGTGATGGATTACGAGACGAAGCCGCTCTCCTCCGGCTTCACCTTCGTCAACCCGAACGAGAAGGGCCGCTGCGGCTGCGGCGAGAGCTTCCACGTCTGAGCCGGCCGGGCTATCCTGCCGCCCTCGCCCGCGTTCACGGACCCGCCTCATGCCGGATGGCGCCCCCGCCCCCGAACCACTCGTCACGGAAACCATCCTGGTGACCGACCGCACCGTCGCCTGCGACGGCGGCGACGGCCCGCTCGGCCATCCGCGCGTGTTCCTGCGCATCGTCGAGCACGACGTGGTCTGCCCCTATTGCTCGCGCCGCTTCGTGCTGAAGGAAGGGGCCGGCCACGCCAGCGGACACTGAGCACGCGGAGCCGCTCCGGCTGGTGCTGATCGACGGCTCGGGCTTCATTTTCCGCGCCTTCCACGCCCTGCCGCCGATGACGCGGCCCGATGGGACGCCGGTGAACGCGGTGTTTGGCTTCACCAATATGCTCTGGCGCCTGCAGCGCGAGCATACCGGCAGCCATCTGGCGGTGATCTTCGATGCCGGGCGGCACACGTTCCGCAACCGGCTCTACGAAGCCTACAAGGCGCACCGCCCGCCGGCGCCGGAGGCGCTGGTGCCGCAATTCCCGCTGGTGCGGGAGGCGACCGATGCGTTCGGCATCCCGGCGATCGAACTCGCCGACTGGGAGGCCGACGATCTGATCGCCGCCTATGCCGCCGCCGCCCGCGCCGAGGGGGGGATTGTGACCATCGTCTCCTCCGACAAGGACCTGATGCAGCTGATCGGGCCGGGGGTGGCGCTGCTGGACCCGATCAAGCAGGCGCCGATCGGCCCGGCCGAGGTGGTGGCGAAATTCGGCGTCGAGCCGGCGAAGATGATCGACTTGCAGGCGCTGATCGGCGATCCCACCGACAATGTGCCCGGGGTGCCCGGGATCGGGCCGAAGCGGGCGGCGGAGCTGCTGGCCGAGTTCGGCGATCTGGATCATGTGCTGGCCGCCGCCCCGCGGATGAAACCCGGCAAGCGCCGCGACGCGCTGGTGGAGCACGCCGACCTGGCCCGGCTGTCGCGCGAGCTGGTGCGGCTGCGCGCCGACGCGCCGCTGCCGCTGCCGCTCGATGCCCTGGCGGTGCGTCCGCCGGACATGGCGAAGCTGCGCGCGTTCTTCGAGGCGCAGGGGTTCCGCTCGCTGCTGGCCCGGCTCGGCGCCGATCCCGCCCCCACGCCCGCCGTGCCCGCGCCCGCGACCGCCGCCGACGGGTTCGGCCCTTATGTGACCATCACCGATGCCGCGACCCTGGCCGAATGGGTGGAAGCGGCGCGCGACGCCGGGGTGGTGGCGCTGGATACCGAGACCGATGGGCTCGACGCGCTGCGCGCCGCCATCACCGGGCTGTCGCTGGCGGTTGGCCCGGGCCGCGCCGCCTATGTCCCGCTCGCCCATCACGATCTCGCCCCGCAGCTGAGCCTGGACGAGGCGCGGGCCGCGCTGGCGCCGCTTTTGGCCGACGATACCGTGATGAAAGTGTATCAGAACGCCAAATACGACCGCGAGGTGATGGCGCACGCCGGCTTCCCCGATCCGGTGCCGTTCGACGACACCATGCTGATGTCCTACGCCATGGAGGCCGGCCTGCATGGCCACGGGATGGACGAGCTCGCCCGGCTGCATCTCGGCCACACCCCGATCGCTTATGACGAGGTCACCGGCACCGGCCGCGCCCGCATCCAATTCGCCGCGGTGCCGATCGCGCGCGCCACCGCCTACGCCGCCGAGGATGCCGACGTCACGCTCCGGCTGTGGCAGCTGCTGCGCCCGCGGCTGCGGGAGGCGAAGGCGCTCGCCCTCTACGAGCGTCTCGAACGGCCGCTGGTTCCGGTGCTCGAGGCGATGGAGCGCGCCGGCATCCTGGTCGATGCCGCCGAGCTCCGCCGCATCTCCGCCGAGTTCGCCGAGCGCATGGCGGTGATGGAGACCGAGATCCATCGCCTGGCCGGGCATGAATTCAACGTTGCCTCGGCCAAGCAGCTGGGCGAGGTGCTGTTCGACGAGATGGGGATTCCGGGCGGCAAGCGGATGAAGACCGGCGCCTGGGGCACCGATGCCGCGGTGTTGCAGACGCTGGCCGATCAGGGCATCGCGCTGGCCGCCGAGGTGCTGGACTGGCGCCAGCTCGCCAAGCTGAAATCCACCTATGCCGACGCGCTGGTCGATCAGATCAATCCCGAGACCGGACGGGTGCATACCAGCTACGCGCAGGCGATCGCCTCCACCGGGCGGCTCTCCTCCACCGACCCCAACCTGCAGAACATCCCGGTGCGAACGGAGGAGGGCGGGCGCATCCGCCGCGCCTTCGTCGCCCCCCCCGGCCATCTGCTGGTCAGCGCCGATTATTCGCAGATCGAACTCCGCCTGCTGGCCCATGTCGCCGATATCCCGGCGCTGAAGGAGAGCTTCGCGCGCGGGGAGGACATCCATGCCCGCACCGCCGCCGAGGTGTTCGGCGTGCCGCTGGCCGGGATGGACCCGATGCTGCGCCGGCGGGCCAAGGCGATCAATTTCGGCATCATCTACGGCATCAGCGGCTTCGGCCTGGCGCGCCAGCTGGGCATCGAGCCGGGCGAGGCGCGGCGGCTGATCGAGGCCTATTTCGCCCGCTACCCGGAGATCCGCGCCTATATGGAGCGGACCCGCGAGATCGCCCGCCGGCAGGGATACGTGGAGAGCCCGTTCGGCCGGCGCTGCCATGTCCCGGGCATCGCCGACCGCAACCCGGCCCGCCGCGCCTATGCCGAGCGCCAGGCGATCAACGCGCCGCTGCAGGGCGGAGCGGCGGACATCATCAAGCGCGCCATGCTGCGCCTGCCCTCTGCCCTGGCCGAGGCCGGTCTGGGCGCGCGGATGCTGCTGCAGGTGCATGACGAGCTGCTTTTCGAGGCGGCCGAGGCCGAGGCGCCCCTTGTGGCGGAGGTGGCCCGGCGGGTGATGGAATCCGCCGCCAGCCTCTCGGTGGCGCTGGTGGTGGAGACCGGGCAGGGGCGCGACTGGGCCGCGGCGCATTGAGCTCCCCAATGACGCGCCGCCGCCCCGCGCCTATATAACCAGCCAACCGCCGCCGGAGGATGCCATGCCTGCCGATACCGAATCCGCCCTGGTTCCCGTCACCGTGCTCACCGGCTATCTCGGGGCCGGCAAGACCACTTTGCTCAACCGTATCCTCTCCGAGCAGCACGGACGCAAATACGCCGTGGTCATCAACGAGTTCGGCGAGCTCGGCGTCGATAACGACCTGGTGGTCGATACCGACGAGGAAGTGTTCGAGATGAACAACGGCTGCGTCTGCTGCACCGTGCGCGGCGACCTGATCCGCATCGTCGGCGGGCTGATGAAGCGGCGCGACCGTTTCGACGGCATCATCATCGAGACCACCGGCCTCGCCAACCCCGCCCCGGTCGCGCAAACGTTCTTCATCGACGAGGATGTGAAGGCGAAGACCCGGCTCGATGCGATCGTGACGGTGGTGGACGCCAAGCACGTGCTGGCCCGCCTCGCCGACAGCCACGAGGCCGAGGATCAGATCGCCTTCGCCGACGTGATCGTGCTCAACAAGACCGACCTCGTGACCGCCGACGAACTCGCCGCGGTGGAAGCGCGGCTGCGCCAGATCAACCGCTTCGCCGTGATCCACCGCACCGAGCGCGCGGCGTTGCCGATCGCGCAGGTGCTGGACCGCGGCGCCTTCGACCTCGGCCGCGTGCTGGAGGATCACCCCGATTTCCTCGAAGACGATTCGCACGAGCACAACGAGGACGTGACCTCGGTCAGCTTCGAGGTCTCCCGCCCGATCGATCCGGAGAAATTCAACGCCTGGATCGGCGCGCTGCTGGCCGACAAGGGGCCGGACCTGCTGCGCACCAAGGGGATTCTTGCCTATGCTGGGGATTCCCGCCGCTTCGCCTTCCAGGCCGTGCACATGATCGCCGACGGCGACTACATCGGCCCCTGGCGGGAGGGCGAGCCCCGGGTCAGCCGGATCGTGTTCATCGGCCGCAACCTCAACCGCCCGCAGCTGCGCCGCGGCTTCGAATCCTGCCAGGCGGACGCGGCCTGACCATGGGCGAGCGCGGCGGCTATCTGGTGGAGACCCGCGGGGCGACCCGCGACCTTGGTGCCTTCGTCGCCGGCGCGCGGTTCGACCGCGCCGGGCTGGCCGGGTTCGCGCTGGGGGACGGCAGCCTGTTTCTGGTCGATCCGGCGCGCCCGGCGGACTGGCGCAAGGTGGCGGCGCATGACGGCGCGATCCTGGCGCTGGCGGCGCACCCGGCCGGCGGCTTCGTGACCGGCGGCGATGACGGGGCGCTGAAGCACGTCACCGCCGAGGGCGACGTGAGCGTGCTGGGCAGTTTCGGGATGAAATGGGTGGAGCAGGTGGCGAGCCACCCGGGGGCGGGACTGATCGCCGCCGCGGTGGGCAAGATCGTGCATCTGTTCGATGCCTCCGGGCGCAAGCTGCGCGAACTGGCGCATCCCTCCACCGTCACCGGGCTGGCCTTCGACGGGCGCGGCAAGCGGCTGGCGGCCTCGCACTACAACGGCGCCAGCCTGTGGTTCACCGCCTCGGCCGGGGCGGCGCCGCGGCTGCTGGAATGGAAGGGCAGCCACACCGGCGTGGCGCTGCACCCGGATGCCGAGGCGCTGGTGACGGCGATGCAGGAGAACGCGCTGCACGGCTGGTCGCTGCCCGAGGGCAAGCATCTGCGCATGAGCGGCTACCCGGCCAAGACGAAGTCGCTGTCGTTCAGCCGCACCGGCAAATGGCTGGCGACCAACGGGTCGGATGCGATGGTGCTGTGGCCGTTCTTCGGCGGCGGGCCGATGGGCAAGGCGCCGCTGGAACTGGCCGGCGGGGACGGGGTGCTGTGCGCCGCGGTGGCGTTTCACCCGCGCGAGGAGGTGGTGGCGGGCGGCTTCGCCGACGGGCTGGCGGTGCTGGGCGAGGTCGCGTCCTCGCGCATCGTTCCGCTGACGCCGCCCGGGCACGGGGCGGTCTCGGCGCTGGCCTGGTCGGAGCCCGGCGGGCATCTGGCGCTGGGAACCGAGGCCGGTTTCGCCGCGGTGGTCGATCTGACCAAGCGGCCGGGGGGTGGGTGAGGCGGCTTACCCCCGCCCGCCCTCGAAGAACTCCTTCACCCGCGAGAAGAACCCCTCGCTCTCCGGCTGGTGCTTGCCGGCGCCGGTGGTCTCCGCCTCGAACGCCTCCAGCAGCTCGCGCTGCTTGCGCGTCAGGTGCTGCGGCGTCTCCACCGTGACCGCCAGGAACAGATCCCCCCGCGCCGCGCTGCGCAGCACCGAGAACCCCTTGCCGCGCACCCGGATCTGCTGGCCGGTCTGGATCCCCGGCTCGATCTTCACCTTGGTCCGGCTGCCGTCGATCGAGGGCACCTCGATTTCGCCCCCCAGCGCTGCCAACGACATCCGCACCGGCACCCGCAGCAGCAGGTTGGCCCCCTCGCGGTGGAACATCGGATGCGGCCGGATCGAGACATCGACGTAGAGATCCCCCGCCGGCGCGCCGTTCGGCCCGGCCTCGCCCTCCCCGGACAGGCGGATGCGGTTGCCGTCCTCCACCCCGGCCGGGATCGAGACCGACAGCGTGCGGTCCCGCTGCACCGTGCCCGCGCCCCGGCACATCCGGCACGGGTTGCGGATGGTCCGCCCGGAGCCGCCGCAGTTCGGGCAGGTCCGCTCCACCAGGAAGAGCCCCTGCTGGGCGCGCACGCGGCCGTGCCCCTGGCAGGTGCGGCAGGTATCGGCGGCCTTGGCCTTGTCCTCCGACCCGGTGCCGTTGCAGGCCTCGCAGGCGACCCGCGTCGGCACCTTGAGCGAGACCTTGGTGCCGGCGAACGCCTCCGCCAGATCGATCTCCACCGCCAGGCGCAGATCGGCCCCGCGCGCGGCCCGGCCGCCGCCGCCGCGTCGCCCGCCGCCCATGAAATCGCCGAACATCTGCTCGAAGATGTCGCCGAACCCGCCGGCGGCGGAGAAATCGAAGCCGCCCGCTCCGCCGCCGCCCTGCTCGAAGGCGGCGTGGCCGAAGCGGTCATAGGCGGCGCGCTTCTGGTCGTCCTTCAGCACGTCGTAGGCTTCGTTGATCTCCTTGAATTTCGCCTCCGCCTCGCGGTCGCCCGGGTTGCGGTCCGGGTGGTACTGCATCGCCAGCTTGCGGTAGGCCTTCTTCAGCCCCTCGGCATCGACGCCGCGGGCGACGCCCAGGGTGGCGTAATAATCCTGCTTGGCCATCTCAAACCTTCTCGCGCGAACGCCCCCGCCCGCGACCGTGCGGCCGGAGCGGGCAGGGGGCCAGGGCGGCGTCGCGGATTATGATCTTGCGTCTCATCGGTCCGGTTGCGGGATCCCGCCCCGGCCGCCCCGCGCGCGCGGAGTGGCCGGGGGGGCAGCGGCGTCAGGCGGATTTCTTCTTCTCGTCCACTTCCTCGAATTCGGCATCCACCACCTTCTCGCCGCCGGGCGCGGCGGTCTCGGCCCCCGGCCCGCCGGGCGCGGCACCGGCCGACTGGGCCTTGTACATCGCCTCGCCCAGCTTCATCGCCGCCTGGCTCAGCCGTTCCCCGGCCTGGGTCAGCGCCGCCTTGTCGTTGCCTTCCAGCGCCGACTTCGCCGCCGCCATCGCCGCCTCGGCCTCGCCCTTCTCCTGGGCGCCGATCTTGCCCTCGGACTCTTTCAAAGTGCGCTCGACCTGGTGCACCAGCGCCTCGGTCTGGTTGCGCGCCTCCACCAGCTCGCGCCGCTCCTTGTCGGCCGCGGCGTTGGCCTCGGCCTCCTTCACCATGCGCTGGATCTCGGCCTCGTTCAGCCCACCCGAGGCCTGGATGCGGATCTGCTGCTCCTTGCCGGTCGCCTTGTCCTTGGCCTGCACCGAGACGATGCCGTTGGCGTCGATGTCGAACGTCACCTCGATCTGCGGCACGCCGCGCGGCGCCGGCGGGATGCCGGTCAGGTCGAAATTGCCGAGCAGCTTGTTGTCGGCCGCCAT
>JBMFXF010000038.1:0-17833 GCA_049964515.1 Acetobacteraceae bacterium | reverse complement strand
TGATCTCGATGCAGGTGAAGCTGCCGTCGGCGGCCAGGGCCAGGATATCGGCGCGCCTTCCGTTCGGCAGCGGCACCTCGTGCAGCGGCGCCCAGCCCAGATGCAGGCACAGCCGGGCCGTGGCGCGGCGGATCGACAGCGCCGGCTCGTGGGGCGGGATCAGAATCGTTCTTCCCCCCGCGCGCGCCCGGGGTCGGGGAAGTCGCGGGTCAGCGCGGCGGTGAAGTTGCAGACCAGCTGGTTGACGCCGGCATGGGCCGCCTCGGCGGCGCCGGCACGCCCGGCGGCCAGCTGGAAGGCACGGTCCAGCTGGGCCAGGTTCTCGGTTTCGATGATAATGTGGAACTCGCCGAGCCCGGGCGGGCCGAAGCCCAGCTTGCGCCGGGTCAGCCGCCAGCCGGCGATGGCGCCCTGCTGTTCCAGCGCGCCCATCCAGCCGGCCAGACGCTCGGCGAAATCCAGGTCCCGGACCCCCGGCTTCAGATCGCACCAGATCTGATAGAGGTCCATCGGGTTCGCTACCGGCGTCGGCTGGCGGGGCTGGTGCAGGGCACAACGCCGGACGGCAGCGCGTCCTTCCCGGCCGCGTAGAGCGGCAGCTGATCGGGCGCCTGCAGCGAGGCGGTTTCCGCGAACAGCGCCGCGTTGCGCGGGCAGAAATCACTGCCCTGGGCGATCGCGGCGTCCGATTGCGCGTTGGCGAGATTGGTCACGAACCGGTCCTGCGCCGCCTGTCCGCCGCGCCCGAAGCGGCGCAGGAAATAGCGGTGCAGCGATTGTTCGGCGGCGAACAGGCCCGGCTGGTAGCGGCGCATGAAGGCGTTGTATTGCGCGCTGTCGTGGCAGTCGGTGGCCAGCAGCATCATCTCGCTTTGCAGCGCCGTCACGTCGAAAATGGTGCGCGAGGGGCAGACCGCGGCGCGCGCCAGCGTGGCAGGCAGCAGGAATCCGGCCAGAACGGCCAGACGCAGCGAAAGGGAACGACGCATGGTGAGCAACTCCGGCAGATCGACGACGCGTTCCTGCCGCGTCGGCGCCATCACCGCAAGCGTCACGCGCTGCGCCGACGCGGCAGGGCCAGCGGGTTGCGGGCGGCGCGGGCGATCGCCAGCACCACCCCCAGCCCGAAGGTGACCAGCGTCACCCAATGCGCGGGGCGCAGGCCGAAGCGCAGCGTCTCGTTGGCGGCCAGCACCCGCCACGGGTCGATGCCGGTGGCGATGGCGTACCAGGCGAACTCGATCGCCGCCGTCCCCAGGCCGGAGGCCAGCGCCAGCGCCGGCCAGACCCACAGCCGCCCGCGCCAGCCCACCGGCTGCGCGCGCCAGGCCATCAGCCAGAGGAACAGCCCCGCCATCACCGTGGGTTCGCCCACCGCCGCCTTGCTCTGGATGAAGAAATGCAACAGCGCCAGCACCGCGATCGGGTACGCCAGCCGGTGCAGCCGGGTCCAGCTGCGCCCCAGGCGGCGCACCGCGGCGTCGAACGAGGTCACCGCCAGCGCCGCCAGCCCGAGCAGGGCCACGAAGCCGATGGTGAGATAGAACCGGCGCAGGATCTCCCCGGCGACGAAGCCGAGGCGCAGGTTCTCGTCGATGACGTAAAGCGTGAGATGGGCCAGCGCATACACCGCGGCGGTGACCCCCACCATGCGGCGGATCACCGTCAGCCCGGGCCAGGCGAGTGCCTGCGAGAACGGGGTGATCGCCAGCGCGAGCAGGATGAAGCGGACCGTCCAGAGTCCCAGCCACAGCAGCGTGGCCTTGACCGGTCGTCCGCCCAGCTGGTGGGTCACCAGCCAGAACGCCACCACCGAGGCCGGTGCCGCGCAGCCGACCAGGGCGGCGGTCTTGAACCACGAGAATTGCCCACGCCGGTCGCGCCAGGGCGCCTTGCGCCGCCGTTGTGCCGCCATCGCCCGCCTTGCCTCCGATCCCGCCGCCCCCGTTCAGGGGTGCCCGGCGCCCAGCCCGATATGGGAGAGATTTACCAGATGTATACCGGGACCGGGATAGAACAGAGCCGGCGGTTCCGGCCCGTCGCGCACCGCGACCGCGAGCGCGGTGCCGTCCGGCGTCACACCGTTGCCGGCGCCCTCGCCTTGCGCGCGCAGGATGATCCCGTCGGCGGTGATGCAGGCGGTGCCGGCGCCCTGCTGGCCCTGCCAGGACCAGTCGGTGCAGCGCCGGCCGAGCAGGGTCTGGGTGCCCTCGGCACGGATGCGGTCCCCGGGTGGCGGCGCGTAGCCGCCGGGGCGAACCGGCACCGCCATCGGCAACAGGAAGCCGATTTCGGTGGCCGGATTGATCGCCTCCATCCGCTGGGCGCGGAAATCCACCAGCAGGAAATAGCCGCCGCTCTGCGCCGCCGGGGCGGAGAGGCGCAGGCGCTGGAGGGCGGTGTTCCAGCGCGCGGTCACGCGCAGGGTGCGCCGTTGCCCGCCCGGGCTGAGGCTGCCGCGGACCAGATAGGTCACCGCCACGTCATGGGTCGGGAACACCACCGGCAGGCGCGGCGGCCCGCCCGCGGGGCCCGCCAGCGCGGCGAGGAGCAGCAGCGGCGTCATGTCTCCCCCAGGGCGCGCAACGCCGCCTCCAGCCGGGCCGGATCGGGCGCGGATTCCCATCGTGCCGGCACCTCCAGCGCCGCGGCGAGGCGGGATTTGTAGTCGGCCCGGGCGATCTCGACCGCGCCGAAGCGGGCCAGATGGTCGGTGACGAACTGCGTGTCCAGCAGCCGGAACCCGCCCAGCCGCAGCCGGGCCACCAGATGGACCAGCGCCACTTTGGAAGCGTCGCGGGCGCAGGAGAACATGCTCTCGCCGAAGAACGCCCCACCCAGCGCCACCCCATAGAGGCCGCCCACCAGCACCCCATCCGCGCGGCATTCCACCGAATGCGCCACTCCCATCCGATGCAGGGTGGTGAACAGGGTTTCGATCTGCGGGTTGATCCAGGTGTCCTCCCGCCCCGGGGCGGCGGCGGCGCAGCCGGCGATGGTGGCGGGGAAATCGGTATCCGCGCTCACCGCGAACCGGCCGGAGAGCACCGTGCGCAGCAGCCGGCGCGGGACGTGGAAACCATCGAGCGGAATAATCCCGCGGCGCTCGGGGTCCAGCCAGTAGAGTCGGTCGCTGTGCCGCGCCTCCGCCATCGGAAACAGCCCGTGGCGATACGCGCGCAGCATCAGTTCCGGCGTGAGTTCCAGGCTGCGGCGGGACATAAGCCAGTGTGCGCTGCCGGCCCGGCCTTGCAAAGCCCCGACTCGCCCCTTGCGAATCACTATATGGGGTGGTCCATTGTGCTCCCTGACCCTATATATGGGTCCAGCCGGAGCCGTCCCCATGCCGTTCGACCTCTCTGCCCGTCCCCTGCCCGGCGCCGCGTTCGGCGAAACCCCGCTGCCGCCCCGCGCGCTCAGCCCCGGCATGGGCGTCGCCGTCGCCCGCCGCACCGTGTTCCGCCCGGAGGATCAGGCCTGCTTCGGCCGAGTCGCCGACCGGGTGGCGGCCGGCAACATGGCCCTGCTCGGCCGCGCCGACGCCGAGACCGCGGTCGAACAGGCGCGGCTGCGCAACGCCATCGCCACCGGTGCGCTGCTCACCTCCGGGCGGCACCTGCAACACGGCGATGCCGACCAGCCGGGGCGCAACATCGAGGTGTTCACCAACTGCGCCACCGCCATCGCCTCCTTCGTCAAGTTCTACCTGCTGCTGAACGGCTCCGGCGTGGGCCGGTCGTATGACGATGCGCTGATCGCGGTGGACTGGGCCGAGGCGCCGGCGCTGCGCTTCCGGCTGGCCGCCGATCACCCGGATTTCCCCGACGCGGCGCGGGTGCTGGGCGATGCGGCGCCGGCGGATCTGGCCGACCCGGCCGCCCCGGCCGACGCCCGGCGGCACCTGATCGCCGACAGCCGCGAAGGCTGGGCCAAGGCGGTGGAGATTCTGGAATCCATGGCCTTCGCCGGGGCCCGCGGGCAGGTTCTGCTGCTGGATTTCTCGGCGATCCGCCCGGCCGGGGCGCCGATCCGCGGGATGCAGGGACGGCCCGCCTCCGGCCCGCTGTCGCTGCTGCGGGCGTTCCTCAACATCGAGCGCCAGGTCATCGAACCGGCCCGCGCCGGCGGGATGGCGCGGTGGGAACAGGCGCTGCTGGTCGATCATCATCTGTCGGTGGAGGTGCAGGTGGGCGGGGCGCGACGGGCGGCGCGGATGGCCACCAAATCCTGGCGCGACCCGGACATTCTGCGCTTCATCCGCATCAAGGAAGCCGGCGGCCTCTGGACCGCCAACCATTCGGTGATGGTGGACGCCGCGTTCTGGGCCGCGCTGGATGCGCCCGGCGGCGCCCGCGCGCGCGAGATTTTCGCCGAGGCCACCCGCTGCGCCTATGTCAACGGCGAGCCGGGCTTCATCAACGGCGACAAGCTCGAGGATCACCGCACCGGCTCGGCGCGGGAGCGCCCGGTGCACGAGGACGGGCGCGACGTCCGCTCCGCCCGCTACCAGGTGGATGACGCGGCGCCGCTGCTGGCCACGCTGGCCCGCGCCGCCGCCGCGGCGGATTTCCCGATGACCACCAACCCGTGCGGGGAGATCGCGCTGCACGTGGCCGGCGGGTATTGCGTGATCGCCGATTTCGCGCCGCTGCTGGCCTGCCCGGTCCCGCTGGATGGGTTTGCTCCCGGCGCGCCGCCGCCGGACGTGGCGGCGCTGTGGGACGCGCGGGCCGAGGACGCGGTGCGGCTGGGGGTGCGCTTCCTGATGCGCGCCAACCGGATGGACGCGCTCTACGGGGAAGAAGTCGCGCGCACCAACCGCATGGGGATCGGCCCCACCGGGCTGCACGAATATGCCTGGATGCGCTTCGGCCTGGATTTCCACGATTTGTTGGACGAGACCGGCGCCGCGCCGTTCTGGGCCATGCTGGCGCGGCTGTCGGCGGCGGCGAAGGACGAGGGCGCAACCTATGCCGAGGCGCTGGGGCTGGCCCGCCCGGTGACGGTGACCACCGTCAAACCCTCCGGCACCATCAGCAAGCTGTTCGGCCTGACCGAGGGCGCGCATCTGCCGCCGCGCCGGCAGTATCTGCGCTGGGTGCAGTTCAAGGGCGTGCGCGCGCCGGACGGCAGCTGGCCGGCCGACGCCGACCCGCTGCTGGCGGAGTACGAGGGGCGCGGCTATCCGATGCGCAGCCTGGTGAGCTTCCCCGGCATGACCATCGTCGGCTTCCCTACCCTGCCGCTGATCCTGGAGCTGGGGCTGGATGCGCGGCTGGTGACCGCGCCGGAGGCGCCGCCGGAGGCGCATTACCGCTGGCTGCGGCTGCTCGAGCGGCACTGGATCGGCGCCGAGCAGGGCAACCAGATCAGCTACACGCTGAAACTCTACACCGACCGGCACGATCTGGAGGCGTTCCGCGCCATCGTCCGCCGCCACCAGCCGGAGATCCGCTGCTGCGCGGTGCTGCCCTCGCGCCCCGATCACGCGCTGGGCTACGAGTATCTGCCCGAGGAGGAGATCGCCCCCGAGGCGTTCGCCGCCCTGGCGGCGCGGATCGCCGCGGCCGAGGAGGCGGTGGATCTGGCGCAGTTGCAATGCGCTTCCGGGGTGTGCCCGCTTTAGTCTTCGCGGAACCGCGCGGCGGTGAGGCTGTCCGCGGCCAGCGCGGCGCGCACCGCCGCGGCGCCGGCCGGGGTGGCGGTGACGGCCTGGACCTGGGTGAACCATGCCCCGCCGCGGGCGCGGGCGAGGAACAGCCGGGCCAACGCCTGGGCGGCGGCGTTGCGCGGGGCGCAGCAGGCGCAGCCGGCGGGGTGGAACGGGCTGGGGCGGGCGGTGAAGCGGGCGAGCGGGTGGCCGGCCAGGGCCCCTGAGGGAGCCGGGATGTCGCCTTCGATCAGCAGGGCGGCGCCGGGCGGCGCTTCTGCGAGCGGGCCGAGGCGGAGCGGGATGCGCGGGTCGGCGGCCATGGGCGGGATGTGGGGTGGCGGGCGAATGCGCGTCAGTGTCCTGGCGCCGGATCGGCCCGCAGCTGCTCCACCGCCGCTGCGATATGGTGGCGCGAGAACACCCTGGCCTTACGTGCCGCCGCGCCCGGCGGTCCCGGCCAGGCAGCGATGGCTGCCGTCATGCGGTCCACCTCGAGCGGTACCCCTGATCGGCGGTGCAGCCAGTCGATCGTCGCAAGCAGTTCCAGGCCATGCGGCGACTGGAAGCCATCGACAATCGCGCTCGCCGTATCCAGGGCGCACCGATAGGCGCTTGCTTCGGACGAGCCGAGGCAGGCAGCGACCCGGTCCTGCCTGTCATAGCGGAACCGGATCGGATCGAACGGGCGGGCATCCCCGACGCGGCGTTCGCAGGTCAGATAGCTGCCGTCCAGGCTGTCGAGCAGATGACGCACCTGATCCGAATAGGGACCATAGCGATCGGGTTGGAAGTCGGACGCGATCGGGTTGGGCAGGTTGAGGCGCGCAATGGCGCCGCTCAGGAACCAGGCCAGTTTCTGGGCCTCGAGCATCGAACAGTCGAAACCGAGCACCTCATAGCGGCGGATCATTTCCGCCATGAGCGCGCGCGCGGGCGTCAGACGTTTGACGCCATGACGCTTGACGACGTTCTGATAGACCGGCGTCGGCTCGTAAACGACGATGTCGCAATCGAGCCCGGTCAGCGCCTCGGCGATCAGGGGTTTGACATCGTGCCAGTCGAGCCCCCCGTTGCCGGCCCCGAGCGGGGGAATGGCGATGGACCGGATGCCGCGCGCTGCGATCTCCCCCCGGAGCGCGTCCAGGCCGCGACTGATCCATTCCAGCCGCGAGGGATATCGCCAGTGCTGCTTGGTCGCCAAGTTGATGATGAAACGCGGACCGAGCATGTCCTGCCGCTCGGTGACGAAGAGCCCGCCCGGATCGAGCCGCCCTGCCTCGCACGCTCGCGCATAGCCACGAAAATTATCGGGGAAGCGTTCCTTGAACATCAGGGCGATGCCCTTGCCGCTGACGCCCACCGTATTGACGGTGTTCACCAGCGCATCGGTACCGGCTTCCAGCAGATTGCCTTGGGTGTAGCGGATCATCAGAAATACCACCCTGGACGGACCAACACCTCGAGCGCCAGACCAGCCGCCCGGACCTGCGCGGAGATATCAGCCCTCACGGCCGCCGACCAGCAGGCGATTCCCTGCACGGCGCCAGGCGGAACGTGGCGGTACGCGAGAGCCTCGGCCTGATAGCGCTCCTTTTTGTCAGGATAGGCGTCATCCTGGGCGAAGTCATGCCGGCGGAGAATGTCCCAGTCGATCATCCGGGCCAGATCTGCCTCCTCCCCGCTCCAGGCGGCGGTCCTGGAATAGGCATGGCGGTCGGTGAACAGCAGCGACACCGCGTTGCTCCGCATCGCCGCGCAGGATGAGACCAGGATCACGATGTCCTCGTTCCGACGGCGGGTAATGCCGTTGTACCCGGTCTTGATGTTGAGAAGCATGATGGATTTCGGAGTGAAGTAGAAGGCGACGTAATCGGCCAGCGTTCCGCCAGGCGCGATCGGCACCCGCCGGCGGGCGCGGCTGCCGATCAGCTCCGCGTTGCCGATAGCCACGAAATTCGGGTCGAGGGCAGCGCCGTTGCCGCAATGAAGGCCGTTCGCCAACAGCCAGGAAAGGTTGGCGCGATGAGTGATGCGAAACAGAAGGCCGCGCGCAGGGGTGAGATCAAGCGGCATCGTCGGCCGCCCCTACGCCGATTCGTCGGGTATGCGGGCCGACCGTGCGACATTCCCGGCCTTGGGCGGGCTGTCAGGTGCCATCGTCAGCAGCAATCGCCACGCCCCCTCACTGACCCCGCCGCCCCCGCGCCAGCTCCGTCACCACCCCGTGCAACGTCCGCAGCTCCTGCTCGGTCACCTCCCCGCGCTGGAAGAAATGGCGGATGTTGCGCACCATCACCGGCCGCTTCGGCAGATTGTCCAGAAACCCGCACCGGTCCAGCTCCGCCACCAGATGGGTCAGGAAATTCTCGAGCTCCCCCTTCGTCGCCACCCGGGTCTCGTTGGTCATCAGCCGCCGCGGCGGCGTGCCGTCCCCGGCCATCCACCACTCATAGGCCACCACCATCACCGCCTGCGCCAGGTTGAGCGACATGAACGCCGGATTCAGCGGAAACCGCACCAGCGCGCCCGCCGTCGCCATGTCGTCGTTGTCCAGCCCCGCCCGCTCCGGCCCGAACAGCACGCCCGCGCGCAGCCCGCGCGCGGCCAGCGCCCGCAGCTCCGCCGCCGCCCCGCGCGCGGTCAGCACCGGCTTGATGACATGGCGCGGGCGCGGACAGGTGGCCAGAACATGGTGCAGGTCGGCAACGGCATCGGCAACCGTCGCGTGGACGGTGGCCGCATCCAGGATGCGGTCCGCGCCGGAGGCATTGCGCCACGCCTTCTCCTGCGGCCAGCCGTCGCGCGGGGCCACCAGCCGCAGATGGAACAACCCGCCGTTGGCCATGGCGCGCGCGCAGGCGCCGATATTGTCGGCCAGCTGCGGGCGCACCAGCACCACCACCGGCGCGCCCGGCTCCGGGGTCAGCGCCGCGCCGCCGTCCCGCCCGGTCATCCGCGGCGCCAGCGGGTGCCGGCGGGGCCGTCTTCCAGCACAATCCCGCGCGCCGCGAGGCCGGCGCGGATCGCGTCGGCCCGCGCGAAATCGCGCGCCTTGCGGGCGGCCAGCCGCTCGGCGATCGCCGCCTCGATCCCGGCGGCATCGGTATCGTCGCCGCGGAACCAGGCCGCCGGCGCCGTCCCCAGCAACCCCAGCAGGCCGCCGGCCGCGGCCAGACCCGCCGCCGCCGCCGCGTCGCCGGCCAGCGCAGCATCGGCCAGCGCGTGCATCGCCGCCAGCGCGGCCGGGGTGTTGAGGTCATCGCACAGCGCCGCCAGCACCGCATCCGGCGGTGCCGCGGCGGGGGCGGCCTCGTGGCGGGCCAGCGCGCGGTAGAAGCGGTCGAGTTCGCGCCGCGCCTCAACCAGCCCCGCTTCGGTGAAATCCAGCGCGGCGCGGTAATGCGTCTTCAGCAACAACAGCCGCACCGCCTCGCCGGGGGCGAGCGCCAGCACGTCGCGCACGGTGCGGAAATTGCCCAGCGATTTCGACATCTTCTCGCCGTTCACCAGCAGCATCCCGTTGTGCAGCCAGACGGCGGCGAAATGCGAATGCGGGAACGCGCACAGGCTCTGCGCGCGTTCGTTCTCGTGATGCGGGAAGATCAGGTCCTGGCCGCCGCCGTGGAGGTCGAAATCCTCGCCCAGATAGCGCCACGACATGGCGCTGCACTCGATATGCCAGCCCGGCCGCCCGCGACCCCAGGGACTGTCCCAGCCCGGCAGTTCGGGGGGCGAGGGTTTCCACAGCACGAAATCCCCGGGGTCCTGCTTGTAGGGCGCCACTTCCACCCGCGCCCCGGCCAGCAACTCGCGCGGGGAGCGGCCGGAAAGTTCCCCATAGGCGGGGAAGCTCGCAACCCGGAACAGCACATGCCCCTCGGCGGCGTAGGCGTGACCGCTTTCGATCAGCCGGGCGATCAGCTCGCGCATCTCCGGGATATGCGCGGTCGCGGCCGGCTCCACATCCGGCGGCAGGGCGCCGAGTTCGGCCATGTCGGCATGGAAATCGGCGGTGGTGCGCGCGGTGATGGCGCCGATCGTCTCGCCGGTTTCCAGCGCGCGGGCGTTGATCTTGTCGTCCACGTCGGTGATGTTGCGCACATAGGTCAGGCGCGGGAACAGCCGGCGCAACAGCCGCGCCAGCACGTCGAACACCACCACCGGGCGGGCGTTGCCCAGATGCGCGCGGTCGTACACCGTCGGGCCGCAGACATACATCCGCACATGGGACGGGTCGCGCGGGGTGAAGCGAACCCGGTGGCGGGTCAGGCTGTCATGCAGGAAGAGCTCGGGCATCGGCCGTTACTGCGGCATCGGCCGGCGGTTTTCAACGTCCCCGCGGCGGTGCGATCCAGGGTTGCGATATGCGGGGGTTGACGGCGCTGGCGGGGCCGGTCACGCTGCAATTGAGAATAGGTCGCAACTCACTATGCCGGATGCCGACAACATGACCCCGCTCGCCACGCCGTCCCCCGCCGCCCTGCCGCCCAGCCGATCGCGCCGGCTCGCCCATTTCCTGGCGGTGTTCGGCCCCGGGCTGGTGGTGATGCTGGCTGATACCGATGTGGGCAGCGTCATCACCGCCGGCCAGAGCGGCGTGCAATGGGGCTACCGGCTGCTGGCGCTGCAATTCGTGCTGATGCCCATCCTCTATCTGGTGCAGGAGCTCACGGTCCGCCTCGGCATCGCCACCGGCCGCGGCCATGGCGAGCTGATCCGCGAGACCTTCGGCCCGTTCTGGGCCTGGGTCTCGGCCGCCGGGCTCGGCATCGCCACCGTCGGCGCGCTGCTGACCGAGTTCTCCGGCGTCGCCGGGGTGGGCGCGCTCTACGGCCTGCCGCGCGGCCTGACCCTGCCGATCGCGGCGGTGGCCCTGCTCGCGGTGGTGCTGACCGGCTCCTACCGGCGGGTGGAGCGGGCGGCGATCGCGGTCGGGCTGTTCGAACTCGCGTTCTTCTTCGTCGCCTGGGCCGCCCACCCGGATTGGCACGCGCTGGCCGCCGGCACCGTGCAGATCCCCTTCACCAACCCCGCCTATGTGTATCTGGTAGCGGCCAATATCGGCGCCGTCATCATGCCGTGGATGGTGTTCTACCAGCAGTCGGCGGTGGCCGATAAGCGGCTGAAACCGGAACATTTCAGCGCCGCGCGGTGGGATACCGCGGTGGGGGCGGTGGTTACCCAGCTGGTGATGGCGGCGGTGCTGATCGCCTGCGCGGCCACCATCGGCCGCGCCCATCCGAACGCCGCGCTCAACACGGTGGGCGAGATGGCGGACGCGCTCACCCCGTTCCTCGGCACCACCATGGGCAACGCGGTGTTCGGCGCCGGCGTGCTGGGGGCGGGGATGGTGGCCGCGATCGTCGCCTCGCTGGCGCTGGCCTGGGGGCTGGGCGAGGTCGCCGGCTACCGCCGGTCGCTGGAATACCGCCCGTTGCAGGCGCGCTGGTTCTACGGGGTCTATGCCGCCTGTGTGATCGGCGGCGCCGTGTTCGTGGGGTTCTGGCCCGATCTGGTGACGCTGAACGTCGGCGTGCAGGTGATGAACGCGCTGCTGCTGCCGCTGGTGCTGGGCTTTTTGATCGCGCTCGCCCGCCGCGCGCTGCCGCCGGCGTGGCGGCTGCGCGGGTGGTATTACGCGGTGGTGGTGGTGGTCGCCGCCGTCACCTGCGCGCTTGGCGTGTTCGGCGGCTTCTCCGGCGCCGGGCTGCTGGGGTAACCGCTCAGCCCGCGCCCAGGCTGCCGGCCAGCAGGTCCGTCACCGCGCGGGTGAAGCCGGCCGGGTCGCGCGGCATCTCGCCCTCGGCCACCCGCGCCAGGTCCAGCAGCACGCCCGCGGCGCGGCCCACCAGCGCCGTATCGCCGGCCTTGCCGGCCAGCGCGGCGATGGCCGGGTGCTTCGGGTTCACCTCCAGCGCCGGCGGCGGCATCGGCCCGCCGCGGCCGGAGCGGCGCATCAGCCGCTGCATGGCCAGATCCGGCCCCAGCGCGCCGGCCGCCAGCACCACCGCGCTGTCGGTCAGCCGCCCGGTCGCCCGCACCTCCGAAACCGCATCGCCCAGCGCGGTCTTCAGCGCCGCCGTGAGCACCGAGATATCGGGCAGATCGGACGTCCCGCCCGCCTCCGCCTGGCTCGCGCTCGCCAGCCGCTTGCCCTCGAAACTCGCCAGCCGGTCCGGCCAGAACGCATCGATCGGGTCGGTCAGCAGCAGCACCTCCTCGCCCCGCGCGCGCAGCCCTTCCAGCTGCGGCGAGGCCCGGAGGGCGGCCAGGTCCTCGCCCACGAGGTAATGGATCACCTCCTGCCCGGGCTTCATCCGCTCGATGTAGCCGCCGAGCCCGGTCAGCCCCTCCACCGCGGTGGAATGAGCCCGCAGCAGGGCGGCCAGCTCGCCGCGATGCTCGGAATCCTCCCATAGCCCTTCCTTCAGCACGGCGCCGAAATTGTCCCAGAACTTGTCGTACCCGGCGGCCTCCTTCGCCTTCGTCTTCAGCTCGGCCAGCACCCGCCCCACCAGCGCCTTGCGGATGCGCCCCAGCACCGGGGTCGATTGCAGCATCTCGCGCGAGACGTTGAGCGGCAGGTCCTCGGTATCCACCACCCCGGCCACGAAGCGCAGCCACGAGGGCAGCAGCTCGGCCTTGTCGGTGATGAACATCCGCCGCACATGCAGCCGCAGATGCGAGCTGCGGTCCTGCTCGAACAGATCGAACGGCCGCGTGCCGGGGATGAACAGCAGGGCGGTGAACTCGGTCATCCCCTCGGCGCGCCAGTGCAGCGTCGCCCAGGGGGTGTCGAACATGTGGCCAAGATGACGGTAGAACCCGTTGTAGTCGGCCTCGGAAATCTCCGCGCGCGGGCGGCGCCACAGCGCGGTGCCCTCGTTGGCGGGCATATCCTTGCCGTCGCGGGCGATGGTGATCGGCCAGGTGATGTGATCGGCCCATTTGCGCACGATCGCTTCCAGCGTCGCCGGGTCCAGATAGGTCTCGGCGTCCGCCTTCAGGTGCAGCAGCACGTCGGTGCCCGGCTCGGCGCGCTCGGCCGGGCGCACGGTGAAGCCGTGCCCGGCGGCGATGTCGCAGGACCAGGTGAAGGCCAGATCGCTGCCCGCCTTGCGCGAGGTCACCTCGACCAGATCCGCCACCATGAAGGCGGAATAGAAGCCGACCCCGAACTGGCCGATCAGGTTCGGCCGATCCTCGGGCTTGGCATCGGCCAGCGCAGCACTGAACGCGCGGGTGCCGGAGCGGGCGATGGTGCCCAGATGCGCGATCATCTCCTCGCGGTCCATGCCGATCCCGCTGTCGGCGATCAGCAGCGAGCGGGCGGATTTGTCGGGCACGATGCGGATGCCCGCTTTCTCGGGCAGCGCCAGCGCCGGCTCGGTCAGCGCGGCGAAGCGGCGGCGGTCGGTGGCGTCGGCGGCATTGGCCACCAGCTCGCGCAGAAAGATGTCGCGCTCGGAGTAGAGCGCATGGACCACCAGATCCAGCAGGCGGCCGGTCTCGGCGCCGAAATCATGCGTCTCTGCCCGGGGTTCCTCGGTACCCGGGTGCTCGGTCGTGGTGCTCATCGAGAGGCTCCTTGGTCAGCGCCGCGCGATATGCGAACGACCCCGACGGGAAACAAGGGCAGCCGCCGCCCCCGGGCCCGCCGGCGGGCTCGGCGGCGGCGGCCCGGGTCAGTGGATCTCGCCGGACCGGCGCAGCGCGTCGGCGAGCTTGGCCGGGGTGAAGGACGGGTCGCGGCAGATGTCCAGGATCACCTTCTCCCGCCGCGACAGCAGGTCCACCGCCGCCGGCAGCTTGCGCACCGCATCGGCCGGGATCACCACCGCACCGTGGCGGTCGGCATGGATCACGTCGTCATGCGCGGCGTTCATCCCGTGGACGTTCACCGGCTGGCCGAAATCGACCATGTGAACATGCGCGTGGCTGGGATTGATCATCCCGCCCAGCATCTGAAAGCCGGGCGCCCAGGCATCGATGTCGCGGTAGCAGCCGTCGGTCACGCACCCCAGCACCCCGAGCGCCTTGTGGACGGTCGATTGCACCTCGCCCCAGAACGCGCCGTAGCCCTTCTGGTCATCGAGGTCCTGCAGCACCACGATGGTGGGGAAATCGGTCGCGGCGGCGTAATTGTACCAGGCGACGCGGTCCGCGGTCTTGCTGCGCGGCGGCTCCTTGGCGCGGATGGTGCCGGTGCGCGCCAGCCCGACGATCGGCGGCGCCGCCGGGTCCAGCACCACGAACGGGCTGGTGGTGAAGCCGATCGCGCGGCGTTCGGGGTTGGTGATCTCGAGACCATTGCAGATGGTGGGGGTGTCCCACTGCTTCAGGATGTCGAGATCGGCCTGGGTGAACGGGCGTTCGGCCATGGGGAGTTCCTCCGGATGAGGCGTGCGGTCTCGCATGTCCGGCCGGTTTGCGGCAAGCTCGCGCCATGAACGGCACGGCGCGCGGCGGCAAGGCGATCTACGGGGCGCCCCTCGGCATCCTGATGCTCGAGGCGCGATTCGCGCGCATCCCGGGCGACATGGGCAATGCCGAGACCTGGCCGTTCCCGGTTCTGTACCGGGTGGTGAAGGGCGCCAGCCCCGAGCGGGTGGTGCTGGGCGGTGCCGCCGGGCTGCTCGACGATTTCATCGCCGCGGCGCGCGAGCTGGTGGACCAGGGCGCCGAGGCGATCACCACCAACTGCGGGTTCCTGGCGCTGTTCCAGGCCGAACTCGCTGCGGCGGTGGGGGTGCCGGTGGCCACCAGCGCGCTGCTGCAAGTCCGCTGGGTGCAGGCCACGCTGCCGCCGGGCCGCCGGGTGGGGGTGCTGACGGTCTCGGCCGGCACGCTCACCCCGCGCCACCTGGCCGCCGCCGGAGTACCGCCGGATACGCCGATCGTCGGCACCGAGGGCGGGCGCGAGTTCTTCCGGGTGCTGATCCGCGCCGAAAAACACGACCTCGATCTGGCCGCGGCCGAGGCCGACATCCTGGAGGCCGGCGCCACGCTGATCCGCCGCCACCCGGAGGTGGGCGCGATCGTGCTGGAATGCACCAACATGCCGCCCTACGCGGCGGCGTTGCAGGCGGCGACCGGGCGGCCGGTGTTCGACATCTACTCCCTGGTCACCTGGTTGCGGGCGGGCATCCGGCCGCGACGATTCGCTTGACCCCCACACCGTTCCTGCTGGACCGCGCCCGGCTGGCGCGCTGGGCGCTGCTGTATGCTGCCTTCGTGGTGTACGGCAGCCTGGTGGTGGGGCCGGTCGGGTTTCATTTCGTGCCGGAGGCGCCGGCGGCGGCGTGGCGGCAGTTCCTCGCGGTGCGCTACGTGCCGCATGGGCCGGACCAGCGGCCGGACTGGATCGCCAATCTGGTCATGCTGATCCCGCTCGGGTTCCTGCTGACCGGCGCGCTCACACCGGCGCGCGGGCCGGGGCGGGTGCTGGCCGCCGGCGGCGGGTTCGCGCTGAGCTTCCTGTTCGTGCTGGCGGTGAAATACGCCCAGCTGTTCTTCCCCGGCCGCACCGTGACCATCAACTACATCGCCGCCCAGGGGATCGGCGCGGCGCTGGGCACCGCCGGCCTCGCGCTGGGGCGCGACCGGCTGGTGGCGGCGCTGCTGCGCCCGCTGGCCGGCGGCGGGCGCGGCGCGCTGATCGCGCTGCTCGCGGTCTATGCCGCCGCCTGGGTCTATTTCCTGCTGATGCCGTTCGACCTGGTGCTGAGCCGGAGCGACATCCTCACCCGTCTGGCGGCGCTGCCGGCGATCTTCCGCGCGTTGCCGGGCGCCGGACGGGGCGAGGGGATGCGCGTGCTGCTGCTGCTGGCCGGAACGCTGGCGCCGGCGCCGCTGGGCGCGCTGTTCGCCCTGATCTGGCCGCGCCGCGGGCTGGGCTTCCTGGGGCTGGCGGCGGCGCTGGCCTCGGCGGCGATGTGGGCGGCGGAACTGCCGATCCTCAGCGCCACCCCGATGCTGGCCGCGCTGGGCTACCGGTTCCTGGGCATCTGGGCCGGCGCGGCGGCGCTGCGCGCGCTGACCCCGGCGCGGCTGGAGCTCGGGCGGGCGCTGCTGGCGCGGGCGGTGCCGCTTTTGGTGCCGCTCTACCTGCTGGCGCTGGCCGGGGCCAACGCGCTGCTGGCCCGGCACTGGCGGACGGTGGCGGAGGCGCGCGCCGCGCTGGACCCGCTGGGGCTGATCCCGCTGTGGAACGACTACATCGTCTCCAAGGCCCAGGCGCTGAAGAGCACGCTGGTGCATCTGGCGATGTACGCGCCGGTGGGCGGCCTGATCTGGCTGCGCGGCGGGCGCGGGCGGGGCGCCGCGCTGGCTGCCGCGGCGATCGCCGGGCTGCTGTCGGCCGCGGTGGAGGTCGGCCGCTGGTTCCGCCCCGGCCTGCAGCCGGATTTCAACGAGATCGTCATCGGCGCCCTGGCCGCCTTCCTGACGGTGCGGGTGCTGCCCTGGGCGTGGCGGGTGCTGACCGAGGGGCTGGCGCGGTGAGCCGCCGCGGCGCCGCCGCGGCGCTCCGGGCCGGGCGGACCCTGGCCTGCCTGGGCGGGGTGGGCTGGTTCCTGGCGACCGACCCCCTGCCCGCCTGGCCGCTGGCGCTGGGACTCGCCGCCTATGCCGCGGCGCTGTGGCGCTGGCCCGGGCTGTGGCTGTGGCTGGTGCCGGCGGCGCTGGTGGGGCTGGATTTCACCATCTGGTCCGGCCGGATGATGGTGACCGAATCCGACCCGGTGCTGCTGGTGACGGTGGCGGTGCTGCTGTGGCGAGCGCCGCCCACGCGGGCCGATCTGTGGCCGTCCGGCTGGGCGGGCTGGGTCTGGGCGGCGGTGGCGCTGGTGCTGGCCGGGGAGACGCTGCGCGGGCTTGCCTCCCCGTACCGGCTCGCGGAAGGATCGTCCGATCCGTATCTTCTGGCCGAGAACGCGCTGCGGCTGGTCAAGGGGCCGGCCTCGGCGTTTCTGCTGATGCCGTTCTGGCGGGCCCGCGAACGGGTGCATGGCGACGCGCTGGCGCGCTTCGCCGCCGGCATGGTGGTGGCGCTGGCGGTAGTGGCGACGGCGGGCGTGGTCGAGCGCGCGGTATTCCCCGGGATCTTCGACTTCCACTCGTTCTACCGGATCGCCGCGACGTTCTCCTCGGTGCAGTTCGGCGGCGACGATATCGGCACCTTCCTGGCGATGGCGCCGCCGTTCCTGGTGGTCTGCCTGGCGCCGCCGCGGCCCCTGCGGCTGGCGGCCGGCGCAATGGTGGGGGGGGTGGGGGCCTATGCGCTGCTGGTGACCTATTCGCGCACCGCCTATGGCGCGGCGGTGCTGGCGGCGCTGACCACGCTGGCGCTGAGCTGGCCGCGGCGCGGCGGGCGACGGCTGGGGGCCGGGCTGCTCGCTTGCGTGGTGTTCGCCGGCCTGGCCGGCACGGTGCTGGGGTTCGCCGCCGATTCGCGGGTGATGACGACGCGGCTTTCCACCGTGCTGCCCGATTTCCAGGCGCGATGGGACAACTGGACCGGCGGGCTGGCCATGGTGGACCGCTCCCCGGTGGCGATGGCGCTGGGGATGGGGCTCGGCACGTTCCCGCGCATCGCGCGGCTGCGCGCGACGCTGCCGCTGCGACCGAGCAACGATGTGGTGCTGCGCGGGCGCAAGGGGCGATTTCTGCGCATCCGCACCGGCTCGCGGTTCTATTTCGGCCAGAAGGTGGCGGTGCGACCGGGGGCGATGTACCGGCTGCGGTTCTGGCTGCGCACCGCGCCCGGGTCACAGGCTGACGCCGTGCTGTGCGAAAAGCTGCTGCTCTACTCCGAGGCCTGCAACGCGGCGCCGATTCCGCCCGGCCCCCCCGGGGTATGGCGGCGGATCGCGGTGCCGCTGTCGGCGGCCGGGCTGGACCGGCGGGTGGTGCTGGGCGGGTTGCGCCGGCCGATCGAATTTTCCGTGTTTCCGGCCGGCCCGGGCCAGCAGGTGGATGTGGCGCGGCTGCGTCTGATCGGGCCGGGCGGGCGGGAGGTGCTGCACAACGGGTCGTTCCGGGACGGCACGGCACGCTGGTACCCGACCGACGATACGCATCTGGCCTGGGCGATCTGGAACGAATACGCGGCGCAATTCTTCGCTGGCGGCGCGCTGGGGCTGGCGATGTGGCTGCTGCTGGGGGCGGCGGCGCTGTGGG
>JBMFXF010000037.1:0-18641 GCA_049964515.1 Acetobacteraceae bacterium | reverse complement strand
CGGGGTCAGCCGCAGCCCCTCGGCCGCCACCGGGGTCATCGCGCAGGGCAGCCCGGCGGCCAGCGAGGCCAGCACCTTGCCCTTGATCCCGGCGCCGAAGCGCAGCGGCGCCACGGTCAGGCGGATCATCTCGAACAGCCCGTCCAGCCGCGCCAGCGGCCCCAGCACCTGGATGCGCGGGTCGGCATCCGCCGGCCAATGCGCCGCCCAGCCCTCGCCGACCAGATAGCAGGGGACGTCGGGCGCCTCGGCCCAGACCCGGGGCAGGATCTCCTCGCGCAGCCAGCGCGCGGCGTCGGCGTTGGGCGCGTGCGAGGGCGCGCCGATCAGCGCCATCCCCCGCCGCGCCGCGAACGGCAGGCTGACCGGCCGGCCCGGCTGCGACCATGGCACCACATGCACCCGCGCCCCGGGCGCCTCCCGGGCCAGGTAGCCGGCTTCCTCGCCGGAATGGGTCAGCACCGCGTCGGCCGCGCGCATCGCCGCCAGTTCGCGCGCGCGCAGGATGCGCGCCTCCGCCATCAGCCCCAGATCGCCGGAAATGCGCGCCTGGCGTTCCAGCCGCAGATGGTGCAGGTCCGCCACGTTGTACAGGATGCGTGCCCGCGGTTGCAGCCGCCGGGCCAGCCAGGCGTAGGCCTCGGCCTGGGCCAGCCGGTGCAGGTAGATCAGCTGGTAGCGCTCCGGCGCGGCGCGCAGCGCCTCCTCCACCGAGGCAAGCTCGGGCAGCCCCAGCGCCTCTACCCCCAGCGCGGCGAGTGGCGCGGTCGCCGCCTCGGTCAGCGCCGGCTCGTCGGCGCCGATCGCGTCCACCGTCCAGCCCAGCGCGCGCAACGCCTCGATATGGCTGACCAGCGCGACCGAGCCGGCATCGCGGTCGGGCCGCGGCAGCCGCGCGTCGATCACCAGCGCGCGGCGTGCGGGCCCGGGGGCCGCCGCTGCCACGCGGGTGCGCAGCCGGGCGCTCGCCTCCCGCAGCCCGGCGAGCAGGGCGGCGGCTTGCGCGGGGTCGGTGGCGCGGTCCACCGCCGCGGCCACTATCCGGCGGGTGACCGCGAGCGTGTCGGGCAGCGCGACCGGTTCCAGTACCCGCGGCGCGCCGGGCAGCAGCGCGCCGTCGGCCGCCCGCCGCACCGTGATCTCGTGGCGGCGGTCCAGGCTGAGGGGAACCGGCAGGCTGACCGAGAACCCGTGGCGCCCGTCGCCGATGCCGGCGGCGTGCAGATCCTCGCGGAACCGGTCGGCCGGCAGGCGGGCGACGAGGCCGCCATCGACCAGCACTTCGAGCAGCACCGGATGCGCGCCGCCGTCGCGGGCCCAGCCGTCGATGCGGTCGGCGGTGGGCGGGTCGAGGAAGCCTTCCAGCGGCCCCAGCGCGGTGGCGGGGCCGAGCCCGGCGCGGGCATCGATGCGGGCGCGGATCGCCTCCAGCAGCGGCCCGGAGTCCAGGCGGGGCGCGCAGAACCGCCAGCGCGCGGTGGGCGTGCCGTCGTGCTCGGCGGCGTTGTGGAACATGCCGCGGCTGTCGCAATCGACGAAGCTTTCCGCCGGCGCGCCCTCGGCCAGCAGGATGTCGTGGCTGTCGAGTTCGAGGTGGAAATAGCGGATCGGGTCGATATCCGGGCAGCGGAGGATGCTGACCTGGTTGACCAGCAACTCGGCCGGCACCAGCGCGCCGTCCAGCAGCAGCGCGTGCTGGGGGGAGACATAAAGGTCCCGCGCCGGCACGCCCTCGGCCAGCGCGCCGGCGCGGATGCGGATGGGCACCACCTCGCGGTTGCCGGCGGCGAAGGCGGCGGCGAAGCTGCGCCGGCCGATCCAGCGGATCGGGCGGGCGGCGCCGGAGTGGGTGATGACGACATCGCCCGGCGCGAGGGTTTCCACCGTGCGTTCGCCGCGGTCGGTGAGGATGCGCGTGCCGGCGAGGTAGCAGGGTGTGGAATCCGTGATCGCGGTGCCGGCACCGCCGGGCAGGGCGGCGAAGTGGAACGTGTCGTTGGCGAAGCTTTGGGTGGGATCGAAGGCCAGCGCCAGGGTGGTGCCGGCGGTGAGCGTGACCTCCAGCGTGTTGCCGGCCGCCATGCTGCCGGACGCGGCGGTGCCGGCGAGCACGATGGTATCGCCGGGCAGGAAATTGTCGATCGTGCCGGCGAAGCCGGTGGGGTCCGACAGATGCAGCACGCCGGCGGCGGTGGTGCCGGCGAAGATCACATTCTGCCCGGCCGCGACCGTGCCCTGCGCGGCGAGTTTGCCGGTATCGACGATCTGCAGCACCCCGCCGCTGCCGGTCAGGCCGGAGTAGATCGCCGCATAGCTGGCTGGGCTGGCCAGGATGGTGCCGGTGTTGACCAGCAGGGCGGGGTCGATCTGCTGGGCGAACCCAATCCCCCCCGACGGGCCCGCGCTGAGCACCAGCACTCCGGCGTTGACCAGGGTGCCGGCCCCGCCGGTGATGTCCAGCACATAGGCCGGGGTGTTGGTGCCGACCAGGGTCCAGGTCGCGCCGGCGGCAAGCTGGATGCCGCCGAACCCGGTGAACTGGGTGCCGAGCCCGCTGAGGGTGCCGGCGGCGGCGGCGGAGCCCAGGACCATCTGCCAGCCTTGCGCGGTTCCCGCGTTGGTGACGGTGCCGACGAACAAGGCACCGGGGTCGATCACCAGGGTGGCGGATTGCCCGAGTTCCGCCGCGGTGCCGCTGCTGCCGATGAGGGTGCCGGCATTGGTCAGGGTGGCGCTGAGCTGTCCGCCGCCGGCCGCGGAACCAGGGTTGAGATAGGCCCCGATGCCGCCGGCGATGGTGCCGGCGTTGCTCACCACGGCGGCGCCGGAAAGATCCACCCCGAACCGCGTGCCCGAGATCACGCCCGATGCGCTGTTGGCGATGGTCAGGGTGCTGCTCCCGCTGCCCCCGATACCGGCCGCGCCAAGCGAACCGAGGCCGAGGATGGTCCCGGCGTTGTCGATGGTGCCGCCGCCGAGCTCCACGCCCATGTTGGCGCCGGCGATGGTGCCGCCCAGGTCGTTCACGATCAGCCCGGTTCCGGCCAGCGAGATCGCGTTATAGCTGACCCCCTGGATCAGCCCGCCGGATTGGTTGACGATGGTCCCGCCCGCCAGCGCCACCGCCGAATAGGTGACATTGGTGCCCAGGATGGTGCCCTGGTTGACGATGCTGGCGGTGCCGACTGCGTCGATCGCCCGGTAGGCGCCCTGGATCAGCGCGTGGGCGGCGTTGCTGACGACGCCGCTGGCTTTGAAATACACCGCGCTGAAGTCGGTGTAGGTTGAGACGATCGAACCGTAATTCGTAACCGTACCGCCGACGAACACGTCGATCGCGCTCTGCCCCCCGGAGATCAGCGCGCCCGTCTGTCCGGCGGCGCCGTTGGTGATCGATCCGGAATCAATATAGACGCCCTTCCCCCCGCTGCTCCGGATGGTGCCGTCGTTGCTGATGGCGATGGTGCCGGTGCTCTCCAGTCCAGCCAAGTTGCCAGCGCCATAGATTACCGCCTGCGGATCCAGGGTTCCGCCGTTGATGACCGTGCCCCCGGCGAGGTCGATGCCCCAGCCCTTCGACGACCCGATGGTACCGAAATTCGTCACCGTCGCGACGGTATATCCGACCTGTACGCCGTATCGGTAACCGACGATCGACGCCACCGTATCGCCGGCGCCGCCGTTCACGACCGTGCCGCCGCCCGGGCCGCGGGCGCCGATCCGCACCCCGGCCCCCGCCGCCGAGCGGATCGTGCCCTGATTGACGACGGCGCCCGAGTACCACACCAGCACGCCCGCCGAGGCCCCGGAAATGACCGCCGCGGTGCCGAGATTGGCAACCGAGCCGCGGTTGACGAACACCGCGCTGTCGCCGGTCGCGCCGGTGCCGGAGATGGTGCCGTAGTTGGTGACCGCGCCGATGCTCCCGCCGAGGTAGATCCCGCCGGAAAATCCCGCGATCGAGGCGGTCGCATCACTCACCGAGCCGTTGGTGACGGTGCCGGTATAGAACTCCCGCACCCCGTAGCCGAATGTGGTATTGGTGTTGTCGATGACGCCCAGATTCGTCACCGTCACGCCGCTGGTATTGCCGGACGGCGCATAGGCATAGCCGATGATGGTCCCGCCGGACTCGTTGACGAGCCCGGTGCCGCCGAGCAACGTCACGGTGCCGATGATGGTCCCGATATTGTTCAGAGTTCCGGTGGACACCACGGTCCCCGAGGCGGAGGCGAACAGCTCCGCTCCGGCAAGAAAGCCCGTGCCGCTGGCGCTGCTGCCCTGGTTCACCTTCGCCATTCCGCACCCCCCGCCCGGCCGGTCCGGTTTCGGGGCAACCCTATCCCGGCCCGCCCCCGCCGCGCAACGCCCGAGTTACGGCAGCGGATACCCCAGCGTCGCGATCGCCGGCGCCAGCACCGGGATCACCGGTTCCAGATGCTTCAGGTAATGCCGGTGGCGAAACACCGAACGATCGTAGAGCGGCTCCGCCACCTGCGCGTAGGAGGCGGTGCGCGCGTAGCGCCGGTTGCGGTGAAACGCCAGGCACGCCGGGTCGAACGCCAGCCCGGTGAACTCCAGCATCCGCCGCACCCAGGTCTCCTGGTCGGCCACCAGGTCCTCGTAGCGCAGGCTCATGTAGCGCAGGCTCAGCTCCCCGCGCAGGCGCTCCACCAGCTCGGTCACCCGCGCGAAATGTCGCGCCGCCGATCCCAGGTCGAACGCGCACAGATACCCGTGCGTCATCTGGTTGGAAAACACCGACAGCACCACGTCCAGCGGATGGCGCCGCACATGCAGCATCGGCGAGTCCGGGAACAGCAGCGAGATCAGCCCCAGATGCAGCTCGTTCAGCGGCATCTTGTCGGTGAACCAGGGCCGGGCGTCGTCCACCGCGCCCAGCTGGCGGGCCCGGCGCAGGTAATGGTCGCGCAGCAGGTCCAGATCGTCGCGGTGATCGCCCATCCAGAGCTCCACCAGCGCCTCGGGGTAAAGCAGCGGGCTGTCCAGCATCCGCGGCATCAGGGTCGCGATCTCGTTGAGCGTCGGCAACTCGTCGCCCGCGCTCACCGCCGGATGCGCGGTCAGGGTCTGCTCCACCAGGGTGGTGCCGGAGCGCATGAAACCCAGCACGAACAGCGGCTGCGGGGTGTCGGTGCGGGTCGCCGCACGCGGCAGCAGCCGCATCCGCCCGGCGGTGAAGAACCCGGCCAGCCGCGCCAGCTGCTCGGCCGCCGCGGCATCCTGGTAGGCAAGACCGCTCATCGCGCGGGCCCGCGCCTTGCCCTCGGTGAAGGCGGCGAAGGCGGCGTCGTACTCCCCCAGCCGGTCCAGCAGCCGGCCCTTGGCCAGCAATTCGTCGGGCCCCAGCCCCTCCGGCGAATCGCGCGCCACCGCGTCCAGCACCGCCAGCGCGTCCGCGGTGCGGCCCATCCGGTCCAGCACCACCGCCCGGGTCAGCCGCACCGAGGGGTTGTCGGGCGCCACCCGCTCGGCCCGTTCCAGCGCGTCCATCGCCGCCTCGAACCGGCGGTCCGCCTCCTCCAGCCGAGCCAGCCCCAGCAGGGTCTGCAACACCGCCGGCGCGCCCGCGACGGATTCCGCGTACAACGCCCGCGCCTCCTCCATCCGCCCCTGGTTCTTGAGGTTCCACGCCAGATTGGCGAGCAGGATCGGGTCCCGCCCGCCGGTAAGCTGCAACACCCGCCGGTAATGGAATTCCCCCACCTGCGGCCGATGCGCCTCGGTCAGGATCATGCCCATCAGGTTATGCGCCTGCGGGTTCTCCGGGGCGATGCGCACCGCGTTGCGGGCGTGGCGCTCCGCCTCGGCCAGCGCGCCGCGGGCCAGCAGCAGCAGCGCAAGCTCGTTGGTGGCGCGGAAATCATTCGGGTTGATCGCAACGATGCGCGCGGCCAGCGCCTCCGCGGCCCGCGGATTGCCCTCCGCCTTGCGCAGCGCGAACAGGATGGCCAGCGCCGCCAGCGCGCCGGGGGCCAGTTCCAGCACTTCCAGCACCAGCCGTTCCGCCTCCGCGCGCGCGCCCTCGCGTTCGGCGGCGGCGGCGCGGGCGATCAGCGCCTCCAGCGTCGGCGTGACGGCAACCGCGAGGGCGGCGGGTTCCATCGCGCAGCAGCGCATGGCGCGCAGGCCGGAACCGCAGGCGCAGAGCGCGGCATGGGGGGGGGCGGCGGACAAGGGCGTCTCCGGAACCGTTCGCCATGTCATACCGGCTGGCGGCGCACCTGGACAGAACCGATGCCCCCGGGCAGGCTCGGTGCCATGTCCGACCTGCTTTCATCCCCTCGCCGTGCGCTGCGCGAGCGCGTCCGCCAGCTGGCGGAGACCGTCATCGCCCCCCGCGCGGCCGAGATCGACCGCACCGAGGCCTACCCGTGGGACAATCTCGCCGCGCTGCGGGAGGCCGGGCTGCTGGGCTACACCATCCCCGCCGCGCTCGGCGGCGGCGGCGGGGATTTCCTCGACGCCGTCATCATCATCGAGGAGTTGGCCCGGGTCTGCGGGGTGACCGGGCGGATCGCGGTGGAGACCAACATGGGCGCGCTGTCGGCGGTGCTGCGCTACGGCAGCCCCGCCCAGCGCCGGCTGGCCGCGGAGCTGGTGCTGGCCGGCGACAAGCCGGCGATCTGCATCACCGAACCCGAGGCCGGCTCGGCGGCCAATGAAATGACCACCACCGCCACCCCGCGCCCGGGCGGATTCGTGCTGAACGGGTGCAAGCACTGGATCACCGGCGGCGGCGTGTCGCGGCTGCACCTGATCTTCGCGCGCATCGCCGGCGGCGGCATCGGCGGCTTCCTGGCGGTGCGCGACCCTGATGCCGGCACCCCGACCGGGCTGATCGTCGGCAAGCGCGAGCCGGCGATGGGGCTGCGCGGCATTCCGGAGGCGGAGCTGATCTTCCGCGACCTGTTCATCCCGGACGAGATGGTGCTCCGCGCCCCCTCCGGCGCGCCGGTCGGCTTCGCGCAGCTGATGGACGCCTACAACACCCAGCGGGTGGGTGCGGCCACGGTGGCGCTGGGGCTGGCGCAGGGCGCGTTCGAGGCCGCGCTGGCGTTCGTGCGCACGCGCGAGCAGTTCGGCCGCCCGATCGGCGAGTTCCAGGGCGTGCAATGGATGCTGGCGGATATGGCGACCGGCCTCAACGCCGCGCGGCTGTCCATCCACCAGGCCGCCGCCGCCGCCGACCCGTTCCCGGACCCGCTGCTGGCCGCACAGGCCAAGCTGTTCACCTCGGAACTGGCGATCCGGGTCACCAACGACGCGCTGCAGCTGCACGGCGCGCGCGGCTATTCGCGGAACTGGCCGCTCGAGCGCATGGCCCGCGACGCGCGCATGTTCACCATCGGCGGCGGCACCGCGCAGGTGCTGCGCACCATGATCGCCAGCCGGCTTTTGGGCTGGAAGCTGCCGCAGACGCGGGACGGGTATGCCGCGCGCTGATCCCGGCGCACCCGCCACGCCTCGGTTCCAGCTCCCGCCAGCCCGTCCGCCACGGGCCGGCGGCGGCTGGAAGCGTCGGCGGTGACCGCGCTCGCGCTGACCCGCCATCTGGCCTTCATGGCCATGCTGGCGCTGGTCTCGGCGGCGCTGGTGCGGGGGATGATCGGGCTCCGGGTGATGGACCGCCCGGATGCGCGCAAGGCGCACAGCGCGCCCACGCCCAAGGGCGGCGGGGTCGGCATCGTCGGCGCGTTCCTGCTGGGGGTGACGCTGCTGTTCGCCTTCGCCCGCTTCGCCCGGCTGGCCGAGCCCTATTTCCTGGGCGTGATCGGGGCCGCGGGGCTGATCGCGGTGGTGGCGTTCCTCGACGATCTCTACGACTGGCCGTTCGCGGTGAAGCTCGCCGCGCAATGCGTGGCGGCGGCGGTGGCGGTGGGCAGCGGCATCTACGTGCGCGACTACCGGCTCCCCTATGTCGGCGGGTTCTATGTCGGCTGGGTGGGCGCGCCCGCCACCGCGGCGTGGATCCTGTTCGTCACCAACGCGATGAACTTCATCGACGGGCTGAACGGCCTCGCCGCCGGGGTCAGCCTGATCGCCGCGGCGTTCCTGGCCGGCATCGCCGCCTTCCTGGGCAGCTGGTTCGCCTATTTCGCGGCGCTGCTGCTGATCGCCGGCTGCGCCGGGTTCCTGCCGTTCAACTTCCCCCGCGCGCGCATCTTCATGGGCGACGTGGGCAGCCAGTTCTGCGGCTTCGTGCTGGCCATGCTGGGGGTGGTGGCGGCGCGGTTCGACGGGGTGGAACTCTCGTTCCTGCTGGTGCCGATGCTGCTGTCCGGGGTGCTGACCGATGTCGCCTTCACCCTGGTCCGCCGCGCCCTGGCCGGGGAACGCCTGACCCTGCCGCATCGCGGGCATCTCTATCAGGTGGCGCAGCGCTCCGGGGTGCCGGCGGTGACGGTGACGCTGATCCATTGGGGCTTCGCCGCCTGGGGCGGTCTCTGCTGCCTGGGCTTCGTCGCCGCCCCCTCGGCCGAGAAGCCGCTGCTGCCGCTGCTGGCGCTGGCGCCGCAGCCGCTCTGGTGGTGGTTCGTGCGCCGCCGCGCCATTGCCGCCGGCATCGGCCGCTGGTAGCCGCGCGCCGGCCGCCGCCTTAGGGTGCGGCCATGACCCCACCCGCCACGCTTGCCGCCGCCATCGACCTGTGGGCGGCGATCGACGCCGACCCCCGCCCCGCCGACGCCGTGGCCAACGCGTTCTTCCGCGCCCGCCGCTACATCGGCGGCACCGACCGCCGTGCCATCGCCGAGCAGGTCTGGCACGCGCTGCGGGCGCGCCGGCGCCTGGAATGGTGGCTGGCCCGCGCCCACGCCGAGCTGACGCCGCGGCTGGCACTGGCGGCGAGCCTGATCCTGCGCCACCCGGACGCGCGGCCGGCCGACCCCGCCGCCCTGTTCACCGGCGCCCGCTTCGCCCCCGCGCCCCTGAGCGCGGCCGAGGCCGCCGCGCTGGACCGCCTGGCCGGGCACACCCTTGACCACCCGGCGATGCCGCCGGCCATCCGCTACGAGCTGCCGGCGTTCCTGGCCGAGACCCTGGCCGCCCGCTTCGGCGACGCGCTGGGGCGCGAGGCCGCGGCCTGGCTGGAGCCGGCGCCGCTGGACCTGCGGGTCAACACCCTGCGCGCCGACCGCGCCGGCGTGACCGCGGCGCTGGCCGAAGCCGGGATCGAGGCCGCGCCGACGCCGCTTTCCCCCTGGGGGCTGCGGGTCGCGGGCCGGCGCAACGTCACCGCGACCGCGCCGTTCCGCGACGGGCGGGTAGAGATCCAGGACGAGGGCAGCCAGCTGGTCGCGCTGCTGACCGATGCCCGCCCCGGCATGACCGTGGCCGATTACTGCGCTGGCGCTGGCGGCAAGACGCTGGCGCTGGCGATGACGATGCAGAACAAGGGCCGCCTGACCGCCTGCGATGTCCATGCCGCGCGGCTGGAGGGCGCGATCCGCCGGCTGCGCCGCGCCGGGGTGCATAATGCCGAGCCGCATCTGCTGGCCGCGGGCGACAAATGGGCCAAGCGCCGCGGCGGCGGGTTCGACCGGGTGCTGGTGGACGCGCCCTGCACCGGCACCGGCACCTGGCGGCGCAACCCGGACGCCCGCCGGCGCCTGACCGCCGAGGATTTGTCGGCGCTGATCGTCAAGCAGGCCGCCATCCTGGACCAGGCGGCGCCGCTGCTGCGCCCGGGCGGGCGGCTGGTGTATGCTACCTGCTCGGTGCTGGAGCAGGAGAACGAGGCACAGGTGGAAGCATTCCTGACCCGCCATGCGGAATACCGGCTGCTGCCGCTGGCCGAGGCCTGGCCCGGCGCCGCCGCGCCGGGCGCCGGCCCGTTCCTGGCGCTGTCGCCGGCGCGGCACGGGACCGACGGGTTCTTCGGCGCCGTGCTGGTGCGCGCGTGACCCCGCCCGACGCCACCGCGCCGATCTCGCTGCGCCGCGCCCGCGCCGGCGACGGGGCGGCGATCGCGGCGGTGCATGTGGCGTCCTGGCGCGCGACCTATGCCGGCATCCTGCCCGACGAGTACCTGGCGCGGATGTCGGTGATCCGGCACATGCGCAGCTACGAGGCGGCGATTCGCGCCGGAGTGACGATCCATCTGGCGACCGGCCCGGCGCTGTCCGGCCCGGCCGGGCCGGTGGTGGGGTTCACCACCGCCGGGCGCACCCGCGGCGGCTTCGCGCAGCGGCTGGCGGAGGGCGAGATCGAGACGCTCTACGTGCTGGACGACTGGCGCGACCGCGGCGCGGGGCGGGCGCTGATGGGCGCGGCAGCGGCGCAGCTGGCCGAGGCGGGCTGCCGGAGCGCGCTGGTGTGGGTGCTGCGCGAGAACCCCGCGCGCTGGTTCTACGCGCATCTGGGCGGGCGGGCGGCGGCGGAGTCCGGCATCACCGTGGGCGGACGGGCGGTGATGCAGACGGCGTATGTATGGGAGCGGATCGAGGCGCTGCTGGCGGCCACCGCTTGACCCTCCCCCGCACCCACCGCATGGTCCGCGCAAAGGAGCCGGTCATGGCCTTGCGTCGTTCCACCCGCGTCAACTGGCTGATCGCCACCGGTCATTTCCTGGCCCATTACTACGTGCTGTGCCTGCCGCCGCTGTTCCTGGCCTGGCAGGGCGCCTTCCACGCCAGCTTCGCCGAACTCGGCCTGGCGCTGGCGTTGATGTCCGGCACCACCGCGCTGTTGCAAACCCCGGTCGGCTTCCTGGTCGATCGCCACGGCGCGCGCCCGTTCCTGGTCGGCGGCATCGTGCTGATGTCGGGCGGCATCGCCGCCATGGGCCTCGCCACCGCCTACTGGCAGATCGTCGCCTGCGCCATCGTCTCCGGCGTCGGCAATTCGGTGATCCACCCCTCCGACTATGCCATCCTGGCCGGCTCGGTCGAGCAGGAGCGCATGGGCCGCGCCTTCGCGCTGCATACTTTCGCCGGCAATGTCGGGTTTGCCGCGGCCCCGCCCTCGATGGCGCTGCTTATGCTGACGGTGGGTTGGCGGGTGAGCGTGATCGGTGTCGGATTGGTCGGCGTGGCTGCGGCCGGGCTGGTCCTGGTGCAGAGCCGCATCCTGCTCGAGGGCAAGCGCCCGGTCCGCAACCGGCCGGCAGTGGCCGGGCACCGGCTGCTCGCCTCCCGCACCCTGCTGCTGTTCTTCGGCTTCTACATGCTGGGGGCGATGGCAGGGTCCGGGGTGCAGGCCTGGCTCATCACTGTGCTGCATCAGGTCCATGGGATGGACGTGGCCGACGCTTCAGGCGCGCTCACCGGCTACACCGTCGGCGCCACTCTGGGCGTGCTGCTGGGCGGGGTCTTTGCCGATGCGTTCGGCGCCTATCTGCTGAGCTTCACCATCGGCATCTCGCTGGTCTGCGGGGCGCTGTGGCTGGTGGTGGGGGCGGTCGCCATGCCGCTGCTGGTGACCATCGGCGCCATGCTCGCCTCCGGTCTCGCCATCGGCTGCACCCGCACCCCGCGCGACATGATGCTGCGCGAGGCGGTGCCGGCGTCCGAGATGGGAAAAGTGTTCGGCTTCGTCAGCTCCGGCCTGCCGCTGGGCAGTGCGCTCACCCCGGTGCCGTTCGGCTTTCTGATCGACCGCGGGCATCCGGAATGGATCCTGGCGGTGGCGGCGGGGCTGCTGGTGCTGAGCCTGATCTCGGTGGCGGCGGCGCGGGCGGCGGCGCGGCGGATGCCGCTCGGGATGGTGGCGGCGGAGTAGGCCGCCCTCACGCCGCCTTGCCCGCCATCTCCCGCGTGTTCCGGCTCAGCCCCGGCGCCGCCAGCACCGTCTCCACCGCCGCGCGCAGCAGCGCCGCCCGGCCCGGCTCCAGCCGCCGCCACTGCGCAAGCGGGGCGACCATCCGTGCCGCCACCTGCGGGTTGAGCGGATCCAGCGCCAGGATCATCTCGGCGAGGAACCGGTAACCGTCGCCCGACGCATCGTGGAACCGCGCCTGGTTGGCTGCGAAAGCGCCCACCAGCGCGCGCACCCGGTTGGGGTTGCGCAGGTCGAAATCGGCGTGTTGCGAAAGCGCGCGCACCCGCGCCGGCGTCTCCGCCAGGCGGCTGCCGGCCTGGATCGCGAACCATTTGTCCAGCACCAGCGCATCCTCCCGCCAGCGCGCATGGAACGCGGCCAGCGCGGCGTCCCGCTCGGGGCACTCCACATTCGCCAGCGCCGCCAGCGCCGCCAGCGTATCGGTCATGTTGGCGCCGAGATCGAACTGTGCGCGGGCCAGCGCCACCGCGTCCGCCGCCCCTCCCGCCACCAGATAGGCCAGACAGGTGTTGCGCAGCGCCCGCCGCCCCATCGCCGCGCCGTCGATCCGGTAGGGCCCGGGATCGGTGAGCCGCTGGTACAGCGCCGCGAACCGCTCCGCCAGGGCGCGCCCGATCGCGGCCCGCGCGGTCTCGCGCAGCCGGTGCAGCGCCTCCGGGTCCACCGGCGCCCGCTGGTCGGCCAGGTAGGATTCCGAGGGCAGGCTGAGCGCCTCGGCGGCGAAGGCCGGGTCCGCCTCGGCCGCATCCAGCGCCGCCGCGGCGGCTTCCACCAGCCCCGGGTCCTCGGCCCGCCCATCCAGCAGCGCGGCGGTGGCGTATTGCTGCCCGGCGTCCCAGCGCAGGAACGGGTCCGGGTCGTGCCGCGCCAGCAGGCGGAGCTGGTCCGGGGTGTAACCGCTCATCCGCACCGGGGCGGAAAACCCGCGCCCCAGCGCCGGCACCGGTGGGACCGGCACGGAATCGAACACGAACCGGTTTTCCGCCTGATCGGCCAGCAGCAGCGCCGGCGCCGGCAGCGCCGCCCCGTCCGGCCCCAGCAACCCGAACGCGATCGGGATGACCAGCGGCGCCTTTTCCGCCTGTCCCGGGGTGGGCGGGGTGTGCTGGCGGATGGTCAGCACCAGGCGTTCCGCCGCGGCGTCATAGGCGGTCTCGAACGTTACTTCCGGCGTGCCGGCCTGGTGGTACCAGCGCTTGAACGGGCCGAGATCGACCCCCGAGGCGTCGGCCATGGCGGCCACGAAATCGTCGATCGTGACCGCCTGGTTGTCGTGGCGGACGAAATAGCGATCCATGCCGCGCCGGAACGCTTCCCGCCCGATGATGGTTTCCATCATGCGGATCACCTCGGCGCCCTTGTTGTACACCGTCGCGGTATAGAAATTATCGATCGCCTCGTACTGGTCCGGCTGCACCGGATGCGCCAGCGGCCCAGCATCCTCGCGGAACTGCGCGGCCCGCAGCGCGCGGACGTCGCCGATCCGCTTCACCGCCGCCGAGCCCTGGTCCATCGAGAACCGCTGGTCCCGATAGACCGTCAGCCCCTCCTTCAACGACAGCTGGAACCAGTCCCGGCAGGTGACGCGATTGCCGGTCCAGTTGTGGAAATACTCGTGCGCGATCACGCTCTCGATGCCTTCGTAATCGGCGTCGGTGGCGGTCTCGGGCCGGGCCAGCACGTATTTCGTGTTGAACACGTTGAGGCCCTTGTTCTCCATTGCCCCCATGTTGAAATCCGACACCGCGGCGATGTTGAACACGTCGAGATCGTATTCCAGCCCGAACTCCCGCTCGTCCCAGGCCATCGCCTTCTTCAGCGAGCGCATGGCGTGTTCGCAGCGGTCCAGATCGTCCGGGCGCACCCAGATCGCCAGCGCCACCCGGCGCCCGGAGCGGGTGACGAAGCTGTCGCGCCGCGCGCTGAGCCGGCCGGCCACCAGCGCGAACAGGTAGCAGGGTTTCGGATGCGGATCGGTCCAGGTGATCCGGTGCCGCCCGCCGGGCAGGGTCTCGACCGGGCCGGGATTGCCGTTGGACAGCAGCACCGGGCAGGACGCGGCATCGGCGGTGATGCTGACCGTGTAGCGCGCCATCACGTCTGGCCGGTCGGGGAAATAGGTGATGCGGCGGAACCCTTCCGCCTCGCACTGGGTGAAGAACGCATCGCCCGAGAGATAGAGGCCGGAGAGTTCCGTGTTCCCGGCGGGGTCGATCACGGTCTCGATCTCGAGCACCCCCGCTGCCGGCGGATCCTCGATCACCAGGTCGGAGCCGTCCATCCGCCAGCGGTTCGCCCCCAGCGCCGCCCCGTCCAGCGCGATCGCGCGCAATTCCTGGCCGGCACCATCGAGCCGCAGCGCCCCGCCGGGTCCGGCCGGATTGCGCCGCAGCGCGAGGCGGGAGCGCACCACCGTGGCGCGCGGATCGAGGGTGAAATCGAGCGCGACGGTATCGACCAGGAAGGCGGGGGGACGGTAGTCGGCAAGCCGGATCGGAGCGGTCATGGCGCAGGGTTCCGCGTGGGGCGGGGGAGTATAGGGGGTTTCCGGCCGGCGCGCGCCGGGTTCACCCGGACCGCAGGGGAATCGGGTGAACAAGTCTACTGAGAGTCTGTCTCGAATCGGATAACGAACGACGGTAAGTCGCTGTTTTCGCTGGGTAGCCGCGCCCGGCCACCACGTTCGGCGCGCCCCCCAGCCGACGTTCGAGGCTGGGTTGAGGTCGTTGTGCCCTCATTTCGAGACAGCCTCTAACAAGACGGCAGCTCCCTCGTTCGTCTGCCTTCATGCACCATGATGCCGTCGGCGAGAACGTTCCCGGCCTCCCGCAACGTCGGGATCGCCGCCGAGCCATCCTCCTTCGGCAGCCTGTCGCGCGCCAGCACGTTGATGCCGGCGGCAATCCTCATTCGTCGGCCAGCCGGCCGGCCCAGCCGGCGACCGCGATCTCATTCATTTGCCCGATCGTCAGCGGTCTCCTCAGCGGCACCGTGTCGTCCAGGGCATGGAAAAACCCGTCGATCGTGCCGGTCGGTCGCGCCGCGCGGAGCCGCAGCGCGCCACCAGGCAGCTTCTCACACGCGATGCGCTCCCCGGGCGCGATGTCAAGGTGCCGCAGCAGGTCCCGCGTCAGCGTGACCTGCCCCTTCACCGTGACCGCAAGTGATGCCATCCGCCCCTCCCCCGCGCGGTCCCCTGGATAATGAAGTTAGTCAATCACCACGCCCCCCGCTCACTCCCACTCGATCGTCCCCGGCGGCTTGCTGGTAATATCGTACGTCACTCGGTTGATCCCGCGCACCTCGTTGACGATCCGTCCCGCCACCCGCGCCAGAAACGCCGGCTCGAACGGGAACACATCCGCCGTCATCCCGTCGGTGGAGGTCACCGCCCGCAGCGCACAGGCGTGATCGTAGCTGCGCCCGTCGCCCATCACGCCGACCGTGCGCACCGGCAGCAACACCGCGAACGCCTGCCAGATCGCGTCATACAGCCCGGCGGCGCGGATCTCCTCCAGATAGATCGCATCCACCCGGCGCAGGATCGCCAGCTTCTCCCGTGTGATCGCCCCCGGAATACGGATCGCCAGCCCCGGTCCGGGGAACGGATGCCGGCCGACGATCGCCTCCGGGATCCCCAGCGTGCGGCCCAGCGCGCGCACCTCGTCCTTGAACAGGGAGCGCAGCGGCTCCACCAGCCGCATCCGCATCCGCTCCGGCAGGCCGCCCACGTTGTGGTGCGACTTGATGGTGACCGAAGGCCCGCCCGACGGCGCCGCGGATTCGATCACGTCCGGATACAGCGTCCCCTGGGCCAGGAAATCGGCCCCGCCCAGCCGTGCCGCCTCCTGCTCGAACACCTCGATGAACAGCCGGCCGATGGTCTTGCGCTTCACCTCCGGGTCCGTCACCCCGTCCAGCGCGTCCAGGAATAGCGCCGAGGCGTCGCGGTGGATCAGGCGGATGTTGAAACGGTCGCGGAAGGTCGCCACCACCTCGGCCGCCTCGCCCTCCCGCAGCAGCCCGTGATCGACGAAGATGCAGCTCAGCTGATCGCCGATCGCCTCGTGGACCAGCACCGCCGCGACCGAGCTGTCCACCCCGCCGGACAGCCCGCAGATCACCCGCCCCGCCCCCACCTGGGCGCGGATGCGCGCGATCTCCGCGGCGCGGAAATTCTCCATCGTCCAATCCCCGGGCAACCCGGCGACGTGGTGGAGGAAATTGGCCAGCAGCAGCGCGCCATGCGGGGTGTGCACCACTTCGGGATGGAATTGCAGCCCGTAGAAGCGGCGCGCGTCATCGGCGATGGCGGCGAACGGCGCCCCCTCGCTGGCGGCGACGGCGCGGAATCCGGGTGGCAGGCGGGTCACCCGGTCGCCATGGCTCATCCACACCGCTTCCCGCGCGCCCTGCGGCCACACCCCGGCGAACAGCGCGCAATCGCCTGTCACCTCGACCCTGGCGCGGCCGAACTCGCGGTGCGCGTGCGGTTCCACCGCCCCGCCCAGCTGGTGGCACAACAGCTGCTCGCCGTAGCAGATGCCCAGGATCGGCACGCCTAGCGCGAAAACCTCCGGCGGGGCCAGCGGCGCGCCCGGCTCATGGACCGAGGCCGGACCGCCGGACAGGATGATCGCCCCCGGCTTCCAGGCGGCGATGCGCGCGGCCTCGGCAGTGCAGGGCCAGATCTCGGAATACACCCCGGCCTCGCGCAGGCGACGGGCGATCAGCTGAGTGACCTGGGAGCCGAAATCGAGGATCAGGGCGCGGTGCAAGGGCGCGCCGGTCGCTGCGTCTGCCATGGCCGCGGCTGGTCGCACGCGCCCCGCGGGTTGGCAAGGGGAGGCGCTCAGCCCGCGCCCAGCGCCCAGGCCAGCACGCCCTTCTGCGCGTGCAGCCGGTTCTCCGCCTCGTCGAACACCACCGATTGCGGCCCGTCGATCACCTCGGCGGTGACCTCCTCGCCGCGATGCGCCGGCAGGCAATGCATGAAGATCGCGTCCTTCGCCGCGCGGGCCATCAGCGCCGCGGTGACGCGATAGGGGGCCAGCAGGTTGTGGCGGCTCTCCGCCGGGTCGTCGGACATGCTGACCCAGGTGTCGGTCACCACGCAGCGTGCCCCGACCACCGCCGCGGCCGGGTCGTCGGTGAGTTCGATCCGCCCGCCTTGCGCGCGCGCCCAGGCCACCAGCTCGGCCGGCGGGCGCAGCGCATCCGGCGTCGCCAGCCGCAAGGTGAAGCCGAACCGCACCGCCGCCTCGATCCAGCTGCGCGCGACGTTGTTGCCGTCGCCGCACCAGGCGACCACCTGGCCCGCGATCGGGCCGCGATGCTCCTCGAACGTCAGCACATCGGCCATCAGCTGGCAGGGGTGGGAGGTGTCGGTGAGCCCGTTGATCACGGGCACGGTGGCGTGACGGGCGAGCTCGTGCAGCTTGCCGGCGGCATCGGTGCGCAGCATGATCGCATCGACATAGCGCGACAGCACGCGCGCGGTATCGGCCGGGGTTTCGCCGCGGCCGGACTGCATGTCCCGCGCGCTGAGCACGATCACGTCGCCGCCCAGCTGGCGCATCCCGACCTCGAACGAGACGCGGGTGCGGGTGGAGGGTTTCTCGAAGATCAGCGCCAGGGTCCGCCCGGCCAGCGGCTTCGCGCCCTGGCCGCGCTTGAAGCCGGCGGCGAGGTCAAGCATCCGCCGCAACGTCGCGGGGTCGAAATCGCGCAGGTCGAGGAAATGGCGCGGCCCGGCCGGGGGAGCCTCCCCCGGCCGGTCCTGGCGCAGCGCCGCGCTCATGCGGGCTTCACCGTCGCGGCGACGCGGCGGGCGGCGCGGTCCAGCATCGCCAGCGCGGCGTCCACATCGGCCGGCGTCACCACCAGCGGCGGGGCCAGACGCAGGGTGTTCTCCCCGGCGGTGATCGCCAGCAGGCCTTCTTCGGCGCAGGCCGCCTGCACCTCGCCCTGCGGCGGGATGCAGGCCAGCGCCTGCAGCAGCCCCTGGCCGCGCGCTTCGGTGAACACGCCGGGGTAGTCCCGCGCGATGCGGTCGAGCCCGGCGCGCAGCTGCGCCCCGCGCGCCACCACATTGTCCAGGAACCCCGCCGAGAGCAGCACGTCCAGCACCGCGTTGCCGGCCGCGCAGGCGAGCGGATTGCCGCCATAGGTGCTGCCATGGGTGCCGGGCCTCATGTGCTTGGCGACGAACTCCTTCGCCAGCACCGCGCCGAGCGGGAAGCCGCCGGCGATGCCCTTGGCCAGCGACATCACGTCCGGGGTGATGCCCGACCATTCATGGGCGAACAGCTTGCCGGTGCGGCCCATGCCGGTCTGCACCTCGTCGATGCCCAGGATCAGGCCGTACTCGTCGCAGACGGCGCGGAGTTCGCGCAGGAAGCGCGGGTCGGCGGGGCGCACACCGCCTTCACCCTGGATCGGCTCGACGATCACGCCGGCCGTGGCGGGCCCGATCGCGTCGCGCACCGCGTTCATGTTGTTGAACGGGACGTGGTCGAATCCTTCCACCACCGGGCCGAAGCCGGCGAGGTATTTGGCGTTGCCGGTGGCGGCCAGCGTGCCCAGGGTGCGGCCGTGGAAGGCGCCCTCGAAGCAGATGATGCGGAACCGCTCGCCGCGGCCGGTCTCGGCCATGGTCTTGCGGATGAACTTGATCATCCCCTCGTTCGCCTCGGCGCCGGAATTGCAGAAGAAGACCGTGTCCGCGAAGCTGTTCTCGACCAGACGCCGGGCAAGCCGCTCCTGCCCCGTGATGCGATAGAGGTTCGAGGTGTGCCAGAGCTTCTTCGCCTGCTCGGTCAACGCCGCGACCAGGTGGG